>CAYRLL010000214.1:0-1583 GCA_964425115.1 uncultured Desulfovibrio sp. | reverse complement strand
AGGCACGACCCCAGAATCTCTTCGCGTTCGTGGTTCAGGGCGCACGGCAGGATAATGTCCGCCCGCATGGCGGTGTCCGTCATGTAGCCGTCCACCACCACCTTAAAGTCAATGGCGTCCATGGCGGCGGCGTTGGTCGCGGCGTCCGGTGTCTGGTTTACAAAGTTGGAACCGTCCGCCCACAGAAATTTCACGGGCGGGTTTGCCTGCAAAATCTCTCTGCCGATGGCGGGCAGGAGCAGCCGCTTCGCCGGGGTGCCCGCGTTCTTTGCCCAGTCCGTATTAAGGTTGCGACCGGAGGAAATGTTGAAAT
Source organism: uncultured Desulfovibrio sp. (assembly GCA_964425115.1). GTDB lineage: Bacteria > Desulfobacterota > Desulfovibrionia > Desulfovibrionales > Desulfovibrionaceae > Halodesulfovibrio. The sequence goes on along the minus strand of CAYRLL010000214.1, from coordinate 1,270 downwards.
ACACCCCGCCTCCCGCCCGTCCCACATGCCCGGAAAGCAGGCCAAGAGCGTTGATGAAGCGCACATTTTCCGCCCCGAACACATGCCGCTGCACTCCCCATCCGATGATGCTGGCAACGGGCTTCAGGTCCATGTTGCCGTACACGTTTGCCAGCAGGTTCAGGTGCTGTTCCGTGCAGTCGCAGTCGCGCAGCAGGCTCTGTTCGTCCTGTGCGGCAATAAGCTCCTTGAAGATATCCCAGTTGGCAGTCTTGAAAATGGCGCTGGTGGAAGCGTACCCGCGCACCAGCAGCTTGCGGATGATGGCTGCGGCCAGAAAACGGTCGGTTCCGGGGCGTATGCGTATGACGGTATCGGAAAATTCGGCGTTGCCGTCTCCGCCGGGTGAGATGGAGATAACCTTTCTGCCGCGCTTGCGGGCTTCCTTCACCAGTTGGGCGGTGTGTATGGAAGAACGCGAAAGGTCTTTGCCCCAGTTCACGATGAACCCGGCGTTGAGCATATCCAGCGGGTCATTGTGATCCAGTGCCCCAAAGTCCGCAATGCAGGCCTCTATGCCCGCATCGTCGCACAGTGCTCCGCGCGTGGTGGAGGCACCAAGAGAGCGGAACAGGAACCTGCTGGCTTCCGCCAGTGCCCCCCGGTAGCCGTGGGACCGTATATGCAGTATGGAGGCAGGCACATGGCGCAGGGCGTTCAGCCTGTCCGCAATGCGGTCCAGCGCGGTGTCCCAGTCCACGGGCCTGAACTCGCCGTTGACCTTGGCAAGGGGCGTGGTAATGCGCTCCGGGCTGATGAGTCGTTCATGGGCCTTGCGTCCCTTGGAGCAGATGAATCCTCTGGTAAAGGGATGGTCCGGGTTGCCGGTAATGGAAACCTTGCCGTCCGGCCCGGTTTCCACAATGACGGAACAGGCGTCCGGGCAGTCCAGTGTGCAGGCAGAAACATATTTCATGGCTATCCCTTGATGCAGATGAGGGGTTCGGTCCGGGCCACGCGCCGCGCAAGTCCCGCGGCTTCCGTTGCGTGTACCACGGTGTCCACGTCCTTGTACGCCTGCGGAGCCTCCTCCGCAATGCTTCGCGGGTCTTTGGTGCGGATATGTATGCCGCTGCGGTCCAGCGCGGCAAGCATTGCTTTGGCGGCAATATCCCTGCGGGCAGCCGTGCGGCTCATGGCCCGTCCCGCCCCGTGGTTGGCGGAATAAAAGCTCTGTGCGCCAGATTCGCACCCGGCCAGTATGTACGATGGCGTCCCCATGCTGCCGCCT
>CAYRLL010000213.1:0-1617 GCA_964425115.1 uncultured Desulfovibrio sp. | reverse complement strand
GCAGGTGGTGTCGGGATTTGATCGCAAACTGTTCGGGCGCGGGCAGATCATCCTGCGGGGCGGCCAAGGGTTCTACGAAGGGGGCAGCGATCCCCGTGCAGACGGCTGCGCCTTCGGCATATAGGCGGGCATACAACAAAACAGCTCCCGCTTTCCGATGCCCCCGTATACCTCATCCATAGAAAAGGGCGGCGTCATAACAACGCCGCCCTTGCAAGCATACCGGAAACAAGCCAAACGCTATCGGGGTCTGCCCTTGGCCACGGCAAACTTCTTGGCATCCAGCCCGTACTTCTTCACCTTGTAGTTCACAATACGGTAACTCACGCGCAGGTCGCGGGCTGCCTGCAACATGTTACCGCGTGCCTTCTTCAGGGCATCCACCAGCAGTTCCTGTTCAAACTTGGCTACCGCCTCACAGAAGGAAAGGTTGGAATCCGTTGCCGTGCTTTCCGCCGTCTGCAACGATGGCGGCAGATGATAGGTGCGGATAACGTGTTCATCGCACACCAGCACGGCCCGCTCAATGCAGTTCTTCAGTTCGCGTATGTTTCCCGGCCAGTGGTACTGCGTGAGCAGGTCAATGGCGGGAGTAGATATCCGCTTGATATCGCGGGTATATTCTTCTGCATACAGGCTGAGGAAATGTTCCGCCAGCGGCAGAATATCCTCACGCCGCTCCCTGAGCGGCGGAATGAACACCGGAAAAACGTTAATGCGGTAATACAAATCTTCGCGGAACAGCCCCTTTTCCACCAGTTCCTCAAGAGGCTGGTGTGTCGCGCAGATAAGCCGCACATCCACCGTTATGGTCTTTTCACTGCCAAGACGCTGTATTTCCTGTTCCTGAATGGCCCGCAGCACCTTGGCCTGCGCCGTGGGGCTAAGTTCCCCCACCTCGTCAAGGAACAGGGTACCCTTGCTTGCCAGTTCAAACAGGCCCTTCTTGTCCTGCACCGCGCCGGTAAACGCGCCCTTCTGGTAGCCGAAGAGTTCGCTCTCCACCAGTTCAGAGGGCAGGGCAGCGCAGTTGAGCTTGATAAGCTGCTGCTCCCTGCGCGGGCTGGCCTGATGAATGGCCTCCGCGAGCAATTCCTTGCCCGTGCCGGATTCCCCGCGCAGCAGCGCAGTGGCCCGGCTGGGTCCGACCTGCGCGGTCTGGTTCAGCACCAGCCGCATGGCCTTGGAGGCGGCAACAATGTTGGGCGGAATGAATCCCGTCTCCACGTTGTCGCCCGCAATAAGCCCCTGCGACATCAGATGCTTCTGCCTCGCCATTTCCTCCTGCAGGTAGGCGGCGTGGTTGGCAATCATGCCCGCCACCACGGCAAGGAACTTGGACTGTCCGTTCAGCTTCTGCATCTCGCTCACGGGGGTATCCACACTCAACGTGCCGATAACCTCCCGCGAATCGTCGTCCTCACCCGGACCAAGCACCGGCACGCAGATGAACGCCAGCGACTTCAACTCCTCCTCGGTCCGCCCGAAAGCGCGGTTGAGGAACGCCGGATGATCCTTCATGCGCGGCACAATGACCGGCTGGCCGGTAGAGAACACCTGCCCTGTAACGCCTACCCCCGGCTCGTATTCCACATGCTCCTGCTTAATGGGGGTATG
>CAYRLL010000212.1:0-1956 GCA_964425115.1 uncultured Desulfovibrio sp. | reverse complement strand
ATGACGCGGGGTGGAGCAGCTCGGTAGCTCGTCGGGCTCATAACCCGAAGGTCGTCGGTTCAAATCCGGCCCCCGCTACCAAATTTACCCCCCTGTTCCGGCTGTACCGGCAGGGGGGTTCATCTTTTTCCCAACGGCAAGTTTCTTTCCGCATCGATTCGCAGATGGTCACGGAACCTGCCCTTTCCCCTAGGAGGACGCCATGGCCAAAGAAGACGCCATTGCAGTGAACGGCCAGGTGCTGGAAGCCCTGCCCAACGCCATGTTCAAGGTACAACTTGAAAACGGCCTGGAAACGCTGGCCCATATATCCGGCAAGATGCGCAAATTCCGTATCCGGGTTCTGCCCGGCGACACGGTGACCGTGGAACTTTCGCCCTACGACCTTTCCCGCGGACGCATCACCTTCCGCCCCCGGTAGGGTAGGTTTTCAACCGACATACCTGCGACGCAAAACAGCCCCCCGGTTCCTTTCGGAGCCGGGGGGCTGTTTGTCATATCTACGTGCCGTTTACGCCGGGTGCGCCAACCGCATACGCCTGTAAACGTTAGTTTTTAAGGCTGTGTATGGGGGCCGGAATACGCCCGCCCAGCTTGATGAAGGTATCTGCCGTGCCGCCGGGAACCGCCATGATGCGCGCCTCGCCCAGCAGGCCGCCAAAGCTGACCAGATCGCCCACCACCTTGCCGGGTACAGGAATGATGCGCACGGCCGTGGTCTTGTTGTTGATCATGCCTATGGCCATCTCATCCGCGATAATGGCGGAAAGCGTGGTGGCAGAGGTGGCACCGGGAACAGCCACCATGTCCAGCCCCACGGAGCACACGCTGGTCATGGCTTCCAGCTTTTCCATGGTCAGCGCGCCGGAGGCGGCTGCGGCGGCAATGCTGGAATCTTCGGATACCGGAATGAACGCGCCGGAAAGCCCGCCCACATGGGAAGAGGCAAAGGCCCCGCCCTTCTTCACCGCGTCATTGAGCATGGCAAGCACGGCGGTGGAACCCGGAGCTCCGATGGACGAAAGCCCGATGCTCTGGAAGATTTCGCCCACAGAGTCGCCCACTTCCGGGGTCGGTGCCAGCGAAAGGTCTGCCACGCCGAAGGGCAGCCCAAGACGGCTTGCCACCTCGGAACCGATAATCTCGCCCACGCGCGTCACCTTGAATGCCGTGCGCTTGATCACTTCGGCAATATCACCCAGCGTGCGGTTCGGATTGCTCTCCATGGCCCGGTCAATGGCCTTCTTCACCACGCCGGGACCGGAAACCCCGACGTTGATCACCACCTCCGGCTCACCCACACCGAGATACGCGCCCGCCATGAAGGGCACATCCTGCGGAATGTTGGCAAAAACCACCAGCTTGGCGCAGCCTATGGCGTCGCGGTCTGCGGAACGCTCGGCTATGGCCTTGATGGTCTCGCCCATCAGAGCCACAGCGTCCATGTTTATGCCGCTGCGCGAGGAGGCCACGTTAATGGAGGAACAAACACAATCGGTTACGGACAAAGCTTCCGGTAATGAATCGATAAGCGCCCGGTCACCTCTCGTCATACCCTTTTCCACCAGCGCGCCGAATCCGCCCAGAAAGTTCACGCCTGCGGCCTTGGCTGCCTCGTCCAGCACCTTGCAGGCACGCACCATCTGGTCCGGCGAAAACGAGGCGCACACCACTCCCATGGGACTCACGCTGATGCGCTTGTTCACCACGGGAATACCGTATTTATCGCCCACCTCATCGCAGGTGGACACCAGCTTCTCGGCATAGCGGTGAATCTTGGCCCGCACCTTGTCGGCAAAGGTGTCGAAATTGTCGCTGGCGCAGTCAAAAAGGCTCACGCCCAGCGTGACGGTGCGCACGTCCAGATGTTCGTTGCGCAGCATGTTCAGCGTGCTGAGTACTTCACGATCCGTCAGCATATTCGGTTCCTTATCTGAAAAAACGTTTATATCCCGG
>CAYRLL010000211.1:0-2000 GCA_964425115.1 uncultured Desulfovibrio sp. | reverse complement strand
GCGCCATATTGCCGTTTCAGTGGGAACTCCCACCTTTACCGTGCTGGGAGCCACAAGCCCTGCATGGACGTTTCCTTCTGCGGAGCATACCCAGACAGCACTTGGCTGTGACTGCCAGCCGTGCAACCGTAATTCCTGCGAAACTGGCTACACGTGTCTTGAAGGGCTTGAGCCGGAAGTCGTGTGGCAGGCAGTGCGCGAACACATGGAGCGTTGCGGGCTTTAGTCTGCCGTGTCTTCATCGGCCAAAGGCCTGCCGCAGGGCCGCCTCAGCCACGTCTGTGGTGAACAGATCGCGTAATACGAGGGGTGAGGAAGCCCCTTCTCCCGCAGGAAAAAACGCCACCACAGGAATGGACTGGGACCCCAGCGCACGCAGCAGGGTATACCCTTCCTCGTTTTCGCGCGTCAGGTCAACCTTGACGAAGGTTGCACCGTATTCCTGTGCCCATCGGGCCCGATTGGCCTCTGTGAGTACCGTGTGCTCCAGAATCTTGCAGTTCGGGCACCAGTCCGCAGTGAAGTCCAGCACCAGATTGTGCCTGCCCGCATTTTCCAGAAACTGTTGCTGCGAGAATGCCTGCCACGGGCTTTGACCGTCAGATATTCTGGTTCCCCGCCCGTCATACAGAAGCGCTCCTGCAATCAGCGCCAAGCATAAAATCCTGACAATCCAGCGGCGTAGCGGCGGGGCAGACAGGCCGGCAAAACGTCCCCATATCCATGCCGCAATGGCGGTTATCCACAGCAGGGCCAGCAGGAAAGGCAGCCGCGCCGCAGGCAGGATAGTCAGCAGGTACCCGGCTGTTCCCATAAGAAAAAAGCCCACAATGCGTTGCAGGGTAACGGTCCACGCACCGGGTTTGGGAAAGTGCCGTACCAGTCCCGGCCACACGGCCATACCCAGATACGGCAAAGCCATACCCGCGCCTACGGCCGTGAGGATGGTTGCCAGCACCACGGGGGGTTGCATGAAGGCCCAGCCCAGTACGCCGCCAAGGAAAGGGCCGCTGCATGGTGTTGCCAGCAGGGTGGCCAGAAGGCCCGTGGAAAAGGCGCTCCAGCGCCCGTTGCCGTCTGCGGACGAAATGCCGCGCAGGTTCAGCATGGGCAGGTCGAACACGTCAAAGGTGGAAAGCCCCAGCGTGAAGACCAGCAGCAGAAGGGCGGTAACGAGGCGCTGGTCCTGAAAAAGCTGCCCCCATGCAAGTCCCGCCACGGAAAGGATGGCGGCCAGCGCAAGAAACCATGTCAGGATTCCGGCCGCGAACAGCAGGTTGTGCTCCCTGAAACGGCGTATGCGTGCGGACTCATCGGCGATATGCGTGGCGGATACGATAGAGGAGAGTTTGAGGCTTATGACGGGCAGGACGCACGGCATGAAATTCAGGATGAGTCCCGCTATCAGGCCGAAAAGTATGGCCTTGCCCAGTGAGGTCACCTCCAGCGACTGCATGAAGAAGACGGGGGTTATGCTGTAGCCTTTTCCGGGACTGAAGAGAGGAGATGCCCCAGGCCCTGCGGAGGACACGGCTGTGTCCTTGCCGGTTTTACCGCTTGCAGCAGTCAGGGGCATTTTGCCTGCGCCTGTTGCGGCGGGCAGCTCCACACCCAGTTCGGCTGCCAGACGCGATGCGCCGGCGCCCACTGTTACTGTCTCGCCGCCTTGTGTCGGAACGGTTTCCGTATACTGCCCGGAAAGGGGCCACCACGGCTGTATTTGCGCAGAAGCGAGTTTGGAGGTGTTCCAATCTACCTCAAGTATGTGGTGCACCGGCCAGCAGTTGTCCTGAGAACACAAGAGCAGTTTGACGGTTATCTCAAGCGGAGGTTCGGTGGACGAAGCGGGAAAACGGATGAATACAGGCGTCGGGCCGTCGTGGATCATGACGGTTGCGGCGGGGTCAAAGACATCTTTCTTGGCGACCCCGGCCGGGTAATAGATGCGCATGCCTTGGGGCAGGCGATCGGGAACCACCTCAGTGGGTCGTCCGGTATCC
>CAYRLL010000210.1:0-2080 GCA_964425115.1 uncultured Desulfovibrio sp. | reverse complement strand
GGGTTTACGAGAAAATTCTACTTTTCAGAAGCATCATTTTTCGGGGGGATTACCTCTTGAACGATCAAGCAACACTGGCAAGCGCTCACCGGATGACGCACGTACTATTCGGACGATAAATCTAGTCATAGATATTTACACTTTTTTTGGTACACGACAGATAAAAAATAGCGACATTTGAAGAATAACACCAACAACAAAAAAGCGAAGCTATATCAATAGCTTCGCCCTTGTTGTTTACAAATTTAAAACCGGTCCACGTCAAAAGGGCACGTCATCCATGCCGCTGGCTTCAGAAGGAAAGGCGGGGCCGAGGTCTTCATCATATCCCGGACCGGCGTTATCCATGTAGGCAGGCTGGTTGCCGCGCCCGCCCCTTCCGGGTTGGCCGGCGGCCTGTGATCCGGGATGAGAACCGCCCTGTGAGCCGGCCTGATTGGCATAGGAGCGGCGTTCTCCGCCCCCTGCTCCCTGCTGCTGGGCACCCGCGCCCTCTCCCCGGCGGTCAAGGAACTGCACGCGCTGCGCCTTGATCTCGGTGGTATAGCGGGTTTGCCCCTGCTGGTCCTGCCACTGCCGTGTCTGCAGGCTGCCCTCTATATATACAAGGCTGCCCTTGCCCAGATAGTTGGCGCAGTTCTCCGCCTGCCGCTGAAAAACAACCACGCGGTGCCATTCAACACGGTCCACCTTGTTGCCTTCGCGGTCGGTATAGGATTCGTCCGTCGCCACGTTAAAGCTGGCAATGGGCGTGCCGTTTCCCGCATAGCGCAACTCCGGGTCCGCGCCCAGACGCCCTATGATCATTACTTTATTCAGCATGCCTTGGCTCCTTAAGAATACAGGTTCTCCCTCACGGGAGATGCATCATTACGCCTTGGGGAGAACTTTTTCAATACCCGTGAGCAGGTCTTCAATCTGATCCGTCAGCCTGTTGGCGGTTTTGGGATCCCAGTCGGCCAGAGCCGCATCCAGCTGCACACGCAATGCGGCGAGCTGGCGCAGTCCTTCTCCGGTCAGTTCCCGTACATCATCAGGCCAGTCTGCAAACCGGTGGGCGTCCACAAGGGTATCCACCATTTCCAGCACGCCCTGCTTGGCCACATACACGGGGCTTTCCACAGGCCAGGCCAGCTTATGCAGCCGGGGCCATTCCCTGAGCACATCATCGTCATTGTAGGTAGTGGCCCACACCCGGACCTGCAATACCCTGCCCATGGTCAGTCTCCGTTAGTCCTGTTCCACCCACTCCGTCTGCACGCGGATGACCACATCTTCGATCATGCCCACCTGATCGGGCGGGCACACGCCGATGAGGGGCGCGCCCGCATCCACGTTCTCGTTATGCTGGAAGTAAACAGCGTAAATCACGCCCTCCGGCCCTGTGTAGTTGAGGGCGGCCTCGCGCTTCATACGCGACATGATAAACAGCTCCTGCCCGTCATGCACAGTCACGGCCTTTGGACCGGAAGCCTTGATTTTTTTGTCCGCATCCGGAGCGAAGTAGTACTTTGCCCGTTCCGGCGCGCAGAACAGATGCAGTGCCTTTTTCAGGATGATGCCCAGCACCTCGTCCTTGGAGAGGTAGTGCCGCAGTTGCACCAAAGGCGTACCGGCCTCCACAAAGGTACCTTCCAGTTCGGAGTGCACCTTGGCGACCACACCTTTTTCCACGGAGAGGATGGGTTTCTTGTTCCGTTCACGGTCCAGCGTGGCAAGGCGTGTTCCGGGAATCTCCTTCCACATGCCCGTGGGGCCGACCACACGGTCGCCCTCCTTCAGCCCGGCAAAGCTCACTATGCCGGTGTGGGGGGCATGGATGACCACCTCCTCATAGGGAGAGGCCTTTATCTCTTCAAGCAGTTTGGTGATATCCAGCATGGCTTGCTCCCTTACCTGTAGTAGAGGTTGCGCCCACCCATGGTGAGCAGCGCCTGACGCAGGTTATGCCGCGCATCGCGCCGGTCCCATATGCCCTGAATGTGCCCGCGTGAAAGCGCGCGATAGGCCCGGTGGTAGTCCGGAGGGATGTCCATGCCGGTGGTTTCCTTGATGACGCCGGGACCGGCAAAGCCGATGT
>CAYRLL010000209.1:0-2186 GCA_964425115.1 uncultured Desulfovibrio sp. | reverse complement strand
CACGCAGGAGAGCGCACCATGGGTGAACGCAGGCACATCATCACCACCTGCACCAGAGACTGTCCCAACACATGCGGGCTTATCGCCACTGTAGAAGATGGCCGTATCATACGTCTTTCCGGAGACCCCGACCATCCGCTCACGCGCGGGGTCGCCTGCGTAAAATGCGCCCGCTATGTCAAACGGGTCTACAGCCCGGAGCGCATTACCCACCCCATGGTCAGGAGCAGCAGAAAATCCCCGTGGCAACGAACCACATGGGACCAAGCCCTTGACCTCATCGCCCTGCGCATGACCGCCATCCGCGATGCCTCAGGCCCGGAAGCCATCCTGTATTATCAGGGATACGGCGAGCGCACGGCCCTCAAGCTGCTGAACAGATACTTCTTCAACCTCTTCGGCGGCGTCACCACCACGCACGGCTCCCTGTGCGGCGGAACCGGGCAGGCCTCACAAAATCTGGACTTCGGCGAACGCGTCTCCCACGACCCGCTGGACCACTACAACAGCGCCTCCATGATTCTGTGGGCGCGCAATCCCGTCTCCACCAACATCAGCCTTGTGCCCGTCATCCACGACATCCGCAAACGCGGCGGCAACGTCATCGTGGTGGACCCGGCACCCAGCAAAACCGTGCCGCTGGCCACCCGCCACATCCGTCCCAAGGCAGGCACAGACGCCTTTCTTGCCATGGCCGCCGCCAAACTCATCCTTGCCGCCGGGGCGGAAGACCGCACCTTCCTTGCGCAGCACAGCGTGGGCACACAGGAATATCTGGGCATCCTTGACCAATTCAGCGTGGAAGACCTGTGCCTGCGTTGCGGCGTCCCGGTTGCAGACGCGCAATTCCTGGCCGAAACGCTCATGCGGCAGAAACCCACCTCCATACTTCTGGGCTGGGGCCTGCACCGCCATGAACACGCCCACTACTCCCTGCGCGCCATAGACGCGCTGGGAGCCATTTCCGGCAACATAGGCATTGCCGGGGGCGGCGTGAGTCAGGGGTTCGAAGAATACGGCCCCTACGACCAGCACTATTGGGGAGACAGCCTCAATCCGCCCCGCCGGTCCCTGCGCATGCCCACCATCGGCGAAGATATCCTGAACGCCCACGAGCCGCCCATCCGCATGATTTACGTCACGGCATCCAACCCCGTGTGCATGGCGCCCAACTCCGGCAAGGTGGCGCAGGCCTTCTCGCAGGCGGAATTTGTCGTCTATTCAGGCCATTTCATGGACGATACGGCCGACCATGCCCATGTGTTCCTGCCCGCCACCACCTTTCTGGAAGAACAGGATGTCATGGCCAGCTACGGCCACAACTACGTGGGGCCTGTCAATCAGGCCATAGCCCCCGTGGGCCTGTGCCGGTCAGAATTCCACATGTTCCACGAGCTGGCCACCCGCTTTCCCTTTGCGGAGCGGTTCCGCCGCCCGGTCAGAGACTGGCTGCACGACCTCTGCGCCCCGCTGAGGGCGCACGGCTGCGATATGGACACCCTCGCCACCGCCGCCTTCCGCTATCCCGCCCCCATGGTCCCCTATGCGGATAAAACCTTTGCCACCCCTTCCGGCAAGTATCAGTTCATGACGGAATTCTCCCCGGAATTGCTGGAAAAATCCGACCAGGCCCACCCCTACCGCCTGCTCACCATCGCTCCGCACGGCTCCATCTGTTCAGAGCGCACCATGACGGAACACCCCCCTCTGCCGGTGGTCTTTCTCGCCACGGCAGAAGCTGCCCGGCTGGGTCTTGCGCAAGGGGATACCGTCACCGTGCGCAGTGCGGCGGGAGCCATACGCGCCACCCTGCGCACGCAGGAAGGGCAACGCCCCGATGTGCTGGTGGCGGAACGCGGCGGCTGGATGAAGGCGGGGCACGGCCTGAACCGGCTCACCCGCGACCTTGCCAGCGTGGTGGGGCTGGGCACACCCTATTACGAAACCTGTGTGGCGGTAGAGCCTTTTTCAGGCCCGCCTGCGCCGCGCATCCTTGTTGTGCAGCACGATGAAGACGCCCCCGGCGGCAATTTCTGCAAATCACTGGAGCGGGCAGGAGCACGGCTCACCACCGTCATGCCCGGAAAAACGAAAGAAGAAGAAGAAGGAAAAGAAGCAGAGACGCACGGTCTCCCGCAAACACCGCAAGGCTGGGACGGGCTGGTGGTCCTGGGCGGTGCGCAACA
>CAYRLL010000208.1:0-2215 GCA_964425115.1 uncultured Desulfovibrio sp. | reverse complement strand
GTAAAGCCGAGTCTGAAGTCAAAAACGGATTTATCTCGCTAATGCGGGGTGCAGGGGGCTCAGCTCCCTGCCCGCCGGAGGCGAAAAAACTCAAAGAACTCTTTGTCATCATGCTGGACTGGCCGGTTCCCTTGCGGGAGCCGGCCAGTTTTGTTCAAGGGCATCAGCCTGCGAAGTAGCGGATGCAGTCCTGCATGTTCTGCTCATGCTGGGCAACATACTTGGAGAAGCGTGCCCGCAGGTCTTCCACAAGGTGGTTCACGTATTCCTGTGCCGCTTCTTCTCCGTATTGTTCCCGGAACATGGCGGCTGTCTCCAGCACCTTGGAGAAGTCGTGGCGTTCATACTTGAGTTCTTCATGGTCGATCCATTCGTGCACCTCGCGGTACTCCTTTCCGGTACGGGCAAGGCTGGAAGCCAGATGGTCTGCTAACGGAGGCATGGTTTACTCCTTGTTTCAGAGGGGGGATGGCTCTTCCCGGACATGAGTCAGGAAGACGGGCACGGCTGCGATGAGCAGTGTGCCGACAATGGCAAAGGCTGTTCCGTACCCGAGGGCGGCGATGAGCAGGCCGGTGACGATGGGGCCGGAAGCGTGGCCGATATCGAAAATGGTTCCGAAGGTACCCATGGCGGCACCGTAGTTGCGGGCGTGGCAGAAATCCGCCACCAGCGCCGCCGAGGAAGATGTGACGAACGCCTCTCCGAAGCCGAACAGGGCGCAGGCCAGCAGCAGCGAGGAGAAGGTGGTGAGGTGCGGGATGAGCATGAAGGGGACCGCGCAGAGGAACAGGCCCGCCACGATGAGGGGGCGGCGTCCCCACTTGTCGGACACACGGCCCATGAGCGGCTTGGCAATGAGGGTGACCACCACCTGCGCGCCCCAGAGCATGCCCGCCTGAAATTCGTTAAGGCCCACAACGGTGACCGCGTAGATGGGCAGAAACGCTTCCAGCGCCCCCATGCTCATGTTCTGGACACCTTCCATGGAGGAGGTGACGAGCACCCTGCGGTCGGAAACCACCTCGCCTATGCCGCGCCGGAAGAGGTGCCACCGCTGCTTCAACGTGCCGGTGCGGGGATGGGTTTCGCCATTGCGCAGGGTGCGCAGCCCCAGAACAAGCGCGGTGGCCCCCGCTATGCCGCTGGCAAGGTAGACGATGCGGAAGTCGAACAGGGTGGGGTCGTTGCCGCCGGAAAGCATGAAGAGCAGGAAGCCGCCCACAGGCGCTCCCAGAAGGGTGCCCAGAATGGCCAGGGAGGAGAACCATGAGAGCATTTCTCCCTTGCGCTGGCCTGCCACGTCTGCAACCACGGCCATGGCAACCGGACCGTAAATGGCCGTGGCAAGGCCGTGCAGAAAGCGCACAATGACCAGTCCCTGATAGCTGGAAACAAGCAGGTACGCGAAGGGCATGCACCCGAAAACCACCAGCCCGGCCAGCATGGTGCGCCTGCGGCCTATGACATCGGAAAGCGCGCCGGACGGAAGCTTGAAGAAAATGCCGGTGACCGTGGAAATGCCCACGGCAAGGCCGATGCCTTCCGGCCCTGCGCCCAGCGCCAGCGCAAAAAGCGGCAGAACGGGGTTGCGGGCAAGGGCGTATGAGAATCTGGCCAGCAGCCCGATGCCGCAGAGCAGGCGGAAAAGGCGCAGTATTTCTCCGTTGGCGGTCATGATCTACTCCTGAAATGAGGCCATGAAGGCATCGAAAAGGGTGAGCATGCGCTGCGTGAGGGTATGGTCGTCCTGCGAGACGGCGATGTATCCGTCCAGCAGACGGCGGAGGAGTTCCGCATCGGGCGGAAGGATTTCATCCTCGCGCGTGTCTATGCAGCGCACGATATCTGTCAGTCTTGCCAATCCGCGCGCAACGGCATCCGTGCCTTCACCTATCCCGAAGCTTTTCAGCACCACTTCGAAGGTGATGAGCGGGCCGGTGTGTGAGAAGATGCCCTCGGACATGTCGAAGGGAATTTCGCCTGCGCGGGGTGCCTCATCCGGGCTGAGGAAGCGCAGTTGCGCAGCCTTGTCCACATACCGGGAAACGGCCCAGAAGGTGGACAGCCTGTCGATATACGGGGCCTCTCGCGTTACCCACGTTTTGCCTGTGTAGTCTGCGGTTGCCAGACGCGGAACGGCCGGGGCGGCACCTGTATCCAGAAAGCCTTCTTCCAGCGAATCCAGCTCGCGCTGCGTGCGCTCAAACTCCCC
>CAYRLL010000207.1:0-2253 GCA_964425115.1 uncultured Desulfovibrio sp. | reverse complement strand
GCACTGAATTTAGTTTCAAAAAAGCATCCCGTCAAGCCACACTCAGCGCACACAAACTTGCCCCCGCCTACAAACAAAAGGCCGGAACCACACGGTTCCGGCCTTAAGCTCTCCCCCAACCGCAGCAAGGCCATACACGGCAGACTACCGGTAAAGTGCAGGGGTAATCGGACTGGTGGAGATGAGAGCACCATGGCCGGGTGCAGGCGCACGGCTTATCCCTGCGTGGCGCAGACGCCTGCGGCCTGCGCCACACACAACTGCTCCCGTTGCGCCGCCCATGTGAGCAGGGCATCAAGGGCCGGACACAGTGCCTGACCCCATTCCGTCAGGGAATATTCCACTCTGGGCGGAATTTCGTTGTAATCCGTGCGCTGCACAATGCCGTCCTGCTCCAACTGCCGCAGTTGCTGGCTCAGCATCTTCTGAGAGATGCCAGGGATAGCCCGTTCCAGCATGGAAAAACGCATGACACGCCCGCCGAACAGGTGAAAGAGGATAACAAGCTTCCAGCGGCCTTCCAGCAGCTTTAGCATCTGTTTCACGCCCTCTGCGGCAGTCTCACGCGTATACTCGTGCTTACGTGGTGCGGTCATGCTTGCTCCATGTGCGATAGTGCCTGAACGGCTGATACGGTGCAACGGTCTGTTGTGCAGGGCTGCCGCAACAGCGGATCACTGCTCCTGCGGGAAGGATAATAGCAGACAAACGGTGCGTGACCAATCATTCTTCGGCACCGCAGCCCCGCCTGCCCGGCGTTGGTGCGTTTTCTTTCTTGCGCCCTGTCACGTGGTGGGTACGGTGCCGCCATCAATGCGAAACTCCGCACCGGAGATGGAAGCAGCACGGGAAGAGAGAAGAAACACCACAAGGTCTGCCACTTCTTCCGGCAGGGCCGGACGCCCGAGCGGAATGCCGCCGAGGGAATTCATCACAATCTGCCGTGCGCCCTCTGTGGTTGTGCCCGCACTTTTGGCAATGCGTTCCATCAAGCCTGCGGCGGCTTCAGTTTCAATCCATCCGGGACTCACCTGCACGACACGCACCCCTTTCGGGGTTATCTCCTTGGAAAGGCTTTTGCTGTACGTGGCTAGCGCAGCCTTAGCGGCCGCATAGGCAGTGGTGGAGTCCGGCAGGGGCAACACCCGCTGGATGGAGGTGACATGCACCACAACCCCGCTTGCCTGCGCCAGCATAAGCGGAACCAGAGCTCTGTCCATGCGTACTGCCGGCATGAGATTCAGAGAAAGCTCCTCCATCCATGTGGCATCGGACAAAGCTGTAAATCCACCACCCGGCGCACCGGACCCGCCAAGGGAATGGACCAGCCCGTCCACGCCGCCAAGCTGCTTCCGCACCGCGGCAGCAGCGGCATCACATCCGTCGGCGGAGGTAAGATCGGCGGCAATATACGTCACCCCTTCCCGCCGCTCCGCCGGAACGCTGCGCGCTATGCCGACCACGCGCGCGCCAAGTCCGTGCAGCCGCTCCACAAGGGCGGCTCCTAATCCGCGCGTCGCCCCGGTTACCACGATGCGTTTTTCTTCCAGATGCAGATCAAAGCTCACAGCGTAATCTCCAGATGCGCAATCTTATCGCCCGAAAGAACAAAGGTATAGGTCAGATCAACCGGACTTCCGGGAAATGTACCTGCAACATGGCTTGTTACAATGATCTTTTCTCCCGCAATCGTAACTTGAAATGGATCTACTGTATATTCATACTGTGTCGCTGCATTGTTTCTCCATGCGGCGATGGAAGCGTGCGCCTCATAGGTAATGCCCTCGTCCACAACAATGCCATGCTGTGTAAAGCAATGTGCCACTGCATCTCCGTTTCGCCTGTCTGCTTCAAAGAATGCTGCAACAGCATCAGGAAGTTTAACGTTCATCACTATCTCCTGCGGTTATTGGTGTATGAAACATGGAATCACTCCCGGCAATACCATCCTGCACACATTGCGACAAGTACTTACCGGAAAGTAAGTGCTGCAATACAATTTTTACCGATGTACTGGCGTAGCCCGTATGCCTCGTCTCCGCACATGCGAAAGGCCGGAGTCTTGTGACCCCGGCCTTTCACACCATGCTGCGTTGTGTTGCAGCCTCTGAAATCGCCTCCCCCGCCAGAGACTCGGGTCTGACAATCCCGGAGATACCCATCCCAGATGGACATATACCTAACGGACAGCCCGAGAGCCTTTCGTGAAGCTTATGCCATTCAGCGGCGCAAGGCAGCGATACTGCACGGACA
>CAYRLL010000206.1:0-2276 GCA_964425115.1 uncultured Desulfovibrio sp. | reverse complement strand
GTTTTCCCTTGTATCCGCGCGGCCCCGGGCGTAGGTTCCGGCCCTTCGCGCGGGGTGGCGTGTTGAAAATTGTTTTCAGGAACAGGGCAAGGCTCTTGACGCAGGGTCAGGAGAATTGTAGTAGTACCAATTAGTACCACTGAGGAAGAAATGGAACTCATTCAGGCGCTCAAGAAGTTCGGATTCACGCAGCAGGAATCGCTCATGTACGTCACGCTCAGCCGTCACGGCGGCATGACGGGCTACGAGGCGGCAAAGACGGCGGGCATATCCCGCTCCAATGCCTACGCGGCGCTGTCCAGCCTTGTGGAAAAGGGCGGGGCTGTTGTCTCCAGCGAAGATGCCAGCCGCTACGTGGCTATTCCCAAACAGGAACTGCTGCTGAACCTGCGCCGGTCATGCGAGAAAACCATAGGATTTCTGGAACAGCACCTTCCGGAACAGGAAGAGGGAGCCGCGCCGTATCTTACCGTTTCCGGCTACGAGAACACGCTGGACAAGATGCGGAACATGCTGCTGCTGGCGGAATTACGGGTGTATATCTCCATGCACTCCGCCAATGTGGTGCTTCTGCGCAACGAAATAGAAGACTGCGTGCGTCGCGGGCTTAAGGTGGTCATCCTTTCCAACGATGACCCGGGCATCGCGGGCACGAAATTCATGAAGAACAGCGCGGGCACAGGAAACGTGAAACTCATCGCAGACACCAGCGAAGTCATTGTGGGGCTGGTGGAGGCAGACACGGGCCAGTGCCTGTATTCAAAGAACCAGCATCTCGTCTACCTGATGCGCGAGGCTCTGCTCAACGAGATTGAGCTTATCAGGCTGCGGGGAGGCTTTACAGGAGAATGACGATGGGCAATGTTCGTTCCGCCTATACGGACAGCGTGGAATTTTTCGGGCTCAGCACGCCCATGGAACTGGTGGAGGAATTCGGCAGCACACTCTATGTGTACAATGAAAATATGCTTCGCCGCCGCTGCCGCGAGATCAAGGCCCTTTCCTCCCATCCCGGCTTCACGCCCAACTATTCCGCCAAGGCGAACACGAACATCCATCTGCTGAAGATCATCCGCGAAGAGGGCATGGTTGTAGACGCCATGTCCCCCGGCGAGATCGTCATGAACCTTGCGGCAGGCTTCACGCCTGACCAGATCCTGTTCATCTCCAACAACGTCTCGGCAGAGGAGATGCAGTTCGCCATTGATCACGGCGTGTACGTCAGCGTGGATTCGCTCTCGCAGCTGGACCTGTTCGGAGAGATCAACCCCGGCGGCAAGGTGGTGGTGCGTTTCAATCCCGGCATCGGCGCGGGACACCATCAGAAGGTGGTCACCGGCGGCAAGGAGACCAAGTTCGGCGTAGACCCCGCCAGCATGGACGAGGTGCGCGCCATTCTTGCCCGTCACAGCCTCACCCTGTGCGGCGTGAACATGCACATAGGCTCGCTGTTCATGCAGCCGGAAGGATATGTGGCTGCCATGCAGGTGCTGCTGTCCATTGCTGAGCAGTGGGTGGTACCCGCCGGTGCGGAGAACGGTCTGGAAATCATCGATTTCGGCGGCGGCTTCGGCATCCCGTACCGCAAATACGACGGGGAGGCCCGGCTGGACCTTGAAGCGCTGGGCACCGCATTCCATACGACCATTACCGAATTTTCCAACCGCACCGGCTACAAGGGCCGCTTCATGTGCGAACCCGGCCGCTATATCGTGGCGGAATGCGGGCTGCTGCTGGGCACCTGCTACAGCGTGAAGAACAACGGAGCCAAGCGCTTCGTGGGCACAGACATCGGGTTCAACACACTGGTGCGCCCCGCCATGTACGATTCCTTCCACGATGTGGAAATCTACCGCGAAGACGGCGAACCCGTGGCGGAAACCATGGTGCAGTCCATCGTGGGCAATATCTGCGAATCCGGCGACATCATCGCCAAGGACCGCGCCCTGCCGGAAATCAAGGAAGGCGACATCATCGGCATGCTGGACGCAGGAGCCTACGGCTATGTGATGAGTTCGCCCTACAACCAGCGGCTGCGCCCCGCCGAGGTGCTCATTGGGTCCGATGGCCGCCCGCGTCTTATCCGCCGCCGCGAAAGCATTGATGACCTGCTGCGCATGTACCCGGAGGCAGAGGAACTCGCCGCCCGGTTCCGTGCCTGCGCCTGAACCGGCGCGGTTTCGCGCCTGCGCCTGCCTCAGTGATACGGGGCGCGGGCTGTAGGTAACGCGGGTGCGCTTTGCATCAGGGGCTGCGGGGAATGCTGGTGCGCTTTG
>CAYRLL010000205.1:0-2430 GCA_964425115.1 uncultured Desulfovibrio sp. | reverse complement strand
CCCAGCCGTGCGAGTTTGATTGACAAATTTGTCAAGTTGAAGCATGTTCCCCGGTGGTTTGTTGCAAGAATGTGCAGGCCGCCTGCGAAGCAAAGGGGGAACAGCGGGAGAACACCCGGTGCTTTGCGTGGCAACTATACGAAATTACGCATGTTTGCAACAAAGGGGTTGGCGACTGTCCTTTGGCACCGGCATTGCATTTCGGTGTGTCACGTCCTGCAAGGCACTGCGGAAAGTGCGGCATGCAGGCGGGCTGTCCGTTACAAACGATTGCAACCCGTTGCAACCCGTTGCGACCGATCGCGACCGAGCGCGACCGACTGCAAACGACTGCAATAGGCCGCAGACCATTCATCCACCATTCATCCTTTGGAGAGAGAGTCCTGATGAAACGCATCCTCACCACCATTGCGCTCTGCCTGAGCATGGCCCTGCTGGCAACAGCCGCCATGGCCGAAGGCAAAATCAAGGTCGCCGGCATCTACACCCAGCCCATCCAGCAAAAATGGGACGCCTGCCTCCACAAGGCCCTCGTCAAGGCCGCCGAAGCCGGAGAGATTGAGTACGTCTATTCCGAAAAGGTATCCAACACCGACTATATCCGCGTTATGCGCGAATACTCCGAGCAGGGTGTGCAGCTTATCGTGGGTGAGGCCTTCGGCATTTCCCGCGACGTGACCAAGGTGGCGGAAGATTACCCCAATGTGGCCTACCTGATGGGCGACACCATGGGACCGCGCGGCACCAACCTTTCCGTGTTTGACAACTACATCCATGAGCCCTGCTACCTTATGGGCATGATCGCGGGCACCATGACCAAGGCCAACAAGATAGGCATGGTGGGCGGCTACCCCATAGGCGAGGTGAACCGCCTGTTCCACGCCTTCATGGCCGGAGCCAAGGCTGTGAATCCCGCTGTGGAGTTCAAGGTTTCCTTCATCGGCTCGTGGTATGATCCGCCCAAGGCCAAGGAATTTGCCTTTGCCCAGATTGAAGCGGGCGTGGACGTGCTGTACGCCGAACGCGCGGGCGTGGTGGACGCAGCCCGTGAAAAGGGCCTTGTGGCCTTTGGCAACGTGAACGACATGAACAAGGAAGAGAACGGCACCGATGTGGTGGTGACCTCTGCCCTGTGGGACATGGATGCCGCCATTGGCCACGCCATTGAGCGCGTGAAGGCCGGCACCTTTGCCGCCGAGGACTACCGCGAGTTCACCATGATGGCCAAGGGCGGCGCATCGCTTGCCCCCTACTATGAGTTTGAAGACAAAATCTCCGCCGAAATAAAGGCCAAGGTTGCGGAAACCTCTGCCGCCATTCTGAACGGTTCCTTTGTGGTGGATATCAACGACGACGAACCCAAGTCTACGTTCTAGCTGAATACGGAACGCCCTGACCGAAGCGCATGGACCGGAAAGCCCGGAACGCCCGGAACACATGGTCCGCATGGTCCGGAACGCATGGGGATGCGCCCCATGCACGAACGGGAACTCCGCGCGGCAGGGCTTCTGCCGCAACGGCCCGCGCATTAGTACACAGTTAAACCGTTAAACGGGCCCGCCCCCCTGCCCTGCGGCACGGGGCGGGCCTTTTCAAGGCCATGACAGCAACCGTTCTCAAACTACACGGGATAACCAAGACCTTTGGACCCGTTATCGCCAACCGCGATGTGTCGCTGGAGCTCAGGCAGGGCGAGATGCTTGCCCTGCTGGGAGAAAACGGCGCGGGCAAGACCACGCTCATGTCCATCCTGTTCGGGCACTATGTGGCAGATTCCGGCACGGTGGAGGTCTTCGGCTCCGCCCTGCCGCAAGGATCGCCCCGCGCAGCCCTGAACGCGGGCGTGGGCATGGTGCACCAGCACTTTACCCTTGCGGGCAACATGACGGTGCTGGAGAACATCATCCTCGGCACCGAACGGCTCACCCGCGCACGGCACGACAAGGCAACGGCCCTGCGCAGGCTCAGCGAGCTTATGGAGCGGTTCTGCCTTGCCGTTGACCCGCAGGCCATGGTGCGGAACCTTTCCGTGAGTGAACGGCAGCGGGTGGAGATTCTCAAGGTGCTCTACCGCGATGCGCGCATCCTCATACTGGACGAGCCCACCTCCGTGCTCACCCCGCAGGAGGCGGACCACCTGTTTGCCACCCTGCGGCAACTGGTGCGCCAGGGGCTTTCCGTCATCTTCATCACGCACAAGATGCGCGAGGTTATGGCCGCCTCTGACCGATGCGTGGTGCTGCGCCACGGCGAGGTGGTGTTTGAACGGCAGACGGCAGACACCACGGCGGCGGAACTGGCCCGCGCCATGGTGGGCAGCGACATTCCCAGAGCCCGGCGCACCGGGCACCGGGAGGGCGATGAGATACTGCGGCTTGCCTGCCTGAACCTTTCCACCGGCGGCGGGCGCCTGCGCGACCTTTCCCTCTC
>CAYRLL010000204.1:0-2465 GCA_964425115.1 uncultured Desulfovibrio sp. | reverse complement strand
CGCGGCCTCCGGCGTGACAGGCCGGCGTTATAACCGACTTAACTACCGCTCCGCAGAGGCGGCCCGATAAGGGCCAAAATCGTTGCGACAATGTCGCGTATCATAAAAACGGATGTGCTCTTTCGAACACATCCGATGCTTATCGTGGCGGAGCGGACGGGACTCGAACCCGCGGCCTCCGGCGTGACAGGCCGGCGTTATAACCGACTTAACTACCGCTCCGCACGTGGTAGGCGGTACAGGGCTTGAACCTGTGACCCTCGGCTTGTAAGGCCGATGCTCTCCCAACTGAGCTAACCGCCCGTGAAGGAAACACCTTGTAGTGAATCCGTGTCCTGCTGTCAACACCTTTCTTCCGAACCGCACTCTATCCATTTCTGCAATAAAGTTGGCAGGTTGTGCCTTAAGGCAAGACGAGGGGTGGTTGTACGCAAGCCGGGCTTACTTGGCAAGCCTTTTCCCGCTATCGCGCTGCAATTCGTTCTCTCCCCTCCATGTCTCACCTTGCCCGATGCAAAAAGTATCAATAATATTGCGCCCCCATCCTCCAAGCGCAGCCTTTGTACAGCGGCTCCCCCGCAACTGAGAGTGCCTCCCTAAAGAGAATGGTCACTCACACCGATATACGGGTATCGGATATCGTTCCCGGGTCAGCAACGGGAATCATGCCACACCGGCCAAAGATTATCAGCGTCAGGGCACCGACGGAATGTACCGGCCAGCCCGGTGCGACACCATCCGGCATGGGGAGATGACGGAGGCGCAAGCCCGCACCGGACACGAACCGCAAGGTCCGAAAACCGCACACCCGCTTCATGATGCACCCGCGCCGGGAACGATATCCACCCCTCCCCATCGCCCGCCCTGCAACGGGGATGGTGCGTTTTCGTTTCATCCTTGTCCTTGCCGTCCTGACCGTGCTACCCTTCCATCATTCGTCCCCCAAGCATACCCTCCGCCAAGACAAGGAGCCTCTATGGAATTACGCACCGAAACCAAAATACTGGACCTGACCAAGCAATATCCCTTCCTTGTGGATGCTCTGGCAGGCTACAACCCGGCCTATGAAAAACTGCGCAACCCCGTGCTGCGCAACACGCTGGGCCGCGTGGCCACCCTGTCTCAGGCTGCCTCCATGGGGCAGGTGGCACCGGTAGACCTTCTCGTCTTCATCGCGGGCGAAATCATGCGCCAGACGGGCGAGGCGGTAACGGTGGTGCCGCCGCAGGTGGCCGCCCCCGCCCCCAAGGGACTTTCAGACGCAGAACGCCGCACCAAACTCAAGGAGATGATCCGCGCCCTGCACGACGGAGAAAGCGTGGAATCGCTGAAAACCCGCTTTGCCGAAACCGTAGGCGATATCTCTGCGGCAGAAATAGCCACGCTGGAACAGTCTCTGGTAGCGGAAGGGTTGCCGGAAACAGAAATCAAACGCCTGTGCGGCCTGCACGTGGAACTCTTCAAGGGCGGTCTGGACTGCAACGACCGCCCCTCCATGCCCGCCGGCCACCCGGTGCACACCTACATGGCCGAAAACAATCAGGCCGTGGAATTTGCAGACGAAATCCTCAGCCAGCTGGACCGCATGGGCCAGCCCGTCTCCAAAACCGTCTGGGCATTCTCCGACCAGTATCTCCGCCAGACGTTTGAAGACCTTGCCAACATCCGCATCCACTACTCCCGCAAGGAATACCAGCTCTTTCCCCTGCTGGAGGAAAACGGCATAGAAGCTCCCCCCAAGGTCATGTGGGCGGTGCACGACGATATCCGCGCGCTGCTGAAAAAAACCACCGGGGAGTGGGACCGCGAAAACCCGCAGCAGACGGCGGATACCCTGCGCGAAACCTGCCTCGCCATCAAGGACATGGTATACAAGGAGGAGCATGTGCTCTTCCCCATGGCGCTGGAATCGCTCAGCGAAGAGCAGTGGTCACGGGCGCGGCACGGCGAGGATGAAATAGGCTACGCATGGGTCACTCCCGGCATTGAATGGGTTCCCGGTGCCCAGAACGATGCGTCCCCGCATACGGCCGCACCGCAGGACGCCGTTCGTCTGGATACGGGCAGGCTGCAACCCCACGTGCTCAACCTCATGCTCAAGCACCTGCCGCTGGACATGACCTTCGTGGATGCGGACGACAAGGTGGCCTACTACTCAGACAGCAATCACCGCATATTCCCCCGGTCAGCAGGCATCATCGGACGCGATGTGCGCAACTGCCATCCGTCCAAGTCCGTGCATATGGTGGAAGAAATCGTCGCCAAATTCAAAAACGGCGAACGCGATTCCGCGGAGTTCTGGCTCCAGTTGCACGGGCAGTTCATCCATATACGCTACTTTGCGGTGCGGGACGAGGCAGGCACCTACCTCGGCTGCCTTGAAGTCTCGCAGGAACTGTCGGCCCTGCGCGCCCTGCAGGGCGAACGCAGGCTGCTGGAATGGTCATAGCAGCCTGAGGGGCTGC
>CAYRLL010000203.1:0-2709 GCA_964425115.1 uncultured Desulfovibrio sp. | reverse complement strand
GCGGCTGGATGTGCGGCCGTTGCTGGACCTTGTGGCGCTGGGCACCATTGCCGACGTGGTGGAGCTTGCGGGACAGAACCGCGTGCTGGTGAAGAATGGTCTGCTGGTGCTGGCGGAAGGCAGGCGCGTGGGCATGGCGGCACTGAAAGAGGTTTCCGGCTATGCGCCCGCGGCATTTGTGGGAGCGGGGCAGGTGGCCTTTGGCCTTGCGCCCCGCATAAACGCCGCTGGCCGGATGGGGCGGGCCGATCTGGCGCTGGATCTGCTCATGTGTTCGGACCCGGCAGAGGCGCGCCGTCTGGCTGCACTGCTGGACGGCATGAACGAGGAGCGCAAGAATACCGAAGAACGCATTCAGGCTGAGGCCATGCGGCAGGCCGAGGCGCAGTTGCATCGCAACGCGCTGGTGCTCTATGGCGAGGAGTGGCACTCCGGAGTCATAGGGATTGTGGCTTCACGCGTGGTGGAGGCCTATAACCGGCCTACCTGCATTCTGTGCCGGGAGGGGGAGGCCGTTAAAGGTTCTGCGCGGTCCATAGGTGAATTTCATCTGCATGAGGGGCTTACCCAATGCGCCGATCTGTTTATGTCCTTTGGCGGACACCGGCTCGCTGCGGGCATGTCCATGCCGCCCGGCAATCTGGACAGCTTCCGTGAGCGGTTCGCAGCTATTGTGGAAAAAACCATAGGAACGGAGCCGCTGGCCGCGCACCTGCGGGTGGACGGCGAGATGGGATTCGAGCTGGCTTCCGACTACACCCTGCTGAAAGAACTGGAGCTGATGCAGCCCTTCGGCATGGGCAACAGCGAACCCGTGTTCGCCTCGCCTCCTCTTGTGGTCAAGTCGCGGCGCGTGTTCGCGGGCAAACATCTCAAGCTGGAGCTGCTGGATACGCGCAGCGGCATAAGCCTGCACGCCAAGGCGTGGCGTATGGCGGATGAGATGTCGCCGCAGATTGAGGGGCGGCGTATCCGCCTTGCCTATTCGCCGCGGATAGACCGCTATAACGGCGGAGCCACTGTGGACCTGCGCATCAAGGACTGGAAGCCCGAATAGCCCCGCCGGTGCCTGTGCCGGAATTATCATAGATAATGCACTGAAACGGTCCCTTGCGGACCGTTTTTTGCTTATTCTCACACATTGTCCGATATCGGCAGTTTCTGCCGCATGGAAACGGTGACCCGGAAGGGGCAACGGTGTGAGGATGCCATGAGCGTAAGCGGAATTGATGTATCGCAAGGATTTACCGGAACGTGGCAGTCCGGTCTTTCCCGCGTGCAGTCGCGGGAAACGGATTACGGGGAGATGGCCCGCAACCTGCTGGCGGATCGTGACGGGAACGGCGACGGCGCGTTAAGCGCGTCTGAACTGGGCATGTCGCGCAGCCGGTTTGCCGATCTGGATACCAACGGTGACGGGGTTGTTTCGCCGGAAGAACTGGCGGCGCATCTGGAAAAAAGCGGCAAGGGAGATAATCCCGCCCTGCGCCGCATGGCTGCCGCCATCATACAGGAGCAGGATGCGGACGGCGACGGCAAGATATCCCGCGCAGAGTCCTCCTTTTCCGATGAGGAGTTTGAAGCCTGCGACAAGGATGGCGACGGCTTCCTGACCGAAGACGAGCTTGTGCAGGCTATGGGCGGCGGCGGTGGCGGCGGGCTGGAAGCGGCCATGCGTAACGCCGCGGAAGGGGACGGTTCACCGGCCGGAGATGACCGCAAGGGGACTTTCCCGCTTGGTGAGGAAGAACGGAAGAAGGCTTCCGGCCCTTCGGTGACGCAGGATCTGAACGGGGATGGCGTGGTTTCCGCCGAGGAGATGCAGGCCGTTCTGGAACACGGCCTTGCCAAGGCCAGAGCCATGGCCGCCCGGGGCGAACTGCGGCTTGAGCGTGTGGGGCTGGCGGATGTGTCCGGTACACCTGAGGCCGTGGGCAGACCGGACGGGCCGGGCGGACCGGGCGAATCCAATGGGCCGGGTGCCGCCGCTGAGACAGGTGTTGCAGGTGCCGTAAGTACGGCCAGCCGGAACGGCGCCAAGGGTACCACGGGGCATCGCGGTCGCAATGCCGGAAGTGCGGCGGGCACGGCTGCGGCGTACATGACGCAGGAGATGGCTGACGCAGGAGAGCAGACGCAGGGGGCAGCGGCTACGCGGCCCGCACCGCCATGGTTGCTCCGCCGCGCGATGGATGCTTACGGCGACCACATGGCGGATTCTGCGGAGGCATATGCAGCC
This sequence comes from uncultured Desulfovibrio sp., assembly GCA_964425115.1. Taxonomy (GTDB): domain Bacteria; phylum Desulfobacterota; class Desulfovibrionia; order Desulfovibrionales; family Desulfovibrionaceae; genus Halodesulfovibrio. The sequence continues at coordinate 470 of CAYRLL010000203.1, read as the reverse complement.
GGTGCAGGAACGGATGCCGCAGGGCGGCCATACCGTGAACGGGGCATGTCCATGGTCGGAACCGTGTTTGCCGGACAGGGCTGATCGCATCACTGGATGCTGGCAGGCCATGTGCCGCGTTTTTCCGGAAGGTCAGCCCTTCACGGGAAGCTTACATCTGCATTTCAGTGTATAAGGGCCGGAAATTTTCCGGTCTTGTCTTCTGCCGCTTCCGGACGGCCTGAAAGAGTGTTTTTTTCAGCCTGACGGGCCGCGCGGGCAGACGGGCGATGGGTTCGGACGTCAGTCCGCCGGAACACGTATCACCTTCGCGTCGGGTGTGGCTATCAGGGCCGCGCCGTCGCGGTCTATGGTGAGCGAGAGCACCGCAGGCAGACCGCTGCGGAGCAATGCAGCCTCGCCGTTGGGGGTTATCCGCCAGACTTCTCCGTACCGGGTGCCCACCATGAGCCAGCGCCTGTCGTCCACCG
>CAYRLL010000202.1:0-2720 GCA_964425115.1 uncultured Desulfovibrio sp. | reverse complement strand
GGGATGTCCATGCCGGTGGTTTCCTTGATGACGCCGGGACCGGCAAAGCCGATGTTGGCCGACCGGATGGCAAACTGGTACGGCGAGCAGCCGAGGAAGCTGGCCAGCGGACCGGCGTAGGAGTTGGTATCATACAGCACGAGGTACAGGCCCCCCGCGTCGATGTAGCGGCGCACGGCTATGGTGCAGCGCGGCATCTGGATAACGCCGTTCACACCTTCCTGAATGCGTATACCGGCGGTGCCGTGCACATAGGCAAGAAAGGGGAACCGCTTCTTCTTGGCCCGTTCTGCCGCCTGAATGAACTTTTCGCCCTCTGCAGCCCCAACGGTACCGCCCCGGAAAGGGGCCACCAGCATGGCAACAACGACCTTCACATTGTCAATGCGCGCCTCAAAGGTGGTGCAGGCGGATTTGAGGCCGGTTTTCTTCTTGGCCTCTTCCAGCTTCACGTCCAGCCCTTCAAAGCCAAGCGGGTTTGCGGATTCCACCTCGCTGTTGAATTCGAAGATGGAACCGGGATCAAAGATGTTATGCAGATACCACTGATATTCCATAGAGAAATGGTGTCCGCAGTAGTTGCACACCCCTGCGAATTCCCCGAACAGGTCCGGAGCCCACAGGTCAAGGCAGCCATGCGTGGCGGCATTGGGGCAGGTAATGGCCTTGTCCTCCTTGGCGCGCCCGGAAACATAGCTCCACTCACCGTTGCGTGCTTCATCTTCCTTATCCCACTGCGAAAGCATGGTCAGCTCGCGTTCCTTGGAATCGTCCTTGCCCTGTGCTGTAGGCAACGCGTTGGTCAGCTTGCGCCACGGGCGCAGTACCTTTTCCATAAGCACGCGGGCTTCCGCGTCCACTTCTTCCACGGCGTAGATGAGCTGCTTCTGGTGTTTGCGCCACAGGTCGTACTTGAAGTAGGAATAGATATCCCACCCCTTGTCGTACCACCATGCGGAAAAGCGGCGCAAAAAAGGCCTGCGGTCCAGAAACGCCTGCCGCGAGAGCCGCAGGAACTTCTTGTGCCGCTTCTGGAGAAGTGTCACCCGTGCGGCGGGAGTAAGACTCCAGCGCACGTAGATATTCTCGATATCCAGATCCTCAATGGTCTTGCCCCTGCGACGGCGCAGTGCCATGGCGCGGAACGGAGTGAACCCCTTCACGCTCAGCACCACCTCGTCCGTGGCGCGGATGACTTCCTGCCGCAGACGGCGGAAGAAATCGTAATGATAAGGGCGTGCCCCCAGAGGCGGCTCATCGATGGCATGGTCGATATACCCCATCCGCACGTTGTCGTCCGAGGTCATCTTCAACTGCATGGCGCACTTTTCGATGAGTTCGCCGCCCGCCCGGTCTCCCGAACGCAGACGCCCTTCGATGGCTGCAGCACCTTCCGGCGAGATAACGGAGTAATAGCCGTGCGAGAGCATGAGGCGAATATCCGCAAGCCCTATGGCTTCCGCTCCGCCGGACCCGCCCTCGGAAAAGACGGAGATAATGGGAACGCGCAACCCGGCCATTTCATACAGGTTCTTGGCTATCTGCTGCGCCGCGCCGGGGGCGTCTTCCACGGGAAAGGACCCGGGCGTGAACACGTAGGTGTGCACGGGAATGTTTTCCGTTTCCGCAACCTTCATGTACTGCAGCGCCTTGGCGTTGCCCCACGGTTTTACGGAGCCGCCGTTGCGGAACTCCTCGCCGTGCCCCTTCTCCTGCCCTATGACCATGACCGGCTGGTGGTAGGTCTTCTTCCCGCTACGGCGGGTAATGTAGGCGCGGGCAATGAGCATGCTCGGGTCTATGCTGTTTTCGTCCTTGCCGCCTATCTCCGTGTAGTTGTCGTACACGTTTTCAAGGATATCGCGCAGGCATATGCGCTGGGAGTGGCGCACAATGCGCACCTTGTCCATGGGGGTAAGTTCTGTTTCCAGCTTTCTTTCCACAAAGCTGAACAGGTCCTCGATGGTGGTTACGGCAGCCAGCTTTTCCTTGGCGGGAAGCGCGTTCTCCCTCTGGACAAACTCCTCAAGGCGGGTTTCCAGCAGCCGGACATTTTCCGCCTGCTTGCCACCGAAAATGTCCTTGATGTACGAAAGACGCTCGGTGAGATGCTGTATCTTCTTATCAATATCCATAGTGGCACTCCCCCTCGCCGCATGGCGGGGCGGTCGATGTCGTGATGGCACCGGGGCGGACACAACGGTCTCCGCGGTGTGTGCGAGTCCTAGAATTTCAGGATGACGGGTGTCTTGTCACGCAGGAAATTCACGTTGGACTTCAACGCTTCGCCAGCCTTGTTGCATCCCTGCAGGGTAAGCCTGTCCAGAAACGCCACGCCGCGCTCCTTCACCTGAGCAATATCCTTGCCCCAGATAATGGCGAGCGCGAGGTTGGGGTCGAACTCGGTAGGAATGTCATAAGGCGTGTCCGTGGGCACATGCGTGTGCATCTGGAACCAGTCTTCCTGCTCCCAGCCAAACGCTTCTATGCGCCCCACCCACGGGGTGAACTTGTTCTCGGGGTTTTCCGCAATGAGCCGGTACTCTATGCCCACACCCTCAAAGGTGATGTCAGACTGTCCGTATCCCAGCGGTTCGCCCAGACCCACGCGGATCTGTTCCTTGATAAGGTCCACGCCCTTTTCCCCGTGCACGCGGGCTATCATGGCGGAAACACCGTTTTCCACCTGAATGCGGGTGTTCACTTCCATGAGGAAGGGG
>CAYRLL010000201.1:0-2842 GCA_964425115.1 uncultured Desulfovibrio sp. | reverse complement strand
GGCCTGCACGAAGGCCCCCAGGGCCACCATGTTGGCCATGCGGGTGTTGCCCAGCGTGTCTGCTATTTCATTGGCGGGCACGGCGAAGCTCTTGACGCGGGGGTCGGCCTGCGCCACGTCCACCAGCGAGGAGTTCAGAATCTGCACGCCGCCGTCCTGCATGCGGGGCTGGAACTTGTCCATGGAGGGCTGGTTCATCACGATGAGCGATTTGGGCCGCTGGATGATGGGCGAACCTATGTCTTCCGAAGAGATGACCACGGTGCAGTTTGCGGTGCCGCCGCGCATTTCCGGGCCGTATACGGGGATGTAGGTTACTTCCAGTCCCGCTTCCATGCCCGCGTAGGCGAGCAGGTTGCCGATGAGCATGACGCCCTGTCCGCCGAACCCGGCGATGATCACGTCCTGATAGAGGCTCATTATTTGACCTCCTTAGCGGATTTTCCGGCGGATTCGGAAAGGTCGGCTTCCGGCATGCATTCGCGCGCGCCTTCTGCCGTTACATCCTTGAACACGGCCAGCGGGAAGTAGGGGATCATTTCCTCGGTGATGCGCTTGTTGGCGGCAACGGCGTCCATGCGCCAGTTGGTGGGGCAGCCGGAGAGCAGCTCCACGAAACCGAAGCCGATGCCCTGCTGCTGCACCTCGAACGCCTTGCGGATGGCCTTTTTGGCGCGGCGGATGTTCTTTACGCTGTCCAGCGAGGCGCGTTCGCAGTAGGCGGTGCCGCCCAGTCCGCCGATGATCTCGCTCATGCGGATGGGGGCGCCTTCGCGGTCTGCGCAGCGTCCGCCGGGACAGGTGGTGGTCTTCTGCCCGATGAGGGTGGTGGGAGCCATCTGCCCGCCGGTCATGCCGTAGACGGTGTTGTTTACGAACACCACGGAGATGCGCTCGCCCCGGTTGGCGGCGTGCACTATCTCTGCCATGCCGATGGAAGCGAGGTCGCCGTCGCCCTGATAGGTGAACACGAACTTGTCGTTGCGGGCGCGCTTGAGCCCCGTGGCAACGGCGGGGGCGCGTCCGTGGGGCGCTTCCACCGCGTCTACGTTCAGGTAGTTGTAGATGAACACGGAACAGCCGATGGAGCCCACGCACAGCGTGTCATCCACAAGGCCCATTTCCGTCAGCACCTCGCCCACAAGGCGGTGCGCAATGCCGTGATGGCAGCCGGGGCAGTAATGGGTTGCCCGGTCTATCATGATTTCGGGAGCCTGAAAGACTATCTGTTCTGCTGACATGGCCTACCTCCCCAACCGCGCGAGAATGGGGTCTGTGAAGTCGTCCGAGCCGGGAAGGTTGCCCGGCATGTGTCCGTGGAAGTCTGAATCGCCGTATTTGCGGATGGAAAGGCGCACATCTTCCACCATCTGGCCGCAGTTGTGCTCTATGGTGAGGAACTTTTTGCCCTGACGGGCAAGGTCTTCCAGCACGGCGGCGGGGAAGGGGTAGAGCGTGAGCGGGCGCACAAGGCCGACCTTGTGACCTTCTGCCCGCAGCCTGCGGATGGAGGATTTGACGATGCGGCCGATGGAGCCGTAGGCCACCACCACAAGTTCCGCATCATCGCAGGCGAACACGTCTGCGCGGGCTTCTGCCTGCATGGCGGCGTACTTTTCCTGCAGGCGTATGTTCTGGCCCGCCAGTGCGCCCTCTTCCAGGAACAGGGATTTGAGCAGGCGCTTTTCGCGGCCCTTAGCCCCTGTGAGGCACCAGTCTTCCGCGCCGTAGTTGTTAATCGCTTCCGGCACCCACGGAGTGACGGGTTCCTTCATCTGGCCCACGATGGCATCGCCCAGAACCAGAACCGGGTTGCGGTATTTGAAGGCCAGATCAAAGGCCTCTATCATCATATCATAGGCTTCCTGACAGGTGCCGGGAGCCAGCACGAGGGTGCGGTAGTCGCCATGGCCGCCGCCGCGCGTGGACTGGAAGTAGTCGCCCTGCGAGGTGCCGATGTCGCCGAGGCCGGGACCGCCGCGGTTTATGTTCACGATAACGGCGGGCAGGTCGGAACCGGCAAGATAGGAGATGGCCTCCTGCATGAGCGAGATGCCCGGCGAGGAAGAGGTGGTCATGGCGCGCGCGCCGCCCGCCGCCGCGCCCAGCAGCATGTTTGCGGAGGCTACCTCTGACTCTGCCTGCACGAACTGGCCGCCCGCTGCGGGAAGCTCTGTGGAAAGAAATTCCGGTATGTCGTTCTGGGGGGTGATGGGATACCCGAAGTAGCAGGTAAGCCCCGCCGCCAGAGCGCCGCGGGCGATGGCTTCGTTACCCTTGATGAAGATGCGTTTTGTCTGAGTTGCGGACATGTTACTTCTTCTCCTTCTTCTCGCGGTAGACGGTTATCGCAAGATCAGGGCATATGAGCGCGCACGAGGCGCAGCCCGTACACTTTTCCATGTCCTCGGCCTTGACCTCTGCCACCTTGTAGCCCTGCTTGTTGAAGCGGGAAGACTGGCAGATGATCTCCACAGGGCATACGGTCGTACAGAGAAGGCAGCCTTTGCACCTCTCATCGCGAAATTCTACCCGTGCCATTCATAACACCTCTAGGTTAAGGATGTCGCCTTGCCCGGCAGGAAGAAAAGGCCGCCCGGCGGCGTACGCGGGCCGCACGCCTGCTCCGGGGAGCACGCTGCGGCCGGAACGTTTCCGTGGCACGGGAGCATTGCCCGCGCACGGCACAAAAAAAACGGTTAACCCCCACCACGTTTTTGCGGAACCTCCATGCGGGGTGCCCGCCATGCCGGGCTGACCTCCCTGCTACAGGATGAGCATGGAATCGCCGTAGCTGAACACCCGGAAACCGCTGCCTATGGCCTCTGCGTAAGCCTGAAGC
>CAYRLL010000200.1:0-2847 GCA_964425115.1 uncultured Desulfovibrio sp. | reverse complement strand
CTTGCGCAGGGGGGGATTGTCTACAAGGCCACGGCGGGCGACCCCCGGCTTCTGGAAAAGGATATCCTTACAGCAGGGCACAACCGCAACTACAAGACCGCCGTGCGCTACCTGTGCACCAAGGGACCGGAATCGGTGCGGCGCATTCTGGTGGAGCGGCTGAACATTCCCTTTGCCAAAGCCAGCCCGGACTCGGAATGCGAGTGGGACCTTACCCGCGAAGGCGGGCATATGGTGCCGCGTATTCTGCATTGCGCGGACTACACAGGACGCGCCATCATGGACGGGCTGATACAGGCGGTGACAACGCACCCCAACATCACCGTGCTGACCAACCGCACGGCGGTGGACCTGCTGACCAGCCACCACCACACGCGCGATCAGGAATTCAGGTATCAGCTGAACAACCAGTGCGTGGGGGCATATGTTTTTAACGAGAAGCTGCGGCATGTGGAAACCATGCTGGCCAACTACACCGTGCTTGCCACCGGCGGCGTGGGCCAGATTTACCTGCACAGCACCAACAGCCCGGCTTCCATAGGCTCCGGGCTTGCCATGGCTTCGCGTGCCGGGGCACGCATCCACAACGCGGAGTATGTGCAGTTTCATCCCACCGCCCTCTTCCACCGCTCCGAACGGCGGTTCCTTATCACCGAAGCCATGCGCGGCGAAGGGGCGCGGCTGGTGAACGCCAAGGGCGAGCCGTTTATGCAGCGCTATGACACGCGCGCCGACCTTGCCCCGCGCGACATTGTGGCCCGCGCCATTGTGGAAGAAATGCTCAAGAAGGGCGAGGACTGCGTGTATCTGGACCCAAGCGGCGTGAAGCACGACCTTGCCATGCGTTTTCCCACCATTTTCCGGCGTTGTCTGGATCTCGGGATAGATATCCGCAGGGAACTTATTCCCGTGGTGCCCGCTGCCCACTATTTCTGCGGCGGCATTCTGGCGGACCCGAGGGGCCGCACCACACTGGAGCGGCTGTACGCCGTGGGCGAATGCAACTGCACCGGCGTGCACGGCGCCAACCGGCTGGCCTCCACATCACTGCTGGAAGCCTTGTTATGGGGGCATTCTTCCGCCGACGACATATGCAAGCGCATTACCCGCAGGCTGAGCAGGCGGCTGCGCGATGCCGTGCCCGACTGGGACCCCACGGGCGAGGAACACAATGACGACCCCGCCCTGATTGCGCAGGACTGGGCACGCATACGCCATACCATGTGGAACTATGTGGGCATAACCCGCACCACGAGCCGCCTTTCGCGCGCCGTGGAAGACATGGGACAGCTTGCCAAGAACGTGCACGATTTTTATAAGCGGACGCCGCTTTCCAAACGGCTCATTGACCTGTTCCACGGATGTCAGGCGGCACATGTGATAACCCTTGCCGCCAAGCGGAACCGGCAGAGCATTGGCTGCCACTACCGCGAGGACTGATTTCGTGAAAAAAGGCCGCCCCGGAAGGAGCGGCCTTTCAGATTGAAGCAACCGGCTATGTGCTCTAACGGACAGCGAAAAGGATAGGTCAGCCCCGGACAGCCCGCAACAGGCGTTCTGCCGCAAAAGCGGGGGCAATGGTGCGCTTGGCGGCGGCCGAGGTCTGCATACTGCCCCGCGCCTCCATCGGCGCGCTTTCCACCGCATCGGCAAGGGCGCTCTCAAAGGCTTCCCGCAGTTGGGTGAAGGCCGCCTCCACCTCCGGGTATGCATTGTCTGCACGCCACGGGAGCCGGATGTCTTCCGTGACCGTGACCGTGCGGTATGATGGGGTCATGAGCAGGTACCACTCGGCGGGAGTCCATTCCGCACGTTCGTTCTGTCCGGGCCAGCAATGGGTCCAGCCTGCATCCGGCGGCTTGGGAATGGGGCTTTGCACACGCACAGCCGGCATACCCAACTGCACCTCAAATTCGGTGAGGGTGAGCGTGTAGCGCAGGACAGGCCGGAAATTGCCGCGCTTTTTCATGATGGTCCATTCCATATCCATTCCCGTATCCTCCCGTTTTCAGGCCGATGGCGGCATGAGCAGCACGTCACCGAAGGGTGGCGGGGTATGCGCCCCGTTTGCCGTAACCCACAAGACCGGATACTCCGGCTCTTCCGGGAAGTGGCCGCATTCCATGTCCGTAAAATAAATGAGGCAGGCGGGAGAGGTTCCCTCTTCGCGCAGGTGCTCGAACGGCGGGCAAAAATCCGTTCCGCCGCCACCCGATACGGTGAATTCCAGCGGCAGATCCCACCGCGAAAGATGTTCGCGCCGGGTTATGGCCGCATCGCAGGTGAAGACGGTGATAGCCGCATCGAATTCTTCCAGCACCGAGGAAAGTTCCGATGCGAAGCGTTCCAGTTCCGGCGGCGTGATACTGCCGGACACATCCACAGCCACGGCCACCTGTGCCAGTTCCTCGTTATGCAGTCCGGGCAGATACAACCCGGTGTGCAGAAACCGCCGGTTGGGGCGGGCCCAGGAAAAATCGTTACGGGCGGCATTATACAGGAACCGCCGCAGCAGTTCCCGCCAATCCAGCGCGGGTTGATGACCGCCATCAAGCAGACGTTCCAGACTGCCGGGCAGGCTGCCGAATTCGCGGGCTTTATGCAGGGCTTCCGAAAGGGCCGCACGCCATGACTGCTCTTCTTGCCGCAGGGATTCGGTTGCGCCGTCACCGGCTGCCTGCGACGGGGAATCGCGCACCTCGCCGCTCATGCCGGGGTCGCCTTCTGCCTCTGTCGTATTCTCCGAGGGGCTTTCGCCCTCGGCACCGGAATTGCCGCCCGCGTCTTCCCTTCCTGCTTCAGGTTGAGGCGTTTCGCCTGCATCGCTCTCTTCTCCTGCCTCGCCAT
>CAYRLL010000199.1:0-2872 GCA_964425115.1 uncultured Desulfovibrio sp. | reverse complement strand
GGGTGCGCAGTTCAAATTCCCGCAGGAAAAGGGCGGTTTTTTCCGCATCCACCGGAGAGACGCGGAAGTGGTCCAGCGTGAGGTCCGTGCAGTGGGAGGTGGCAAGGGTGGTGAGCCTGCGGTAGGTGAACATGGTATCAAGATGCTCGGCGAATTTTTTTTGCACGGCAGGGGCAAGGGACGGAAAATGGTCGCGGATGGCCTCCAGCGAGCCGTGTTCTATAAATATCTTGGCGGCTGTTTTGGGCCCTATGCCGGGCACGCCGGGGATGTTGTCTGAAGAATCGCCGATAACGGCCTGAAAGTCCGGCCACTGCGCGGGGTCCAGACCTGTCTCTTCGCGGAAGTCGGCTATGGTGGTGAGCTTTTCCTGCTTTACGCCGGGGTCCCACAGAAACACGTTGTCATCAAGGCACTGCTTCAGGTCCTTGTCCGCGCCGATGATGATGACCGGGCGTTCCTTTTTGTAGCGGGCGGCGAGGGAGGCGATGCAGTCGTCCGCCTCGCAGTTTTCCGAAATCTCCAGATGCAGGCCCAGCGTGCGCACCGCACGGGTGACGGGTTCCAGTTGCTGCACCAGCGGTTCCGGTGTCGCGGAGCGGTTGGCCTTGTATTCCGGGTAGATATCGTGCCGGAAGTTCTTCCCCTTGCCGTCCAGAATGAACCCGAAATAGGTGGGCTGCTCGTCCTTGAGAAACTTAAGCAGGATGCGCGTGACAATGAAGAGCGCGTTGGTGGGAAAGCCGTCTGACCGCTGCATGGATTGCATGGCGTAGAAGGCGCGGAATATGAAGGCGGAACCGTCCATGAGGTAGAGCGGTTCCGTGGTGAGGCCGAGGCGTTCTTTCAGGGACATGGCGGCGGGTCCGTTCCTGTGGTTGAATGTTCGGGCATGGGGCTGCGCGGATGCCCGCGCGTGCGCAGTCCGGGGACCGGCACATAAGGCACCGGCTATGGTACGGGGAAGCGCGGCGGGTGTAAACCATAACGAGGTTCGGCTGCAGGTGACCGATTGAGCCGGAAGACGCGTAGCGGCGGGCACAGACGTTGGGGGACGGGGACTCAGGCATGATGCCCATGCCGTGCCGTTGCGGAGCATTGACTATATTTCGTGAAGGGGATAAAGGCATATCAACTTTTCTTGATGCAAACATATCAAGCCAGTCGGAAATAGCGCAGGAGCAGGCAATGAGCACGGCACTTCCCCTTATCAAGGCGTTGGCGGACGAGACGCGTCTGCGGCTTATGCATGTGCTGAACCGGTTTGAACTGAGCGTGAACGAACTGGTGGCCATTCTGGAGATGGGGCAGTCGCGCGTGTCGCGGCACCTGAAGATACTCACGGGGGCCGGGCTGCTGGATTCGCGCCGCGACGGGCTGTGGGTGTTCTATTCCGCGCCGGAGGAAGGGCCGGGGCGGGAGTTCATAGACGCGCTCATGCCGTTCATTGTCACGGACCCCGCCCTGCAGGCAGACGCGGACATGGCGGAGAAAATCATTGAGGAACGAGCACGCAAGACCAAACAATTTTTCAACTCCATTGCCGAAGACTGGGACCAGCTGAATCGCGACATCATTGGCGACTTTGACCTGCCCGCAACCATCATGGAAAACATGCCCCGCTGCAAGGTGGCGCTGGATTTGGGGTGCGGCACGGGTTCGCTTATGGAACGCATGCTGGAGAAGTCGCTTTCCGTTATCGGCGTGGACGGTTCGCCGCGTATGCTCGAACTGGCAAAACGGCGGCTTGCGGAAGATACGGAACGGGTATCGCTGCGCATAGGCGAGCTTGAGCATCTGCCCCTGCGCGATGGCGAGGCCGACTTTGCCGTGGTGAATATGGTGCTGCACCACCTTTCGCATCCCGGTGATGCGCTCAAGGAGATACGCCGCGTGCTGCGCCATGGCGGGCGGCTGGTGCTGGCCGATTTTGACAAGCATGAGAACGAGAAGATGCGGTCGGAATACGGCGACCGCTGGCTTGGTTTTGATATGACATCGCTGGCCCTTAAGCTCACGGAGGCGGGATTTTCGCTGAAGTCCAGCAAGTCTTTTGCCGTGGAGCGCGGGCTTTCCATTCATCTGATCGTGGCAGAAAATTCCCAACCATAACAATAGATACTGGAGGCACCCCCGATGACAGACGCAACCCGCGCCATTCCGCTTGACCTGAGCGTGGAGAACAAGGTTCGCAATATCAAGGACGCCGAACTGGGCTACAAAGAAATGCAGCTTTCTGAGCTGGAAATGCCCGGCCTGATGGCAACCATAGCAAAATACGGCCCCCAGAAGCCGCTTAAGGGCCTCAAGGTTATGGGCTCGCTGCACATGACCATTCAGACCGCCATGCTCATAAAGACCCTGTACGAACTGGGCGCGGACCTGCGCTGGGCATCGTGCAACATCTTTTCCACGCAGGACCACGCTGCGGCTGCCATTGCCGACTCCGGCATGGCCAAGGTGTTTGCATGGAAGGGTGAGACCCTTGAAGAATACTGGTGGTGCACCGAGATGGCCCTGACGTGGCCCGACGGTTCCGGCCCTGACCTTATTGTGGACGACGGCGGCGACGCTACCATGATGATCCACAAGGGCCTTGAGGTGGAAAAAGACCCCTCGCTGCTGGAAAAGTCTTACGACAACAAGGAATTCAGCATCTTCATGGACCGCCTTGCGCTGTCTTACAAGACGGATTCCGGCAAGTGGACCCGCATTGCCGCCAAGGTTCGGGGCGTTTCTGAAGAAACCACCACCGGCGTGCATCGCCTGTACCACATGGAAAAGGAAGGCAAGCTGCTCTTCCCCGCCATTAACGTGAACGATTCCGTCACCAAGTCCAAGTTCGACAACCTGTACGGCTGCCGCGAATCGC
>CAYRLL010000198.1:0-3143 GCA_964425115.1 uncultured Desulfovibrio sp. | reverse complement strand
GGACATGACAAGCCCTTCCGGAACCCGGCCCTGCCACGCCTGCCGCTGTGCGCAGGCTTCATTCAGCACAAACAGCCCCAGCCTGCCTATGGTTGCGGTATCTTCTGCCAGCGCAACGGTTATGCAGGGCGGAATCAGCCCGTACACGGGATGCCGCCAGCGCAGCAGCGCCTCCGCCCCGACCACGCGGTTGCCGTTGCTGTCTATCTGCGGCTGATATTCCAGAAAAAGCTGTGTGTTGGTTGCCAGCGCCCGCCCCAGATCGTTGGCAAGCACCTTGGCCACGCGCCCCGCGTCTCCGGGACGGTCAAGGCACTTATACCCGTTGGGGCCGGGAATCCGGCTTTCCGCCGCCTCCGCCAGTGCGTGCATCACCCGCCTGCCCTGCCTCTCGCACAGCACGTCCGCAAACCGCACGAAGGGCAGATACAGCAGTACGCCCAACGCAAGGTTAACCGCCTGCATGCCCACGCCTGCCCATGAGCCTGTGGCCATGAAGCCGCTGAAAAAAACAGGCGTTGTCCACGCGCCCCCCGGCACCGTGTGCGGTACAAGCCCCAGCACCGTTCCCCAGTACGCTGTCAGGGTCTGGACCAGCGGGGTCAGCACAAAGGGAATGGCGTATACCGGGTTCAGCACCAGAGGAATGCCGAACAGAACCGGCTCGTTCACATTGCACAGCGCGGGCAGCAGGGCAAACAGGCACAGCCGGGCGTTGCCGCTGTTCCTGCCCCGCAGCAGAATGGCAGCAATAAGGCACAGGGTGCAGCCGGACCCGCCCATACGGGTAAAGGCGTCAAAAAAGGATTTGGTAAAAATGAAGACCGGTTCCTGCCCCATGGCAAGGGCCTGCGCATTGGCCAGTGCGGCGGGAATGTGCACACCGGCTTCCAGAGAAGGAAGCATGTTCGGCCCGTGCGCCCCGAACAGCCACAACGCCTGAGAAAGTCCCACATAGGCCAGCCCGTAGCCAATACCATCGCCCGCATTGCGGAACGCGTCCACGAACAGCAGCCCCAGCGACATGCCCGGGTCGGTCACCCCGGCTGCCGCAAGCAGCATGCGCCCGGCGGCAAAGAGCAGAATGACCAGCATGGCGGCGGGAGTGAGCGTAAGCACATCGCGCACGACAGGATCACTGCCCACGGTCCCCATGGGCAATTGCAGCTCCCGCACCCGGCACAGACGCAGAAAGGCGGCACTGCCTGTCATAGCCACGATGATCGCCAGCGGCAGGCCGGGATTCATGGATAACAGCGCGTTCCACGCCACATCGCCCGGAGGCGCGGCCAGCACAAAAAAGCAGGAGAGCACCACCACCGTGGTCATGGCCGGGCTCACCGCAAGGTCTGCCCGCCGCTGATTGTGGATGGCCGTCGTGGCGGCGCTGTAGGCGCACAGCACTCCCAGCGCGGCTATGCCGAACGACCCGGCGATAACGGCATCGCACACGCTGCGCCACACGTCGCCGAACAGGGAATCCAGCATCCGGGGTACAGCGGCGGCGGGAAAATCCCGGATGGTCAGCGCAAGGGCGCCCACCATGACCAGCGGCAGCACAAGGGCAAGCCCCCGCTGCATGGAGAGCAGCACATGGTGATTGCTCAGCCGTCCGGCAATGTCCACTATGACGGCAAACCATCGGAACGCCGCCCCCCTGACAGGGGCAGGTTGGTCGTCCTGCACTCTGTATCCGTAGCCCCCCATAAACACCCTCCCGCATAGCGGTGCTACGTTGCGCACAAAAAATCGTCAAGCGTGTACGCCAACATATATTGGCCCATGGGCAGGACCACGCCGAAACGCCCGTCTAACGCAGGGTCCACACCTCCACGGCAGCATGCCTTCCCTTCAAAGCCTGCCCCCCGCCCGTCTTCAGGCGGGCGCGCAACGTATCGTCCGTAAGACGCGCATACAACGCGCCGGAAACCACCAGCGGGGTTTCCAGCGTCTTGCAAAGCGATTCCAGCCGCGCCGCCGTATTCACCGTATCCCCTATCACGGTATACTCCATCCTCTCCGGCGCCCCCATAAGCCCGGAAACCACCGGTCCCGCATGCAGGCCCATGCCTATACGCACCGGCTTTTCCATGCGGTCATTTATGCCGGGCAACCCGTCCAGCAGGGCAAAGGCCGCACGCAACGCATCGTCCGCACAGGTGCACGGCACGCCTTGTTCGTGCTCTATCAGGCCGAACACGGCCAGCATGCCGTCACCGATAAATTTATCCACCATACCACCGTGCCCGGTGATGATACGCACGCATTCCGAAAAATAGACATTCAAATCCGCCAGCACCGCTTCCGGCTCGGCTGACTCGCTGAATGCCGTAAAATCGCGGATGTCGGACATGAAGATAATGGCATCATGGCGCGTTCCCCCCAATGTCAGCCCCTTGTGAGACTGCCTGATCAGCTTGTCGGCTATGCGCGTGTCCACCACTTTGCCCAGCACCGACTGCATATGCCGCCTCTCCCGCAAGCCGGAGATCATAGTGTTGGTATCATGGGCAATACGCCCGAACTCATCGGCGCTCACCACCGGAACGTACACATCCAGATTACCGTCGCGCACGGCCTGCAGGGTGGATGTCTGGGCAGAAAAGGCCATACGCAGATTCCGCGCGTAGGACCACACCACCCGCAGAGTGAAGGCAAGAACCACCAGACTCACAAACAGTATCTCCAACGCCACGTACACCGCCTGAGAGCGCACCTCATGAGGCGGCAGCCCCTGCAGGTAGAGAATATCCTTGTACACCACCAGAATCACAATGGCGGCATTGAACACCGCAACCAGTGATGCCAGAACGGAGAGCCTTCCCGTCAGTGAGGAAAAGGGCATCTCCGGCAAAGAATCACGGGGCCTGCCGCCGTGCCCTGCGGCCATGCGCTCCCGCGCGAGAGTCAGGTCCAGGGCCATAAAAAAACCTGCGCAGATGGTGCCGAGCAGAATTTTCAGGCCACTCTCCACCGGGAAATCAAAAGCAAGCGTGTTGAACACGGCGAGAGCCAGGCCAAGTCCTGCTGCCAGCCCCATCTCCAGCGCAAACTGCCTTGGCCCTTCACGCAGGTCGCCGGCATTGTCCGCGTTTGCGGCATCAAGGCGCAGCCGGACCGCAAAGGCTGCCAGATATCCCGCC
>CAYRLL010000197.1:0-3292 GCA_964425115.1 uncultured Desulfovibrio sp. | reverse complement strand
AAAGAAATTCCCTGCAAACACAATCCCCCGGACACTACGGTGCGCCGGGGGATCTTATTTTTATGGTCGCGGGCGAGCTTGCAGACGGCATACGTTCAGGCACGCGCAGGTTCCGTGCCCTTGGCGGACGCAGGAGGACATGCATCAGCAGGCAGCCCCGGCAGACGCATTAAGCAGTGTTGTTCTTTCGCCTGCCTACGAACAGCAAAGCTCCTGTCAGCGCCGTAAAGGGTGCCACAAGCACCAACCCTATGCTGCCGATAAGCGTGGTCATGACCTCTGCGGCCACAAGATTCATGTTCAGGATGCTCACCATGGGAATGTTCTGCGCCATGAAAAGCATAAGCAGGGTGATGTAGCCGCCGGAATACGCCAGAAGCAGCGTGGTGGTCATGGTGCCCACCACCACCCGGCCCACTCGCAGCCCGGAAGCAAGTGCCTGCGGAAAATCTATGCCGGGGTCTGCCATGACCACTTCTTCCAGACTTGTGGCCACATCCATGGCCAGATCCATAACCGCCCCGGAACAGGCAATGAAGATGGCGGCCAGAAATATACGGGTGAGATTCAGGTGGGCGTGCCCCGAGTAGAGCAGCGTTTCTGAAAAAGGAATGACAGCGCCGCTGAGCCGGAACGGTCCGGCAAAGGCGAGAGCCAGCAGGCAGGTGGCGACAATGCCCAGTTGGGCCCCCAGAAATGCAGCCATAGCCCGCCTGTTCAGTCCGCCGACAAGAAAAATGATCGCACCCGTGAGCAGCGTGACGACAGTGAGCCCGACCAGAATAGGATCATGCCCGTTCAGCAGGGCGGGAACAAGCAGCTTCCAGATGACATAGCCGGAAAAAACAAAGGACAGGAGCGCCTTAAGCCCTGTCCATCCGGCAAAGACCAGCAGCAGCAGGGCAAAAATACCCATAAGCAGCCCTTCTGAATGCAGCCGGTAATAGTCCTGCGCAATGGCATGGGAAATGGCCCCGTTCTCCAGCGACAGAACGACCAGCGCCCGGTCGCCTGCCGCAAAGCGCTTGTCCAGATCCATTTTGCCCAGCATCTCGTTGTGGGCTTCTACCACGCTGTCTGCGAAAGGTCCGTCGACAATGCGGATACTCAGCCGCTGAATACCGGCAGATACAATGCCGTAGGTGCGCACGCGGCTGTCGTCCGCCTCAAGGATCTCTCCCTGACAGCGAATGGCATCCCCCGCATGGCGCTTCTCGTAGCCTGTGGGGAGCCAGTGCAACAGGAGCGTGAGAAGCATGAAGAACAGCGCGAGGCGGGCATCCTTGGATACAGGCATTGTCGCTCCGAAAACGGGAAGGCCCATGGCCGTGCGCCCGCAATTCTGTTCAGTTCAGCACCTTGCGGGGCGGAAGGCCCAGTGCGGCTACTATTTTTGTAAAGATATCGGTGTTGTCGAAATATCCCTGAAAAAGACCGCTCTCCACGCCGGTGGCAAAGGTGAGGACGGGCACCCCTGTATGGGAGTACGATGTCCACGAGACCCCGGCTTTTTTATTGAGCAGATGGGTCAGAGCCACCGTAAACGGTTCGTGCCAACCGTAGAGCAGATAGTCCGGCCCCTTGGCTTCCGCATCCTGCACGCTCATGCTCCGCGCAAAGGCAGCCCGGAGCGCATCCACCTCAAACGGCTGCAGGAACATGTCGGAGACGCTGCCCGTAACGCCTGTTTCCGCCCCGGCATCAGCGGCAGAGGCAGTGCTCTCCTGTTTTGCCGGCATACGCAGGCCGAAGAAATCATCTATCATGGGGACAACCTGCTCGAATGTTCCGTGCGGATTGGCCTTGCGCCATGCGTCAAACATCTTGTTAAAGGCAATGTGCGAGCCTTTCTGAAGGGCCAACTGCTGCAGGTAGGTTGAATATCTGGTTCCTGCGAACCCTAACGCCATACCGCCGGTTTCATGGTCGCCCGTGACGACAATCAATGTTTCCGAAGGATGTTTGGCGGCAAAGTCCAGCACTCTGACCACAGCCGCTTCCAGCGCCAGCAGGTCGGTGACGACAGTGGCAGCATCGTTGGCATGGCACGCCCAGTCCACTTTGCCGCTTTCAACCATCATGAAAAAGCCATTGGGGTTATCCAGCACCTCAATCCCCTTGGCTGTCAGGTCCGCAAGGGAAATATCCCCTGCAGCGGTATCAATGGCGTAGGGCATGGACTGCTCGTCCTGCAGCCGGGGCGGAACAACCACGGCCTTGGCCCCCGGCTGCAGTGCCGCAAAACCGGCCTTATCGTTCACATAGGTGTATCCGGCACTGCGTATGGCATCCAGAACGTGTTGTTTACTACCCTTGCGACGGGATTGCTCACCCTCCGGGTCAACAAATCCGCCGCCCGCAAAATAGTGAAAATTGCTGGCAGCCAGTTCAAGGCCTATCTCGTAATGATTTTTACGGCTTTTCTGGTGTGCGTAAAAGGCGGCGGGGGTGGCGTGGTCCAGAGAGACAGACGTGATGATACCCACCTTCATGCCCTTGTCGCGGGCCATCTCTGCAACTGATGTCACGGGTTTGCCGTCGGCGTCCACCCCCACTCCGGCATTGTAGGTCTTGGTACCCGTAGCTATGGCCGTGCCTGCCGCTGCGGAATCGGTGATCAGTGATTCACTGGAATAGGTTGTTGTCATGGCCTGATGAGGAAAGTGTGTAAACGCAAGGCGGGCCGCCCCGGGCCGGGCTGCCTTCCCTTCAAGAATCGCCTTGTACGATTCCGCCACATAAATCTGTGACATGCTCATGCCGTCTACAATGAACAGGAAGACATACTTTGCCTTCCCGGCCAGAACGGGCTGAGCCATAAGCAGGCATATGACAAGAGCCAGAAGCATCCGCACTGCGAATCCTGTCGAGTGACGCGAGGAGGTAACCATGACCAGACTCCTTGTTGCGCTGAGGATGCCGTACTATGGATCACGCTGTTGCCATTCAGGTGACGGCGACGTAGAGAGGTGCTCCAAGGTTTGGCTGCGCATATACCAGATGCTTCCTAGTTCATTTCATATAGAGAACTGGCGGCAAAGCAAGACGTCCGATGCAGCAAACCAAAAATTTCTTTTCCGCCCCCTTCCCCCGTCAATCCAATCGGCACAACGGTTCGTCATCACCCGCCAAGAACAACCACAATTCAGTGGACTACCCCGCTGCAACACCGCTCCTCGCCTGCCAATCATCACCCCCAAATTCCACGCCTAGGCGACGGGCCATCTGAAATCAGCACCTCCCCCGGCAATTCTCACGAATTCTGCGCCGCAGCCCTTTGCTGCAGAGGGTA
>CAYRLL010000196.1:0-3442 GCA_964425115.1 uncultured Desulfovibrio sp. | reverse complement strand
CTTTTCATTATCTATATTGTATTTCAAGGCGATACTGGTAAAGCCAGCCCTTCAGACCGGCCATACCATGCCCGAGCAAACCAAAGCCTGCCTGCAAAGAAAAGTCTCCATCCCATTACAGCGACTTTGGAGGATGCCTCTCTTTGAGGATGCTTCCCCGGCTACGCTATCAGAATACCTTCAGCCCCTTGAGCAATACCAGCACCACCAGCAGAGGAGTTACGTAACGCACCAGCGCGTACCAAACACGGATGACCGCCGCGTTGGCAAGGGAGCCGCCGTTGGACAGGGCGGTGTGCGAACGGGCACTGCCCCATACCCAGCCCGCGTACAGGCAGATGCAGATACCACCAAGCGGAAGTATGATGTTGGAACTCAGGAAGTCGTACAGGTCAAAAAAGTTCTTCCCGAACACCGTCACATCCGCCAACGTGCTGAACGAAAGCGTGGCCGGTACGCCAAAGGCCGCAAGCCCGACAGCAGTGGCTATGACGGCAGCCTTGCGGCTCATCATGCCGCTTCCCGCAAACAGGGCCACAGGCACCTCAAACAGCGAGAGCATGGCCCCGATGGTGGCAATACCCGTAAGCAGGAAAAACACTGTCATGAACACCTGCCCCAGCGGCAGAGAACTGAACACGGCAGGCATGGTCATGAACAGAAGCCCTGGCCCGGCGGTAGGTTCCAGCCCGTAATTGAACACGGCAGGGAAAATGGCAATGCCCGCCAACAAAGAGACAACAAGGTCGGCAAGCATTACCCGTGCCGTGGTCAGCGGAATATCCGCATCACTGCGGAAATAGCTGCCGTAGGTCATCATGGTGCCCATCCCTATGGAAAGCTTGAAAAACGCAAGCCCCATGGCGTTAAGTACCACGTCTACCGTCACCTTGGAAAAATCCGGCGCAAAGAGAAACGCAAGCCCCTGTGCCGCACCGGGCAGCATGAGGGAGCGCACGCACACCGCCAGCAGCATGAGGAACAGCAACGGCATGAGCACCTTGGTGGTTTTCTCTATGCCTTTGGAAACCCCGCCCAGCAGAATACCGCCTACAAGAGCCAGCACTCCCCACTGCCAGAACAGTGAATGCCACGGATGGGAAACCATGGCGGAAAATGCCGCCTCGCCCACCTTGGGGTCCGTGGAATTCAGCTGCCCCGTGGCAGCGCGCACGATAAAGGAAAATACCCAGCCCACAACATCCGTATAGAAGGCCATGATCAGGAACGCGGCCAGAACTCCTGCCGCGCCCACCAGAAACCACGGCGTCCCCGGCGCAAGGGTCTTCCACGTACCCACGGCATTGGCCCGGGCTTCACGTCCGAGCATGATCTCACCGATCATCACGGGCAGCCCCACGGCCAGTGTTGCCAGCAGATAGATTATCAGGAACGCGGCTCCACCGCCATCGCCCGTCATGTATGGAAACTTCCAGATATTGCCCAGTCCCACTGCGGAACCAAGCGTGGCGGTAAGAACGCCCAGCCGCGTGGCGAAGCCGTCGGTATGTCTGTTGGTCAGTGCCATGATTCTCCTCTCTCCGGTTGTGTACGAAAAACCCCATCAGGCCACAGGGACGCCTCCGTTGCCCACACAACGGTGCACCATACCGACAGCGCATGCCCCCGCAGAAACATGCGCAAACGCTTCCGGCATGTGCAATGATAACAGTACCGCCCCCGACTGCAGCCGTGCCGAGCCCATGTAGTCTGTTCCGTCCTGATTTTCAAGAAAAATGCACTCTTCACCAATCAAGCCATGTTCAAATGCTCAAAAGTTCAGGCATAGCGGGATGATGGCGCAAAAAACCCCTTTCACCCGAGAGTGAAAGGGGTTTGTACCCGGTTGAACCGTGGACGGGGCCACATGCAAAATCTCTTTTGCCAGTATAAGGCAGCCGCCGCCGGGAGCAACTCAATCTCCCTTGATGACGACGGCAAGTCGCCCTGTCATAAACGTATTGATTCTGCCTACGTGTCAACGCCTCACGCATTCACCAGGTTACACACTATATAATGCCTCACCCGCGTTTGTCACGCGTCTCGGCCCGTATTTCCTCGCGCGCCTCAGTCCACTGCGGTTCAGTCCAGCCTGCCGCAGTTGTCCGGGTGGGCATCACGTTCACTACAATCTCTCCGGGCACGGGGGCATGCTCGTCGCCTTCTGAAAGTTGGCGCAGATCGCCCGCACGGCACACACGCACATCCACCGCGCCGCCGCTGCGCACGGCCTTGGGAGAAAACGAAGCGGCAAAGGCCGCAGCGTCCGCCACAGTGGCCTCATCCCACAGCCTGCCGGCAAACTGCCTTCCCACGGCGACGGGGCCGGGGAATGTCCGCACCCGGAATACAAGGTCATCATCGCCGCACACCTTGAGTAATCCCGTGTTGTCCATACGGTTTCTGCCCACAGCCATCCACCGCCCGCCGGACCAGTACTGCCGCCCTATGTTGGAAAGCTTGAACTCCCGCGCGCAAGGCTGCGGAGAATGCACAAGCACCTGCCAGTAGCGGCTGGCGTTTTCCTTTTCCGCCAGCTTGCACCCGCCGCCGGGAGTGGGAATTTCTGCAAACCCGTAACGCCGTGCCAGTTCCAGTTGCTCGGACCGGCCGCGCCCCCGTATATCCAGCAGCCGTTCCCGGTCCACCAGACCTTCCAATTCCATGCGTGTGGGCTCAAGATGCTTGGCACACAGCGGACGCAGCAACAGGTCGCGCACATCCGCGTCGCGGCGGATGACATTCAGGGTATCCTGCCGCTGAGACATGGGGCGCTGCCCCAGCACCTCGCCGGAAATGATGAACTGTGCTCCGTAGCGTTCCATCATCTCACGCGCCTTGCCCATCATGAGTATCTTGCAGTCCACGCAGGGGTTCAGCACCTTGCCGAAGCCGTACACGGGACGCTCCACCAGCATGCGCACAAAATCGGCGGAGATGTCCACAGTTTCTATGTCTATGCCGTACAGCCCTTCCCAGTGGCGCCGTTTGTGGGGCTTGCCGAAAAAGGGAGTGACAAAATGCAGGCATTTGACGCGCAGGCCCTGCTCCTGAATCAGTTTGACGGCAAGGATTGAATCCAGCCCGCCGGAGAGCAGCGCCACGGCATCATAGCCGGGAAGTGCAGAAGAAGTGTCCGTTTGCATGGCAGGCAGATACGGCGCAACGCCGGGAAAAGCAAGCACTGACCGCAAAGACGCCCGCAACGGTCATCACCCGGCATTGCACTGTATGAAACATTGCCCACTGTGGCGGGTTCTGCTATTGCTTTTGGGCTTTGAACGAACCACTATCCGCTCCGGAGACCATCACCCATGGCAAAAAAACCTGCTCAGAGTACCGAAGACCTGCGCCGCGACGCACTGAAGACCGCCCTAAGCTCCATTGAGCGCAAATACGGGCAGGGCTCGGTCATGCGGCTGGACGACAGCGCCCATGTCAG
>CAYRLL010000195.1:0-3504 GCA_964425115.1 uncultured Desulfovibrio sp. | reverse complement strand
GCCCGGGCGTTCAGCTGTTCCACGTCCGCCATGAACATGCTCACGGGAAAGGGCAGGTCCACGCGCCCGTTGGCAAGGGCGTAAAATATGTATGTATCGTTGGGGCAGGGGGATATGCCCAGTTCAAAGCGTTGCATCGTATGCTTCCTGCATGCCGCCGGAAAAGGCGGACGGCGTGCCTAAAGGTTGACATGACGGGGCACTGAGCCGATACTCACCAGCCGGACGGCGCAGCCCCCGCCCGCATCTTTCGCGGGTTTCAGCCGGGCGGTGCCGTCAAACAGCGGAGGATAAACCATGCTTACAGCCGACCACTATTCCCGGCTGGGACTGGCAGGCATATACGACAAGGTTCTGGCGGGCGAACGGCTCACGCTGGAAGACGGGGCGCGGCTGTTCGCCTGTCAGGACGTGAACGCCGTGGGCGCACTGGCGCACCATGTGCGAACCCGCCTGAACGGGAGCAAAGCCTATTACGTTCTGAACAGGCACGTCAATTACACAAACATCTGCGTGAACGGCTGCCTTTTCTGCGCCTTCCAGAAGGAGCGTGCGGAACAGGCAGGGGCCTTTGCCCTCAGCGCGGATGAGATTGTGCAGAAAATATCCGACCACGGCGGCATGCCCTTCAATGAAATGCACATTGTGGGCGGCTGCCATCCCGCCTTGCCGCTTTCTTTTTTTGAAGATGTCATCCGGCGTGTGAAGGGGGCGTTCCCCGACATAACGGTCAAAGCCTTCACCGCAGTGGAAATTGCGCATTTCGCAAAGCTGGAAGGCTGCACCACTCTGGAGGTGCTCACCCGCCTGAAAGAGGCAGGGCTGCGTATGATGCCCGGCGGCGGTGCGGAAATCTTCGCCCCGCAGGTGCGCGAGCGCATCTGCCCCCGCAAATCCGATGCGCAGGAGTGGCTGCGGGTGCACGGAGAGGCGCACTCCCTCGGGTTGCAGACAAACTGCACCATGCTTTTCGGCCATATAGAATCCGTGGAAGACAGGCTGGACCATCTGGACAGGCTCCGGCGGCAGCAGGATATCTCCGGCGGCTTCACCTGCTGCATTCCCCTGCCGTTCCTCACAGAGAACAGCCTGCTCAAACTTCCGGAAGAACGCCTCGGCGAACACACCGGGCTGGACAGGCTCAAGACCATTGCCCTGTGCCGCCTCATGCTCGATAACATTCCGCACATCAAGGCCTATTGGGTCATGCTGGGCATGAAGATGGCGCAGGCGGCGCTGTATTTCGGCGCGGACGATCTGGACGGCACCATCGTGGAAGAAAAGATCGGCCACGATGCCGGTGCGCAGTCGGAGCAGTCCATGACCATTCCGGGGCTGCATGAAATGATCACCCGTTCCGGGTTTACCCCCGTCCGCCGCGATGCGTTCTACAATCCCGTGAACGTCAATCTCACGGGTGCCGACCCCGCAGCCGTCAACTGCGGGGCAGACCGCAAGGGAGGTGCCGTATAATGTCCATGCTTTCCGGCAGTCCGTTTACCGAGCATCCCGCCGTGTCCGCCGTGGCGGAAAAGGTGCTGCGGCAGCAGCGTATCGATTTCGGCGAAGCCCGCGTGCTGTATGAGCAGGCAAGCCTGTTCACGCTGGCATCACTGGCGCACACCATACGCATGCGCAGGCATCCCGCCAGCATCGTCACCTACGTTGCGGACAGGAACATAAACTATTCCAACATCTGTGTCTGCGCATGCCGTTTCTGCGCCTTCTACTGCCCGCCGGAAAAAGCGGCGGAGCAGGGCGGCTACGTCATCACCCGCGAGGAGCTTGCGCGCAAGATAGAAGAAACCATCGCGCTGGGCGGCACCCAGATTCTCATGCAGGGTGGGCACCACCCGGACCTGCGGCTCGAATGGTACGAGGATATGATCCGCTGGATAAAGGAAACCTATCCCTCTATTCATGTGCACGCCTTTTCCCCGCCGGAGATCGTGTTCTTTGCGGAGCTGGAAGGCCTCATGGTCAAAGAGGTCATTGCCCGGCTGCGCGCGGCAGGGCTCGATTCCATCCCCGGCGGCGGGGCAGAGATCCTTGTGGACGAGGTGCGGGCCAAGGTTTCACCCAACAAGTGCAGCGCCTCACGTTGGCTGGATGTAATGGAAGAGGCGCACTATCAGGACCTGCGCACCACCGCCACCATGATGTTCGGGCATGAGGAAACCCACCTGCACCGGCTGGAGCACCTGTTTGCCGTGCGCGAGGTGCAGGACCGCACGGGCGGGTTCACCGCCTTCATCCCGTGGACCTTCCAGCCCGCCAACACCAATATCCGCGTATTGCCGGAACCAAGCCCCGGCTATCTGCGTGTTCTGGCCATGTCGCGTATCGTGCTGGATAATGTGGATAACATTCAGGCCTCGTGGGTCACCATGGGGCCGCACATTGCACAGCTGGCCCTGTTTTACGGCGCAAACGATTTCGGCTCGCTGATGATAGAAGAAAACGTGGTGGCGGCAGCCGGAGTCTCTTTCCGGCTTTCACGGCAGGAAATCCACAAGATCATCCGCGCCGCCGGATTCGAACCCCGGCAACGCACCATGACCTATGAACTCGTAGACCCGCAGCCAGAGGTGCAGGCGTGAATCAGCGGCAACTGCGCATAGGGCGCATTCGGTATCTGAACGTTCTGCCCATCTATTACCCCATGGAAAGCGGGGTAATGGGCCGTGATTTCGAGATTGTCTACGGCACCCCCGCCGAGCTTAACGATATGATGGCGCGTGGCGAGCTGCACGCGTCTTCGGCCTCATCCATAGAATACGCCCGCAATGCCGATCAGTATTACCTGCTGCCGGATATCGCCATAGGCAGTTGCGGCCCGGTCATGAGCGTGCTGCTCATCAGCCGCAAGCCCATATGGGAGCTGGAGGGAGAAACCATCCTCTCCACGGCGCAGTCGCACACCTCCGCCGCGCTGCTGCGTATGCTCTTCCGTGACTACCTGAAGGTGGATGTCCGGTACGAGACAGGCTCGGTGACGGAGCGGTTGCAGGCGGGCGACCTGCCCACCGCCGCCCTGTGCATAGGGGACGAGGCACTGCAACTGCGTTCGGACGGGCGTTTTCCCTACCGGCTGGACCTTGGCGAAGCGTGGCGGGAATGGACAGGCCTGCCCTTCATCTTCGGGGTATGGGTCATTTCCCGCAAGGCGGTGGCAGAGGGGTGCTTCACGCGCGACCCCGCCACCCTGTTTGTCCGCGCCAAGGATTGGGGAACCGCCAATATGGAGCAGATGGTCTCCATGGCGGCAGATACGGGCTACCTGAGCAAAGAAGACATGCGCACCTATTTCCGCGGGCTTGTCTACAACCTGCGCCGTAAGGAACAGGAAGGGCTTGTGCTGTTCATGCAGCGTCTGGCCGGAGCGGGAGAAATACCCGCCGTGCCGGACTTGGTGTTTTACGACCATGCCGCCATGGTGCCGCCCGAATGCCTGACGGAGCGGGATGACGATTAACAGACAAGCGGCGTGCCATCACGCCGCTT
>CAYRLL010000194.1:0-3545 GCA_964425115.1 uncultured Desulfovibrio sp. | reverse complement strand
GCGGATACCCATTCCCTTTCCCAATGCGGGGAATGCAGAAGAAAGGTGCGTTCAAAATCCGCATAGGCTTGGGAACGCAGGCAGGCATCCCACCAGCCGTCAATGTCGTTACCTAGACCAACCAGTGCCCTTGCCGCCTTTTGTGGAGAGTCGAACAGTATGCCGATTGACTTCAGTCCGTCATAGAGCGGTTTTGCCTGCGGGCGCAATCTGAACACATCCGGGGACCAGCAGGCGATGAGCGGTTTCCGGATTGCCAGACGCTCCAGCAGGGTTGTCAAGTTCATGTCGCACACCACAAGGTGGGCCTGCTTCAGGGCAAGATTATAATTTGTTGCATTGTCCATACGCAGTGACGGAAACCGATTCTGCAGCTTCTCCGTGAATCGCCATCCAAATGAAGACGGGTAGGGCCTGAACGTCATCTTGCGCAGAAAATTCTCGGGGATTTCCTTGAAGAATTCTTCCTGACGTTCGTAGTAGCCGAGCATATGATGGGCAAGAGGAAGGCAGTGTTTGCGGTAATAGTACCTTCCCCCCGTGTTGGCAACATAGAGGATGCTCCCCTGCAAAGTGGTTTGCGGGAGGCGCACAAGTTTGGAAAGCTTTGGGCTGGGCACGTGGCGAGTGGCAGGTGCGTTTTCGCACTGCCAGCCCCACGTCCAATATTCATCTGCCACCCGGGATTCAACCTGTTCAAGCGGGCAGTATAGGCTGCTGCCGTAGTCTCCGCCATGCTGTGCAATGGCCAGCCGTGTGCCTCTGTTCCGGGCTTCTGCAATAATGAATCGCAGAAGGTCGCTGGAGTGATAGCTCGCTGAAGTAACGATTGTTTTGGGTGAGGAGCGGCCAAGCAGCTTTAACGCCCTGGTTCTGATTGCTAAAAAATCTTCAATGAAGACTGTGGGCAGTAGCGCAGGAAGGGCGCGGTTTAAAACTCGCGTGAAGGATTGATCGTCAATGTCGAGATTTATCTGTAGGTTGTCGCGCGCGTCCATTTTCAGCTTTGACATCGAGCGTGGTGTTAACTCCATGTCATCGCAGCGACCGAGGCGGCATTGCGTGCCCGAATGTGTTGCAAATTTGATTATATTACCTATGGTTATGCTGCCGGGCAGGAGGGCGTGTGCATCCTTGAGAGCGAAAGACGTTAGCTTGTCCGAGATGATGCGGCGCAGCCGTTGATTCCAGAACGTTCTGGCCGCAGCGGGCTTGAAAGGATTTGTAGCTGTTTTTACTGTTGCTTGTAATGTGTCCAGAATGATGGAGTAGAGTTGAAGATTGAAGTTGTCATTTGAGATGGCATCTCGTCCAAACGAAGTGGAGTTGCCGCTGACCCAATAGGACTCACGGCTGATGATTATGGATTCTGCATTGTCATACTGCTTAAGGGCGGCACGTATGGAAAGGTAGCGTTCATGCAGAACCATGACAAAGTCATACACCCACGGGCAGAGCACGGTCTCCCAATAGCGTGGGCCAAGAGAGACGCCGTGGATACGGTCCAGCGCATCGGAAAGGGATGCGAGGCATGTATCGATAATCCGTTCTTCACCGGGAATGCTCCGGATGTAATCGTCCATGTTTTGCCACGGATGAGCAACCATGCGCGGCTGAGAAGGAAGATCTTCCTCGGGGTACGGGGCAATACACCACGGTCCGAGGAAGACTCGGCTTGCAGCGTCCGGTCCCCAAAAATCTGTGAGGGCAGTTGTGCAGAGAAACGGTTTCATGCGCAAAGATTACCAGCAGGTACGCCCGCCCTCAATCACGAGGTTGGCTCCCGTCATGTAGGAGGACGCGTCTGAAATGAGGAACAGCACCGGGGCTTTGTATTCGTCTATGGTTGCCATGCGTCCCATCGGAATAAGACTGGCCAGCTTGACTACAAAATCATCAGGTTGGCCGTTGTATACGCCTCCAGGAGATATGGCGTTAACGCGCACCATCTTTTCTGCCCAGTATGTCGCAAGGTATTTGGTAAGGCCTATGAGTCCATGCTTAACAACCGAGTATGTTACTGGTTTTACAGGTTGCTCGTTGTCGGCAAGGTTCTGCTGGCGGTAGATGCGTTGGTCCGGGGCTATGACGCCGAGGTCGGATGCGACATTCAGGATAACTCCGCCGCCGTTGTCAGCAAGGTACTGTCCGACATGGCGACTGCAAATGAAGGCCCCTGTCAGCCCCACAGCAATGTCCTGTTCCCATACCTGCATCGGGAGGGTATCCAGGCGTGCCCACGAAGGTTTTTGACCTGGTTTTACTTTCGGGTCGTTGGCGGCGTTGTTGATGAGAATATGGACAGCCCCCACTTCTTTCAGGGTGCGGCTCAGGCCCTCGGCTACGGTTTCATCCTGCGTGATATCTACGGCAAGCCCTATACAACGGCAACCATAGGTTTGCGCAATCGTTTGCGCAGCTTTTTCCACGCCTTCCTTGTTTATGTCCCAGAGGACCGGAATGCCACCTGCTTCGGCAACGGCCTCAGCGTGTTTTGTTCCCAGAAGGCCTGCGCCGCCGGTAATGATTGCCGCCTTTCCGTCAAGTCTGAAAGAATTCAGTGTGTTCATATAGATACCTCGTTTAGATCGAGCGTGTCTGCCCGCCGTCGACGATCCAGTCCGCACCTGTGACGAACGCCGCGCGATCAGAGACGAGAAATGCAACGACATCTGCAACTTCTTGTGCGGTGCCAAGCCTGTTAAGCGGAACTTCTTTCTCCAGCATGGAGGCCACGGCCTCTGCGTTTTGCGCGAGCTTGTTTTCCCAGGTCGATCCGGGGAAAATGACATTGCCGGGGGAAACCACGTTCACGCGGATACTCTCTTTTCCAAGAGGCCGGGAAATATTCTTTGCGTAGCTGTTCAGGGCCGACTTGGCACTGCTGTATGCAATGGGGCACCCCAGCGCTTCTTCTCCACAGATGGAGGAGATGAAGGTAATGGATGCCTGACCGTTATGACGGACAGCATTCCGCAGGCAGGGGAGTAGTTCGCGCACTGCCGTGGTGGCGGCGAACAGATTAATGTCAAACATGCGCCGCCATTCCTGTTCCGATTCGGCAAGAGGGGGAACAGATTTGCCGGAACCTATGTTGCAAATCAACGCATCCAGTCTGCCGCTTGTATTCCGTATG
Organism: uncultured Desulfovibrio sp.; assembly: GCA_964425115.1. Classification (GTDB taxonomy): domain Bacteria; phylum Desulfobacterota; class Desulfovibrionia; order Desulfovibrionales; family Desulfovibrionaceae; genus Halodesulfovibrio. The sequence goes on along the minus strand of CAYRLL010000194.1, from coordinate 409 downwards.
GCGTCTGCGAGCAGTGCACATTGGGCGGGATCGCTTAGGTCACCTGCAAAAGTATGTAGCCGCCCACTATGGGCGGATCTTAGGGCTGCCGCTTCGTGAAGTGACGATTCGCACCGTCCGGTCATCCATACAGAGGATCCTTCTGCAAGCAGTGAGTCAACAATGGCGAGGCCTATGCCCTGAGATGACCCTGTGACGAGGGCGATTTTATTAGAGAGGTTAAGGTTCATGGGCCTGACCTCGTTACTGCCGGGAATTCGAAAGTGTTAATTCAGCGATAAGTGTATCGCAGGCCCCAATTCTAGCCAGAGAATTTTCATACGCTGTACGCAATTCATCCGAGTCCAGAAAGTGCCGCCGTTCGGGCTCACCTCGCAGGCACAGAAAAGGCCCTCTCCTGATACAAGGA
>CAYRLL010000193.1:0-3569 GCA_964425115.1 uncultured Desulfovibrio sp. | reverse complement strand
AATACCGCGATGAACCTTTTTTAATGACTACTCAGCCCATAATCCTACCATGGCGAACCGCTGCACATCCACCAGCCCCAGATCTGTAAGCTTAAGTGACGGGATGACCGGCAGGGCGAGGAAGGAAAGGGCGGCAAAGGGGCTGCCGAGCTTGTAGCCCAGCGTGGCGAGGGCGGCATTTATGGATTGCAGGCCCGCCAGCACCTCTTCTGCGGGCGCATCGCTCATGAGTCCGGCAATGGGCAGCGGCAGCGACGCCAGCACCTTGCCCGCATGGGCCACGGCCAGTCCGCCGCCGATGCGTACCACCTCGCGCGCGGCGGTGAGCATGTCTTCATCGTCCATGCCGCCGACAATCAGGTTATGCGAATCATGGGCCACTGTGCCCGCCAGTGCACCTGCCCGCAGGCCCAGCCCGGTGACGAATCCCAGCCCTACGTTGCCTCTGGCGTTGTGTCGTTCAAACACGGCAAGTTTGGCGAGATCGCGTCCGGCATCGGCCACGGCTTCCCCTTCGCGCAGGGCCGGTTCCAGCAGCTGGTGTTCTGTGATGATCTGGCCCGGCACAATGCCGATGACCCGCAGCTTGCCAGCTTGTGCGGGAACGCGCAGGGCGTCTTTGTCCAGATTGGCCACCCGCATGGTGTTTTCGGAAAAATGCACGGAAGAGGAGAAGTCGCACTCCTCTACGCGGCGGCCCGCAAGGTAGCAGTCGGCAATGGTGAAGGATTGCAGATCGTCCAGCAGCACCATGTCTGCCCGGTAGCCGGGAGCTAAGGCGCCACGCCTGTGCAGCCCGAAGTAGCGGGCGGTGTTTATGGTGGCCATCTGCACGGCGCGCATGGGCGCAAGCCCTGTTGCCATGGCCTTGCGCAGGATGTCGTCCATGTGGCCGTGGCTTACGAGGTCGTTCACCAGCCGGTCGTCGCAGACGAACGAGGCGCGGTGGCTGTTGAATTCATTGACGGTTTGCAGCAGGTCGAGCAGGTTGTGTTCCTGCGAGCCTTCGCGCACCATAAGGTGCATGCCCTTGCGCAGCTTTTCGCGTGCCTCTTCCACGGTGGACGATTCGTGGTCGCTGGCAGGACCGGCAATGATGTAGGCGTTCAGGTCCTTGCCGTGCAGCAGCGGGGCGTGCCCGTCTATGACGCGGCCCTGTGCGGCGTTAAGCTTGGCCAGTACCTCCGGGTTGCGGAAAAGCACGCCGGGGTAGTTCATCACCTCTGCCAGCCCCAGTATGCGCTGAGGGTAGCGGGTGAGAAAATCGTGCACATGCTCGTGGGTGAGCACCGCGCCTGAGCTTTCCATATGCGTGGCGGGCACGCATGAGGGCATCATCATGAACACGGAGAGGGGCAGGTGTTCGCTGGCGGCCAGCATGTATTCCAGCCCGGCGGTGCCCATGACGTTGGCAACTTCATGCGGGTCGCAGATGACGGCGGCTGTGCCGTGCTGTGCCGCTATGCGCGCAAAGCGGGCCGGAGAGAGCAGGGTGGATTCTATGTGGATATGCCCGTCTATGAGGCCGGGAACGCAGTAGCGGTGCCTGGCGTCTACCACGGTGCGGGCTTCGTACTCCTCGAAGCCGATGACGCAGCCGTCTTTGACCGCGATGTGCGCGGGGTGGATTTCGCCGGAAAGGACGTTGACCAGCCGGACGTTGCGGATGAGCAGGTCTGCGGGCTCCTCGCCCACGGCTGTGCCTATCAGTGTGTTGGTGAGCGGGTCGGTGAGTGTGTTGGTGTGAGACATGGTCAGCCCTCCCGGCTGAAGGGGATGCCCAGCGAGGCGGGACCCGCGCCGCTTCCCCTTGTTCTGTCGAGGCGCATCACGGCAATGAGCACCAGGATGGTGGCAAGATACGGGAACATGCGGAGAATGTGGATGGGCACAACCTCCACGCCTGTGGCCTGAAAGAAGAATTGCAGGGCCGCCAGCCCGCCGAAGAGCAGCGCCCCCGCGTACGCGCGCACAGGGTGCCATGTGGCGAAGATGACCATGGCGATGGCTATCCAGCCCTGCCCCATGGTCATGTTTTCCTTCCATCCCGGCGTGTAGGCAAGCGAAAGATACGCGCCGCCCAGCCCTGCCATGCAGCCGCCGAACACGGTGCACCCGTAACGGATGGCGGTAACGGGTACGCCCGCCGCATCGGCGGAGGCGGCATCTTCGCCCACGGCGCGTATGCGCAGCCCGAGCCGGGAACGGAACAGCACCCACGCGGCTGCGGGCACGAGCAGGTAGGCCGCATAGACCAGCGGGGTTTGCCTGAAGAAGACATCGCCCGCAACGGGGATGTCGGAAAGATAGGGCACGTTCCAGACCTTCATGCGCAGGGCGGGCTTGCCGATGTAGGCGCGGCCCAGAAAGCTGGCGAGGCCGCCGCCCAGAATGGTCAGGGCAAGGCCGGAAAGGGTTTGGTTCACCCGCAGGGTGATGGCGAAAAAGGCGTGCAGCAGGGCCAGCAGGCCGCCCGCAGCCATGCCGCCCAGCGTGGCGAGCACGGGATTTTGCGTGACGCTGCCTGCGGCGACGCCTGCCAGTGCGCCCAGCAGCATCATGCCTTCCACGCCCAGATTGAGCACGCCGCTGCGCTGGGTGAAGATTTCGCCTAGGGCGGCGAAAAAGACCGCTGCCGAGGATTTGACAGCTATTTTGGTGATGAAGGCAATGTCTTCCAGCATTATGCGGCTCCTCTGGTCCGGATGCGGTAGCGGCCGAGGGTTTCGCCCAGCAGAAAGCCGAACAGCAGCGCCCCTTCCAGTATCCGGCTGATGGAGGCGGGCAGCTGCATGGTGGTGGCAAGCTGCTCGCCGCCCACGATGAACACGCCCAGCAGCAGCGCGCAGAAGGGTATGAGCCGGGGTTGCAGGGCCGCGAGGCAGGCCACGATGATGCCGTCATACCCGTAGCCCGCCGCGAATCCTTCCTGCAGCCGGTAGTGTATGGCGGCTGCCTCGCCCGCTCCGGCAAGTCCTGCCAGCGCGCCGCTGGCGGCCATGACCAGCAGGGTTTGGCGCGGCACGTTCAGGCCCGCATATCCTGCGGCCTGCGGGCCGTGCCCGGTTATGCGCACGGAGAAGCCCCATTTGGAACGGGCCAGCAGGAAGTGCAGCCCGGCGGCAAGGGCCACGGCGAAAACCAGTCCCAGATGGATGCGGGTATCCAGAAGGCGCGGCAGCATGGCGGCGGGCGGAAAGAGCGGCGTGCCGGGAAAGCCCATGCCCTGCGGGTCGCGCCACGGGCCGAAATACAGGTATTCCATGAGGATGATAGCCACGTAGTTCAGGAGCAGGGTGGTAAGGATTTCGCTGACATTGGCCCACACCCGCAGCAGGGCGGGCACAAAGGCCCACAGTGCGCCGCACGCCGCGCCGCACAGGATGACGGCAGGCAGCAGCAGCGGGGAGGGCAGCACCGGGGCAAACAGCATGACAGCCCCGGCGGCACCTATGCCGCCCATGACAAGCTGTCCCTCGCAGCCGATGTTCCACAGCAGCATGGTGGCGCACAGGGCCACGGCAAGCCCGGTGAGGGTGAGCGGGATGGCCTTTACCACCACCTCGGTC
>CAYRLL010000192.1:0-3618 GCA_964425115.1 uncultured Desulfovibrio sp. | reverse complement strand
CCACATCCCGCTCACGCGGCGTCCAGAGGCACGAACCGACCACATAGCACAGCACGTTCATGAGTATGCTCCAGAACAGCGTGTGCGCCAGCGGCGAGAACACCTCAAGCCCGAGCAACTGCTCAGGCCGGAGCCACCCTATGCCGAAGGGGCCGGTCTCCAGCATGGACGATTCCAGCACGCCGCTGCGGATAAGCACCGGAACGCATTGCGTATAAAACCACAACCCGAACCCGGCCAAAAGCCCGCTCACGGCCCCGGCCCTGTTGCCCGTGGTCCAGAACAACCCGCCCACCGCCGCCGGTCCGAGCTGGGCGAACGCCATCATGGATACTATGCCAAGGCTGACCAGCGTGTACGATTCGCCCACCATCAGGAACACACCGTAGCCCATGCTCAGATAGGCGCACACCACCGCCCACCGGCATTGCAGAATATAACGGCGCAGCCACGCCATGCGGGGCAGCAGGTTCAGAACAGGCAGCAGAAGGTCGTTGGTCAGCATGGTGGTCATGGTCATGGTGGCGATGACAATCATGCTCATCCCGGCGGAAAACCCGCCCAGAAAAACCAGCAGGCTCAACCAGTCCATACCCTGCTGCAACGGCAGAAGCAGCACAAACCAGTCCCCGTGCGCCGCGTCATATCCCTGCAGCAGCCCCGCCAGTGCCATGGGCATGACAAAGACGGTAATGAGCAGCATATACAGAGGGAGCAGCCACATGGCCGTGCGCACATGCCGTTCATCAGAATTTTCCACCACCGCCAGATGAAACTGACGCGGCAGCAGCAATACGGCGGGGGCGAACAGAAAAGCCCGCATCACCCATTCCATGTAGCCGCCTTCAATACGCCCGGGGCTGAGCAGCGAGGCATACCCCGCCTCAACGCTGCGCGTAAAGATATCACCAAACCCGTTATACATGCCGTAGGTGACAAATATTCCGGCAGCCATAAACGCAGCAATCTTCACCACAGATTCCACGGCAATAACGGCCACCACCCCCTGATGCCGCTCCGTGGGGTCCAGCCTGCGCACACCGGCAAGGATGGTGAACAGAATGGAAAACCCAAGCAGCGCAGGCCCGGCCAAACTGCCCTGCACCTGCAGCACGGCTTGCTCCCACGGAACATACGAAACATACGAAACATGGGGCAAAGACTGACCGAATAACCCCGCCCCCGCGTCAACCGCAGAATCTGCCGTACCATGGGCGGCAAGCATTATCCCCAGTGTTGCCAGAATGGCCTTGAACTGAATGGCCACATACGGAAGGCTGCCCAGCACGGAAAACAACGCCACAACCCCGGCAATAAAATGCGACTTGCCGTACCGGGCGCTGAAAAAGTCGGCTATGCTGGTGATGCGGTAGCGCGATTTCAGGCGTATCATGCGCCGCAAAACCCACCACCACACCGCCACGCCGAAAAAGGTGCCGATAAAGGAAACAAGAAACGCCATTCCCGATTGCGCCGCCTGTCCCACATTGCCGTAGAAGGTCCACGCGGTCATGTAGACAGTAAGGGAAAGCGTGTATACGTAGGGGCTGGACGCCACTTTCCGGCGCAGGCCGGGCGTTTTCTCCACCCGCAGCGCGAACCATAGAAGCGCAGCCACATATACTGCTAAGACTGCGGCAAATATCATCTCCGCAACCATGCCTAGCCTCCGGCCTCCGTATCATCATGTATGCCCGGCCGCGCCCCCGCATTTCTGCGGGAAGCCGCGTATCGTGCGGATACAACGGCCCATATGAAAATGGCGGCAATTCCCGCCCCCCACATACAGAAAAGATACAGATACATCGCCTGCGGCGAGGCGGTTTCCAGAACGGTGGGAAACGGCCAGACAACGCCCAGAAAGGTCAGCGCGATGACACAGACAAGATACGTGCTTGTGGCTGCGAAGGGTTTTTTCTCATGCATGCCGAAACCGCGTCCCCCGAAGAATAACTGACCATACCCCAAAATACCGGTCGAACCAGAAGCCATGCTCCCACGTCTGCCGCCATGCGGAGCGGCTCCTCTGCCCGGCAAGGTTTCTGAGCATTCTACGGACTATGGCACACCAGCGGCGCGGATGCAATAAACACGCTTCGCCACAGCAGGCGTCATGTCCCCGACAGCCCGCAATCCGAACCTTTCGGCACGGAACCGCCCCCAGACCGTTCGGGAACGCTCCGCACAGGGTACGCCACTGTGGCATCCTTCTTGCTCAAAAAGAACAAACTGCATGAGGGGAAATAAATGCAGGGCATCATAGGAGGTGATCGCCGTGACCATAGATGGCGTATACAATAACCTGAACAGCATGATGAGCATCCAGTCGCGCGATGCCGACAGGGAACGGACACCGGACGGAACGGGCGTGGACCTCGCCCGCCTCACCGACTCCATCAGCCTGTCGTCCATCGACCCCAAGCTGCGTGCCGTGCTGGAAGATATTTCCGTCCGTGGCGGCAACGTGGTGGACGCGCTCGAAGGAAATATCAACGCCCTGCAGGAAGGATTCGTGGAAACCCTGCACACCCGCCTCTCCGGAGCAGGTGTAAGTCTGGATGATAAAATCACCCTGCGTCTCGGAAGCGATGATGCGCTGCAACTGGTGGGCAACCACCCGGACAGAGCCCGCATAGAAGAGGTAATTTCCTCCAGCCCGGACCTCAAGGAAGCGTTTCAGGAAATCGCCGGACAGTCAGAACTAGTGCGCGATATCAGAAACATCCGCAAGGTTGTGGGCACCCGGGGCGGCGTTGCGCAGTACGAACAGATGGCGCAGGAAAACAGCGGCAGTGCAGACGCCTATCAGCTGAGCATGCGCGGCTCTTTCTCGCACTTCTATTTCAGCCCGGAAGGATAACGCCTCCTTTCTCCGGCAAACAGCCCCGCCGCAGTCGCCCGGTGCCTTCTTTTCCTTTCCTATCCGCTCCCCCGTTTCCGTCCCCTGTCTCCGCTGGCTGTCTTCCCGTCCGTGAAGCGCCTGTACGCACCGCACATACCGTTCATACCGTACATGCCGCACGCATCGTACTGCGGCACACATTGCCCATGCCGCATTCACCCTCCCCGTCCCGCGCATGTCCGGCCGCAAAACCTCTTGCACCCCTGCGGGAAAAGACGTAAGCAGTTTTTCCGTTCGGCACCGTTTTTTGCGTAATGCGGTTGCCAAGAACGATACGGGGATTATATTCCCCCCAGCTACGGCAGCAAGCCGCCTGAAAAATCACATGGGGGCGCCCTGGTTTCGACGGGGATTGAAGATGCCGGAGTGGCAGGCCGAGGCGCCGCTGGCCTCGTTAAAAGCGGCACAAAAGTAATTGCCAACGATAATTACGACTACGCACTGGCTGCTTAATTGCAGTCACATCCATGCAGCGGACGCCTGATAGGCTGCACGGGTGACAAAAATCATCAGGCTGGCTTCCGATGGCGTTTGCCCCTGAGGAAGTAAGAACTTTCAGACAAACTGGCTGCAAGCCACCTGGTCATGGGTAACACTTGCAGCGAGATCACGAACATGACCTAAGCCTGTAGAAGCTTCGAGCGGACCGTTCTCGGACGCGAGTTCGATTCTCGCCGCCTCCACCATTCTTAGATGTAACACGTTGATTTACAGCG
>CAYRLL010000191.1:0-3662 GCA_964425115.1 uncultured Desulfovibrio sp. | reverse complement strand
TGGTGCAGGTGGTGATGATGTGCCTGCGTTCACCCATGGTGCGCTCTCCTGCGTGTCGGGCCTGATATCCGGTCTGCATATTCGGGCCTGCGTGACCGGTCTGTGTATTCGGCCTGTGTGCCCGGTCTGCATATTCGGCCTGTGTGTCCGGTGAAACAACGGCTGGTGCGGCCCGGCACCCAGCACACAAGGAGGATGCTGTGAGGAGAGGGGGAATGTCAAGGCAGGGCGGACTGTGTGCTCCGCAGGGGGCTAATAGACTTTTCGACGCGAGAAGCCCTGTCCCAGCACGGAGAAGGTGTTTTCCACGATGAAAAAGGCGTTGGGGTCGCGCGTGAAGGTGATCTCTTCCAGCTTGTTGAGCTGGATGTTGTTTATGACGGTCATGAGCACATCGCGGTTCTGCCCCGTATAGGCTCCCTTGCCCTCCAGAAAGGTGCCGGACCGGTTCAGTTGGTCGCGTATGTCGTCGTAGATGGCCTTGGCGTGGTCGGAGATGATGAAGACCACCTTGCGCTGGTTGAACAGGGATATCACCGAGTCTATGGTGGTGGAGGCGATGAACACGTTGATGATGGACGCCACCACAAGGTCCGGCTTGAGCACGGAGAGTGAAAGCGAGAACAGCAGCACGTTGAAGGCGAAAAAGGTTTTGCCCACGCCGATGTTGTATTTCTGGTTCAGCATCACGGCGACAATGTCCATGCCGCCGCCGGAACCCAGCGAGCGCAGGATGAGCCCGCTGCCAAGACCGCCCATGACGCCTGCGGCAACAGTGGCGTAAAATTCGTTCTCAATATTGATGGGTATGTTCAGAACCTGATACGCCACCGTGGAAAAGCACATGGCGTACAGGCTGTACAGACAGAACCGCTTGCTTATTTTGAACCATCCGAGGGCGAACAGAGGCAGGTTGAGCAGAAAGAACCACAGGGAGGGGTCAAGCAGGTCCGTAAAGTAGTAGACAATGGAACCCAGCCCGAAAATGCCGCCGGGGATGAACCCGTGCACGTACGCAATGGATTTGATGCTCACGGCATAGATGCAGGAGCCCAGAGTGATGAGGAAAATGTTCCACGGAATGGAGTAGGTAAAGTCGCGGTTCATTGTTCTGCTTTGGCTTGTTTGGTTTGCACAATACGCACGCTATGCGCAGGTTGCGCGTTTTGCCCGTTGTAAACGGTGTGTGCGGATTGCGGTGGAGGCACCTGCAGGCGCGTGGCACAGATGCGTCATTTACGCCGGATAGTCAACAGCCAACGCAAGGCAGACGCCTTTTGCACCGGCGGGTCTTGGGCAGAGAATGTGGTCTGCCGTCCGGATCGCGTGTATGCCTCTGCCCGGCTCTGTTCGTTTTTTACCGGATACTGCTTTTTCCGGCCATGCCCGTTTTGTCCGTACAGGATGGTGCTGCTTGGCAGCATATCATGATTTGGGACATAATGCCAACCGCAGGCAGGTGCCGCCCCTGCCTGCCCGTATCCGGCAGTTCAATAATCCCGGTCTGTAACGGAAAAACGGCAGGCAGCCGCATGGCCGCCTGCCGGGATACACATTCCGCCTGTTGAGAGAGCGAAGGGTCTTGCGCAGCGGGTCTTCTACCGGGGGAAGGCCAGCGGGAGCAGGTCTTCTATCCGTTCTGCCGTGTGCACGGTTATCTTCCGCAGCAGTTCCGCCGGAACGTCTTCCAGATCTTTCACGTTCTGGCGGGGAATGATCACGTGCCCCAGCCCGCGGGCCACTCCGGCGAGTATCTTTTCCTTTATGCCGCCCACGGGCAGAACCCTGCCGCGCAGCGTGATTTCGCCCGTCATGCACAGGTCGCTGTTCACCGGCCTGCCGGTGAGGGCGGAGATGAGGGCGGTCATCAGGGTTACGCCTGCCGACGGGCCGTCTTTGGGGGTGGCTCCGGCAGGGACATGGATGTGGATATCCAGCTTTTCCAGAAAATCCGGGTCCACGTCAAGTTCGCCTGCGTGGGCACGGGCGTAGCTGAGGGCTGCCTGCGCCGATTCCTTCATGACCTCGCCGAGTTGCCCGGTGAGGGTGAGTTTGCCCTTTCCGGTCATGGTGGTCACTTCTATGTGCAGAATTTCGCCGCCGAAGGGGGTCCATGCAAGGCCCATGGCCACGCCGGGCATGAGTTCCTTGTCGCCCTCTTCTTCCAGATAGCGGGGCACGCCGAGCAGGCCTTGCAGGTTTTTTACCGATATTTTGAAGGGGCCTTCTGCTCCCTCTGCCTTTCTGCGCGCAAGTTTGCGGCATATGGTGCCTATCTCCCGTTCCAGATTTCTCAGGCCCGCCTCGCGGGTGTACTCCTGAATGACCTTGGTGATGACCGAATCCGGGATGACGGTTTCTTCCACGGTAAGGCCGTTTTCCTGCGTCTGGCGGGGGATGAGGTACTTGCGCGCTATGCTGGCCTTCTCCTGCATGGTGTAGCCGGGAATCTGGATGATCTCCATGCGGTCGCGCAGGGGGGCGGGAATGGTGTCCAGCTGGTTGGCGGTGCAGATGAACATGACCTTGGAAAGATCAAAGGGCACGTTCAGGTAATGGTCCGAGAAGGAGAAATTCTGTTCAGGGTCCAGTACCTCCAGCAGGGCGGAGGAGGGGTCGCCCCGGAAATCCGAACCCAGCTTGTCTATCTCGTCCAGCATGATGACCGGATTGCGTGTGCCCAGCTGCTTGATGATCTGGATGATGCGGCCCGGCATGGCGCCTATGTAGGTGCGCCTGTGGCCCCGGATTTCTGCCTCATCGCGCATGCCGCCCAGAGAGACCCGGCTGAACTTGCGGCCCAGCGCACGGGCTATGGAACGGCCCAGCGAGGTTTTGCCCACGCCGGGAGGGCCTGCGAAGCACAGGATGGGGCCTTTGGACTTGGGATTGAGCTTGCGCACGGAAAGGTATTCCAGAATGCGGTCCTTGACCTTGGCAAGGCCGTAGTGGTCTTCATTGAGGATGTCTTCCGCCACGGGAATATCCAGCCTGTCGCGGGACATTTTTTTCCACGGCAGCTCGCCCAGCCATTCCAGATAGGTGCGCACGACCGAGGCTTCCGATGCATCCGGATGCATGGAGGCGAGCCGGCGGAGCTGCTTGTCCGCCTCTTTGCGCACGTCTTTGGGCAGGCCCGCCTTGTCCAGCATGCGGGCAAGGTCTTCAAGGTCGTCGTCGCCGGAGTCGCCCTCGCCCAGTTCGCGCCGGATGGCTTTAAGCTGTTCACGCAGGTAGTAGTCTTTCTGGGCCTTATCCATGCCCTCGCGGGCCATGGTCTGAATCTTGGCCTGCATGGCGGCCACTTCAGTCTCTTTGACCAACTGGGTGTTGACGAGGTGCAGGCGTTCCAGCGGATCGGTGCATTCCAGAATTTTCTGGGCTTCCTGCACCTTCATGCGCAGGTTGGCGGCGATGAGGTCGGCCAGCCTGCCGGGATCGTTCACACTGTTCAGCACGGCCATGATATCGGACGTGGCCACGCCGCGCAGGGAGAGAATGCGCTCGCTCTGCTCGCGTGCGGCGCGCATCATGGCTTCCTGCTCCACGGTGAGCATCTCCACTTCCGGTTCGTGAACGGCCTCTACCTCTGCCATCAGGTACGGCGTTTCGGACACAAAACGGCGGACCACGGCGCGGCTTATGCCCTGCACAAGCACCTT
>CAYRLL010000190.1:2671-3728 GCA_964425115.1 uncultured Desulfovibrio sp. | reverse complement strand
ATGGATTTGAGCACGTGGGCTTCTGCCACGCGTTCATTGGTGAAATGGAGCAGCAGTTGCACCTTTTGGTTGAATCCGCTGGAGTAGCAGTCCACCTCCACGCCCGAATAGGGACCGTAGCTCATGAGTTCGTTGTGCTGTGTGGGAATGACCAGATGTTCCTGTGCATTGGGGAACATGGTCTCTATGCGGCTGCGGCACATGTTCATGGGGACGAATTCCGGGTGCCAGTGGCAGGCGAGCACGCTCTCCTGCCTGCGGTAGATGGCGGAAGGTTCCAGAACCTGCCGTATCTGCCAGTCTTCAAGCCCGGTGGAGACCACGCGGAGAAAGAGATCGCGTTCCTCTTCCGTAACCTCGTCCGGCAGGGCGGCGAGGCGGGCGTCCAGATCTTCGCACTGGCGTGCGCTTGTCTTGATGAGTTTCATGGGGGTCCCTGTCCTTACTTGTACCGCTGGTGGCAGTCGGTTTTCAGGTGGTTGAGGGCGTCCACGGCAGCGTGCAGGGCATGGATATCCTGCGCCTGCCACGCGGCTTCAAAGGCGTTTACCGCTGTATCGTATGCGGCGTAGTACGGGTCGCCATAACCGGGATATTGCACCATGAGACGAGATTCCGCCACAAAAGCCGCAACGGCGTCACCGGAGGGCATGCGCCCCGCATGGACGGCCTGATACACGGACTTGAAGCTGGAACGCATGCGCTTTTTCAGGGATTTGTACGAAGGCATTCCGCCGGGAAGCGTGCCGCCGCAGGCGCAGTCCGGGGCTTCCAGATCGCCGAGGTCGGAGCGGAACTTGATCTTGACGCTCACCTGCCCGAACTCGTCCTTGACGGAGATTTTCATCTTGCGGAAGCCGGAAAGAAGGGCAAGGGCATCGGGGGATAGTCCTGCGCTTTCCTGCGACGCTGTGCCTGCGGGGCAGTTGCAGTGGGCAGGAGGGGATGTCGGGGCGGAATATGTTTCGGAATTTGCGTCGGGAGCGGTGCTGCCTGCAGGCACGGACGGGGCAGCCGGGACGGAATATCCGGCCGGTTCTGCAGGATGAGCGTGGGG
>CAYRLL010000190.1:0-2571 GCA_964425115.1 uncultured Desulfovibrio sp. | reverse complement strand
TCTGTGGAAACGCCTGTGAGCGTCTCCGTGAGAGCGTTTGCCAGAGCGCGGAACAGGCCGGGCAGTTCTTCCCGTGTGCAGTGAAGGGCAATTTTGCTGCTCATGATGTTCCACCCCTTTTTGTAACGTAGCGGTGCCTGTGGTGTGGCGGAGGGATTACCTGCGCCCAGAAAGATATGCACCACGTTACACACTACATGACGGCAACAGTGTGTCAATTGTGTGTCACAGGCTGTGTGGCGGTGGAGTGGCCGTGAAAGTAGGCCCGGAACGCAAAAAGCCCCCGCTTGCGCGGGGGCTGTGATGCTTCTGTAACGCGGTTTGCCGGATAGGCTATGCGTAGAAGTCTGCGGCATCCATCATGTGACGGGTGTCGTCCAGTTCTTCAAGGAACTTGTCGGGCAGCTCTTCCTGATTGGGCACTTCGATTTCCGAGTGCACGTATTCGCGGTAGCCGGTGCCCGCAGGGATGAGGCGGCCGACGATAACGTTTTCCTTCAGGCCGCGCAGGGGGTCCATCTTGCCGCGCAGGGCGGCCTCTGTGAGGACCTTGGTGGTTTCCTGGAAGGAAGCGGCAGAGATGAACGAAGACGTGGTAAGAGACGCCTGCGTTATACCCAGCACCAGCGGTTCGGCCTTGGCGGGCTGACGGCCTTCTGCCACCAGACGCAGGTTTTCCTGACGGAATTCCTGCTTGTCCACCTGCTCGCCCACGAGGAAGCTGGACTCGCCTGTTTCGATGACGGTGACCTTCTTGAGCATCTGGCGCACAATGATTTCAATGTGCTTGTCATCGATACCCACGCCCTGGAAGCGGTACACGTCCTGCACTTCTTCGCACAGGTAGTTGGCGAGGTACTTCTCGCCCTTGATGCGGAGGATGTCGTGCAGTTCCGGCTGGCCTTCAGTGAGCTGTTCGCCAGCTTCCACGAAGTCGCCGTCGGAAACGGTGATGTGCTTGCCCTTGGGCACCAGGTATTCCTTGGCCTCGCCGATTTCCGGCGTGACCTTGAGCTTGCGCTTGCCCTTGGTTTCACCTTCGAAGGACACCACGCCGTCGATTTCCGTCACCACGGCAAGATCCTTGGGCTTGCGCACTTCAAAGAGCTCGGCCACGCGGGGAAGACCGCCCACGATGTCCTTGGTCTTGGAGGTTTCGCGGGGCTTACGGGCGAAGATATCGCCCGCCGCCAGTTCCTGCCCGTCGCGGATCATCAGGATGGCGCCCACGGGCAGCTGGTAGACCGCCGGGATGCTGGAATCGCCGCGCATCTTGATGCTGCCGTCCGCATCGCACAGGGCGACGGAGGGACGCAGGTTGGTGGTGCGGTACTCGATGATGGTGCGCGAGGCCATGTGGGTGGCTTCGTCTATCTTTTCCTGGAAGGTCTTGCCGTCTATGAGGTCGTTGAAACGGACAACACCTTCCACTTCCGAGACAAAGGGTTCGTTGAAGGGGTCCCATTCCGCGATGATGGCACCCTTTTTCACTTCCTGCCCGTCCTTGACGTTCAGGCGCGAGCCGTTGGGCAGGGTGTACTTTTCGCGTTCGCGGCCCTGTTCGTCCACAATGCTGACCTGACCGGACTTGCCGAGCACCAGCATGTAGCCGTCGCGGTTGGTGACGGCCTTGACGCGCGACATGACCACACGGCCGGAGTGCTGGGCCTCTATGCTGGAACGCTCGATTTCACGCGATGCCGTACCGCCGATGTGGAAGGTACGCATGGTAAGCTGCGTGCCGGGTTCACCGATGGACTGGGCGGCGATGATGCCCACGGTTTCACCCGTGTTCACAAGCTGCCCGCGGGCAAGGTCGCGTCCGTAGCACAGGGCGCACACGCCATGTTCGCTGGAGCAGGTGAGCGCCGAGCGGATGGTGATGGTGTTTATGCCTGCGGCATCCAGCGTTGCGGCCACGTTTTCGTCAATGAGCGTGTTGGCGGGAACCAGCACGTTCTTGGTTTCCGGGTCGAACACGGGATAGAGCAGCACGCGGCCCAGCGCACGTTCCGTGAGGCGCATCTTCACTTCGCCGCCCTTGATGAGGTGGCCGAGTTCCAGACCGTCTACGGTTCCGCAGTCGTGCTCGCCGATGATCACGTCCTGCACCACGTCCACGAGGCGGCGGGTAAGGTAACCGGAGTTCGCGGTTTTGAGCGCGGTATCCGCAAGACCCTTACGGGCACCGTGGGTGGAGGTGAAGTACTGCAGCACCGACAGCCCCTCGCGGAAGCTGGAGGTGATGGGGGTTTCGATGATTTCGCCGGAGGGCTTGGCCATGAGGCCTCGCATGCCTGCGAGCTGACGCATCTGGTCCTGGTTGCCTCGGGCACCGGAGTTGGACATCATGAAGATGGAGTTGAAGGTCTGGTTCACCTCCTGCTTGCCGGTCTTGGGACAGGTAAGCGTTTCCGTGGAAATTTCCTTGATCATTTCGTTGGACACGTCCTGTGTGGTCTTTGTCCAGACGTCCACGATCTTGTTGTATTTTTCCGTACGGGTGATGATACCTTCGCGGTACTGACGTTCAATGTCGTCCACTTCCGCCTGCGAGGTTTCGATGATGCC
>CAYRLL010000189.1:0-3745 GCA_964425115.1 uncultured Desulfovibrio sp. | reverse complement strand
GCGTGCTGCTTCATCTTGCGCCACAGGGTGCTTCTGCTCCAGCCCAGAGTTTCCGCAGCCTCCTGCTTGCGTCCGCCCGCGCGGGCAAGGGCATCCAGAATCATGGCGCGTTCTTTCTCCTGCCAAGTGCGGAAGGTCTGCTGTTCCTGAGGTGCCATGCCGTGGGCGTTTTCCGTTGCAGAGGGGGGCGCGGGCGTTTTTTCTGCCCGGCCGGGTTCCTGCCCGCTTTGACCCTCGGCTGTGCGTGGAGCGTGGGGGGCTGAGTATGTGCGTCCCGAAAACCTTTCGCCGCCGGTTGGCAGGGCATCCGCCGGAGGGGAGAGTATGCTTGCGGGCAGGCCGGAGATATCCACCATGTCGCCTGTGGCAAAATGCACGGCGTATTCCACCACATTGCGAAGCTCCCGCACGTTGCCGGGCCATGGATATTCGCACAGCACCTTCATGGACTGCGGCGTGAAGCCGCGCAGGGGTTTTCCGGCCGAAGCGCTGAAGCGGCGCAGGAAATGATCCAGAAGTGCGGGGATGTCTCCGTTGCGGTCCCGCAGGGGCGGCACATGCAGGCGGACCACGTTGAGCCTGAACAGCAGGTCCTGCCGGAAGGTGCCCTCGCGCACCATGGCTTCCAGATTTCTGTGCGTGGCGGCGATGATGCGTACATCCACACTGACGGGGCGGGTTGCGCCCAGCGGGTGGATGCACTGGTCGTCCAGCACGGTGAGCAGTTTGACCTGAAGAGCCAGCGGCAGGTCGCCTATTTCCGTAAGAAACAGGGTGCCGCCCGCAGCGAGGCGGAAGCGTCCCGGCTTGTCGGAGACGGCTCCGGTAAAGGCGCCGCGCATGTGGCCGAAAAGTTCCGATTCCAGCAGGTGTTCCGGCAGGGCGCCGCAGTTGACCTTGACAAAGGGGCCCCCGGAGCGGGGAGACGCCTTGTGGATGGCTTCTGCCAGAAGATCTTTGCCGGTGCCTGTTTCGCCCGTGATAAGCAGGGTGGAATCGGTTTCCGCGATGATGCGCATGGCGGAAAAGAGAGGTTGCATGGCCGGGCTGCGGGCGATGAAGCCTTCCATGCTGCCTGCCTCTTCCTGCTGGGGAAGGCCGGGGGCGGGGCATATGGATTCTTCCAGAACCTCCAGATAGCCGACCGCACCTCCGGCGGGGTTGCAGAGAGGCAGCACACAGGAGCGTACGGGTACCTTGCGGCGCTGTCTGTCCAGTATGTCGGTTTCGCAGGGGGCGGTTTCGCCCCGGCAGAAGCCGGATTCCGCAGGTTCGTCCTGCTTTTCGTGCAGGCTGCGCAGGATGTCGGGAACAGGGCATTCTCTCAGGCATCGTGCAGAGCGCACCACGTGGTAGCAGGGCAGTCCGTTGGCCTCATCCCCTATGCCGAGCAGGGCCTGCGCGCGGTTGTTCAGCCGGACGATGCGTTTTTCGGCACTGAGCACGGCGATGCCGAAGGGCAGGCTGTCCAGCAGGGCGTCTGCCGCCACGGACTGTGGCAGCAGCCCGGTGAGCAACGGAGGAATGCTGCTGGCTGTGCCCATATTCTGTATGCCTGTAGTCGGAGCCGGTACGGTGTCCGAAGGTTGTGGGGGCTGTGCCCGGGGCGTATGGGGCATGGCGTTTCTTCCCTGATCTTGAAACATTATGAAACAATTCGCCGATGCTTCTGCAGCGTACCCCGAACCTTGGTGCGCCGTCCAGAGGCAAGGCGCATCATGCTCAAAAAAATCATCTTCCTGTAGAGGTGGCGAGCGGGGAGACGGGGGAATCCGGCGGACCCGGTGGGTTGGAACACCCGCGACCTGTTATTCCCGGCAGGTACAGGTGAAACGCTTTGCGTCATGGAAGAAGGGAGATGGCGGAAAAACAAGGCCCCCCGCGCGGATGGGCGTGCGCGGGGGGCGGGGATACTCCGGGCGGCGGAGATTGGCGGGCCGTCCCGGAGTCGGGGGAGTTGGGTATGCTGTGAATCAGTGCTGCTCTATGCGGTCTGTCACGTCCCGGAGTTGCTCGGCAAGACCGGCAATATTCCGGATGCGGCGCACGGAACGGGCCACGCTTTCCGAGGTGTGGGCGGAGATTTCGCTCACGGCGGCAGTGGCCTTGTTTACATCTTCGCAGGCAATGGACTGCTGCTCGGCCGAGGTGGCGATGGAGGTAACCTGCGTGGCGCATTCGCTGACCAGCGCGGCAATGGCTTCCAGCGCGTTTCCTGCCTCATGGGTGAGGCCGGAATTGCGGGTGACTGCTTCGGAAACAAGGTGCATGGCGCGCACGTTGTCGCCTGCACCGGCCTGAATGCCCTTGATGGATTCGCCCACCTCGCGGGTGGCTGTCATGGTCTTTTCGGCCAGCTTGCGCACCTCGTCTGCCACCACGGCAAAGCCGCGGCCTGCATCGCCCGCACGGGCGGCTTCTATGGCTGCGTTCAGGGCGAGCAGGTTGGTCTGGTCCGCTATGTCGGAGATGACCCCCATGATGGCACCTATGTCTTCCACCCGGCGGCTCAGGTCGCCGAGAGTTGTCTGCAGGCCAGATGTCTGGGTCTGCACTTCGCCTGAGACGGTGATGACCTGCCGGACGAGGGCGAGGCCGTTTTCCGCATCGGTCCGGGTCTGCTCCATGTTGCCTGCCGCGAGCGAGGCGTTGCGGGCAACCTCGTTGATGGTGGCTGTCATTTCTTCCATGGCGGTGGCGGTTTCCTGCGCGCGGGCGCGCTGGGAGTCCGCTCCGTGGGCTATCTCGCGGGAATCTTCCGTAAGGCCCGTGGTTTCCGTGTTCAGTTCGCGGACAATGGCTGCGGACTGTGCGGCGAGCGAGTTCATGGTGTCCAGCAGGGCGGCGATGCGGGCACGGTCCGCCTCCGCCTCGCGTTGTGCGGATTCGGCTCTGTGCGCCTGCTCCTCGGCCTTGCGGCCCTGCTCTTCTATGGCCGCTATGCCTGCACGGAGCGACTGGACCATGCTGGCGACGGAAGTTGCCGTAATGCCCAGTTCACCCCGGAACCGCTGAACGTCTATGGTGCGATTGTAGTCTCCGGCGGCAACGGCCTGCGTGTATTCGGTGATTTCCGTCAGCGGGCGCACGATGGCGCGGCGCAGCAGACAGCACAGGGTGATGATGATGAGGATGATGCCGCCGGACAGGCCGATGGTCCACATCTTCACCCAGACGATGTCATTGTGGAAGGTCTGTACCGCGCGGTCGCAGGCTTCTTCCTTCACCTTGGTCAACTCGCCGAAGTACTTGCGGGATTCTTCCGCCAGCGGGGTGGCGGATTTGCTGTAGGCCCCGTATTGCTGCGCGCGCTCCGCAACAGGAATGGTGCGCATGTTCTCTGCGAAGCGCAGGCCGTCCTGCACAAAGGCAAGGGCGGCCCGCTGTGCCTGTGCCACAAGCGCGCGCTCCGCATCATCCGCAGCGCCTGCGCGCAGGATGGCGAAGTCTGCTTCTATGGCTGTGATGCGTTTTTTCAGTGCCTCTATGTCTTTATCCGCATTGCTGCCCAGCATGATGTTGCGGGTGAGACGGGCGATGTAGTTTACATCGCGGTTGATGGCGGTGGTTGCCTGACGTCCGTCCAGAGCCTGCAGTTTCATGGTGTCAAATTCGGTTTCCAGCGTGGAAAGCGTGGTGACCGAGAAGGCGAGCATGCAGAGCAGGGCCGCGATGCAGCAGACGACGAGGCCGAGTATCTTCCCTTTTATGGTGTGAAACATCCCCAACGTGCTCCTTGTCTTTC
>CAYRLL010000188.1:0-3943 GCA_964425115.1 uncultured Desulfovibrio sp. | reverse complement strand
CTGCCTTTACCGCACAGCCTCTGCTGTCGGGCCTCTGGCGTCCGACCTCAGTTTCCGGCCTCCAGTTTCCGGCCTCTCGTGTCCGGTCTCCAGTGTCTGGCCTCCGGTGTCCGGTCTCTGCTGTCCGGCCTCTAACGTCCGGCCTGCTCGCCTTCCTCTCCGGCCTGATGCACCAGCGGTTCATGCTGGGCAAGGTCGTAGAAGCCGCGTATGGCAAAGGGCAGGGGATATTCCTTCACGTCCGTGAACCGGATAAAGCCGAAGCTCTTCCCGTCCGTTATGGAGGAAAGCGGCGTAACCCCCAGCGGTACGGGCAGTTCAACGGGGCAGGCGAGTATGGATTCCAGCCTGCTGCCGTAGCGCTCGGCAAGATAGGCCACCACGGCGTCCCGCTCCTTCTGCGTAAAGGCCTCCATAAGGGTCTTGCGGGCATCTTCCGCCGTGCCGGGATGCTGCGGGTCCATGGGCGGGCCGATAAGGCTGTTCCAGTCGTATCCGTCCGCTTCCGCCATGTCCGCATCGCACCGGAAGATGTGCGCTTCCACGTTGCGGCGTCCCTTGAACGTGCGGATGGTGATGGAGATGCTGTATATGCGTTCAATGGGGCTGTCCGCGCCAGCCTCAAGTATCGTGGTCTGCATGGTTCCTCCGGAAGAAGTGGTTCTGGGGATGGTCCATACGTAGTCCATATTTTGCGTGTCCGCAACCGTGCCGGTCCGATGCCTGCCGCAAATCCTCCGGTTTTGCCCGCCGTGAAGGCCGCTGCCTTTGCCGCGTTGCGGTCATGAGCACTCTCCGCTCTTTACCGTGCCTGCGGGGCGGTATAGAGTATCCGCCGAGGTTTCAATCCCCATGCACGATTCCACATTCAGGCTCAGTACGGAGTATGTCCCGCAGGGCGATCAGCCGCAGGCCATAGCGGAACTGGCCGCCAATCTCAACGCGGGCATCCGCGATCAGGTGCTGCTCGGTGCCACCGGCACGGGCAAGACCTTCACCGTGGCGCAGACCATAGCGGCAACCCAGCGTCCCGCGCTGGTGCTGGCACCCAACAAAACCCTTGCCGCCCAGCTCTACAACGAGTTCAAGGAGCTTTTCCCGCATAACGCCGTGGAGTATTTCGTCAGCTATTACGATTACTACCAGCCGGAAGCCTATGTGCCCAGTTCCGATACCTACATAGAGAAAGACTCCTCCATAAACGACAACATAGACAAGCTGCGCCATGCGGCAACCCATGCGCTGCTCACCCGGCGCGATGTCATCATCATCGCCTCGGTGTCCTGCATCTACGGTCTCGGTTCGCCGGAATACTACGCCAAGCTGGTCATTCCGGTGGAGGCGGGCCAGACCATGAGCATGGATTCGCTCATCACCCGCCTCATAGAGGTGCAGTACAAGCGCAACGACTACGACTTTCACCGCGGCACCTTCCGGGTGCGGGGCGATGTGCTGGAAATCATCCCCGCCTACCATCACGAACGCGCACTGCGGCTGGAATTTTTCGGTGACGAGATAGAATCCATGAGCGACATAGACCCCATCACGGGCAACGTGCTGGGCAAGGTGGGCAAAACGGTCATCTACCCCGCCAGCCACTATGTTTCAGACAGAGACAACCTTAGCCGTGCCGTCAGCGATATCCGCACGGAATTGCAGCAGCGGCTCCGGCTTCTCAAAGATGGCAACAAACTTGTGGAAGCCCAGCGGCTGGAACAGCGCACCATGCTCGATCTGGAGATGATCGAAGAAATGGGCTACTGTACGGGCATAGAAAACTACTCCCGCCATCTGGATAACCGCCCGGAAGGCTCGCCTCCCTCCTGTCTGCTGGATTATTTTCCCGATGATTTCGTGCTCTACGTGGACGAAAGCCACATCACGGTGTCGCAGGTGGGGGCCATGTTCAAGGGCGACCGTTCCCGCAAGCAAACCCTTGTGGAATACGGGTTCCGCCTGCCCTCCGCACTGGACAACCGTCCCCTGAACTTTGATGAATTTCTGGAACGCATCGGGCAGACGGTCTATGTTTCCGCCACGCCCGGTAAATGGGAACTGGAACGCGCGCAGGGTCTGGTGGTGGAGCAGATCATCCGTCCCACCGGGCTTCTGGACCCCGTGGTGGAAGTGCGCCCCGTGCAGGGGCAGATGGACGACCTGCTGGGAGAATGCAAGCTGCGGGCGGCCCGCGACGAACGTGTGCTGGTCACCACCCTTACCAAACGCATGGCAGAAGACCTCACGGAATACTTTAACAGTATGGGCACAGCCTCGCGCTACCTGCATTCGGATATAGACACCATGGAGCGCATGGCCATTCTTCAGGCGCTGCGCCGTAAAGAGTTCGATGTTCTTGTGGGCATAAACCTGCTGCGCGAGGGGCTTGATATCCCGGAAGTTTCTCTGGTAGCCATTCTGGATGCGGATAAGGAGGGCTTTCTGCGGTCCACGGGGTCGCTCATCCAGACCTTCGGGCGCGCCGCCCGGAATGTGGACGGGCGGGTCATCATGTACGCAGATGCGGTAACCCGCTCCATGCGTGCCGCCATGGACGAGACGGCACGCCGCAGGGAACGCCAGCAGAACTTCAACAGTGAGCACGGCATAACGCCCACCACCATCCGCAAGAAACTGGAAAGTTCTTTCGATTCCCTGTACACCGCCGCCGATGCCAAGACCAAATCCGGCAAGGGCAGGGCGGAAGCGCCGCAGACTCAGGCAGAAGGCTGGGGCCTTTCGCCGGAAGAACTGGGCAGGCGCATTCAGCAGCTGGAGCGCGAGATGCGCGAAGCCGCACGGGAACTGGAGTTCGAACGGGCGGCGGAACTGCGCGACCGCATACACGTGCTGCGCCGCAGGCTGCTGGAGTCAGAGGCATAACCGGAACGGAAGAGAGAAGGGCGGCAATGGCCGGAGAAACAACGCCTTCCATGCGCATTGCGGTGGTCATACTCCATTATGGCAGGCCCGCCCTTGCCGGGCGTCTTCATGCGCAGCTCACCGGGGCGGACCCTCAGTACGCAGAGCACGTCTTCGTGCTGGACAACTGCGCCCCGGAACCGTATCCCGGCGCATGGCGCAGAACGGAGCACAACCTGTACTGGGCGGGGGCGCTGGACTACGCCCTTTCCGAGATGGCGCAGCAGGGTTACAGCCACGTCTGGTTCCTGAACAACGACCTGCTGTTTGACGGACCTCCGCCATACCTGCGCCGGGCCATGGGCAGGCTGGCGCGCATGGAGAGCATCCTCGGCCCTGTGGGTATTTACGCCCCTGCCGTAACCGCCAACCCCTACCATCCGCATATGGTGGCGGCAGCGGGTATGCAGTACCGCACCGTGGAGTATGTAGACGGCATTGCCCCCCTTGTGAGCGTGGCCTGCTGGCAGGCGCTGGGCGGGGTGGATTTTGCGGGCAATCCATACGGCTACGGCGTAGACGTGTGGTTTTCCCTGTGCGCCCGCCGGGCGGGCTGGCAGGTGGTGGTGGACCACGGGGTTCCCGTGCGGCACCGTTATCATTCCACCGCGCGGGAGATTTCCGGCTTCATGCACACCGCAGCGCGGGCAGAAGCGGCATACCTTGCGGCCCGGCTCGGCCCGGACTACCGGACCGTTCTGGCGCAGAGTGCCCGCCGCTGGCACGATGCCGACTCCCTGTAACGGGCAGTGTTTTCAGCTACAGTAATTGAAGGATAATGAAAGAGCATGGCAGATTCCGTTTCGTCTCCCGTATCAGCGCCCCGTGAGGCGCATGCCCGCGCCGAAGAGCTGCGCAGCCTTCTGGAACAGCACAGCCACCTCTATTACGTGCTGGACGCGCCGCAGATTTCCGATGCCGAACTGCATGCGTACCTCGACGGCGAGCTGTCCGACGAGCGGCGGCGCGAGGTCGTGCGGATGATCGCCGGCGATCCGATGCTGGATGCGCGGCTGCAGGCCTA
>CAYRLL010000187.1:0-4040 GCA_964425115.1 uncultured Desulfovibrio sp. | reverse complement strand
CCAGTATGTGCTTAAGGATGCGCAGCAGGATGCCGTGACGATGCTGCTGGAGCATCTGGGCGAGCAGGGCGTGACGCTGAAGGCGGATGCCGTGGATATTCTGGAAGCCAACAGCTTTAACATGGTGGGCGACTACGGCACTGTGGGCAGGAATATCCGTGTGAAATGTCAGATACGGCCGGGTGTGACAGAGGCATTTGTTCATGAATGATGCGGGTGCGGAGCAGGATTCTCTTTTTTTCAGCGCGGGCAGCGGATTGTCCGCGTTGTGGTGCAGTGTGCGGCGGACCGTAACGGCGGTGCTTGCGGTGCTGGTGGCTGTGGCGGCGGTGCTGGCAGGCCCGGCGTGCGTATGGGCACAGCCTTTGTCGAAGCCGGAGGGGGCACCTGTTTCCTCTGTTTCCTCCGTATCCTCCATTGCCTCCGTTGCGCCCGGTACGCCCATCGCCAATTCGCAGGCATTTAACGCGAAGCCCACCTTGCAGGAGATGCTGGGGCAGATGCTGCTGGTGGGATTCCGGGGGCTTGAAGCGGGCGAAGACAGTGCCATTATGCGCGATGTGCGTCGCTATCATCTTGGCGGGGTGCTGCTGTTTGATTATGACGTGGCCCTGCAAAGCCGGGGCCGCAATATCGCCAGCCCGGAGCAGGTGCGCAGCCTTGTGAGCGGCTTGCAGGCGGCGGCCCGTGTGCCGCTTTTTGTGGCCATTGATCAGGAAGGCGGGCGAGTTGCCCGGCTGAAGCCGGAATATGGGTTTGCCGCTTCGCCTTCTGCGGCGCAGCTTGGCAACGGCACGGTGGAGGACACGCGGCGTGCCGGTGAGGCTGTGGGGAGAATGCTTGCCGATGTGGGGGTGAACTGGAACTACGCCCCGGTGCTGGATGTGAACGTGAACCCGGACAGTCCGGCCATAGGCAGGCTGGGCAGAAGTTTTTCCGCTGATCCGGCAACGGTGGCGGCGCACGGGCGTGCCTTTGCCGAGGGACTGAACGCGCACGGCGTGATCGCGTGCCTGAAGCATTTTCCCGGTCACGGCAGTGCGGGAGCCGATTCGCACCTGGGCGTGACGGACGTGACCGGTACGTGGTCGCAGCGGGAGCTTGTGCCGTTTGAGACGGTGCTGCGTGCGCCGTTGCAGCGGGCGGTGATGACGGGGCATCTGTTCAACGCCCGGCTTGACCCGGAGTATCCTGCCACGCTTTCGCGCAGCACCATTACGGGTTTGCTCCGCGAAAGGATGGGGTATGACGGGGTGGTTATAACCGACGACATGCAGATGCGGGCCATTGCCGATGAGTACGGGCTGGAAGAGGCGGTGGAGCGGGCTGTTGCCGCCGGGGCGGATATTCTGCTGTTTGGCAACAACCTTGCCTATGACGAGGATATTGTGCCCAAGGTGGTGCGTATTCTTGCCAGGCTGGTGGAGGATAACCGCATACCGCGTACGCGGGTGGAGCGTTCCTACCGCCGGGTGATGGAGTTGAAACGCGCCCTGCCGCGCTGACGTTGCCGTTGCCGTTGCGCGGCTGCGGAACGGGGAGGCTGGTGCCGGTTAGAGCACATCCGTTATGGAGCCCGGATGGTGCGCTGTTCTGTCGGAACGGGGGTGTTGTTTCTGTCCGGATGGCGGTTTGTTGTTCTATCAGGACGGAAGTTTGATGTTCTTTTTGGACAGGAGGGCGCTGGTTCTTTCGGGACGGGCGTTGTTCTGCCGGAGCGTGAGTCCGGCAGGCTATCGGGCTGACGGGCTGTTATCCGGTTCAGCCGAAGGTTCGTCTTCCAGCGTGTCTTCCACCCTGAAGCGGCGGTAGAGGCGGTATCCCAGCAGGCTGGAGAGCACCAGAAGCACCGCGCTGAGGGCTGTGCGCCAGAGGGGGGCGACATGTACCCCGCTGCCCAGAAGGGCGAAGATGAATGTCTGCGGCACGTAGCCGACCAGCGACCCGCCGAGGAACGACAGGGCGGAAATGGACGTGACTCCGGCAATCATGTTGGTGAGGATGTTGCTGCCTACGGGGAGCAGCCGGATGACCACCGTCATCTGGAAGGGGCCGCGTTCCAGAAAGGTGTCCAGCTTGGCGATGCGCTTGCCCATGCGGCGCTGGATGAGGCTGCGGCCCGAAAAGCGGGAATAGTAGAACACAAGGGCGCAGCCAAGCGCGGTGCCCAGTGTGCCCATGACCGTGCCCATGGCGGCACCGTAAACGTAGCCCGCGAAAAAGCCTATGATCTGCCGGGGCAGCCCCACCGAGGTGAAGCCCGCCGCAATGGCAAGAAAGAGCATGTAGCCGGTAAGGCCCTTGCCGCGGATGTGGGCATCCATCCAGTGCTTGTCCAGCACGTCATCCAGATGCGAGATTCTGAAGACGTAAATGGCTGCGGCAAGCAGCGAGAAGATGAGGAAGGCCTTGAACAGGGCCTTGATTGTCTTTGCGTTCAGCAAACCGGGGTTCCTTCTATCCGTTCATGCGGTCGCTAGCTGGCTGCTATATCTGCACGGTGCCGAATGCGCCTACTTGTTGCTGCGGCTGCGGCAGCGGCTGCGGGAGGACGGGGCATTCTGCCCGGAGCCGTGCAATGAGGTATCCTCTCCGGTGCCGTTGTGCAGAGGGGAGCGGCATGCCTCTATGAGGAAGAACGCAGCAATGAGCAGTTGCGCCATGAGGAAAACGGCATCTCCCTCATGGGCAGAGATGGTTCCCAGCAGCAGGCAGGACAGTATTCCTGCGGTCTGCCATGCCCTTTGTCCGTAACAAATACGAGTTCCGCAGGGTGGAGAGGCCCGCCTTCCGCTGCCGTGCGCATGCTGCCTGCGGGAAGCCTCATCTGTTTGTGGTGCATCAGAAAGGCATGCTGTCTCTGCGTTGCGGGGAATCTGCGGACGGCGGAGCATGAGCCGTATGAGGCAGGCCGCCTGTATGGCGACCCCCATGCCGGTTAATGTCCATCGCAGCCAGAATTCCACCGCGTATCCCGTGCCGTGGCTACTTCTGTTCCTTGATGCTGTAGCGGAATGAGCGCTTCTGCATCCAGCGGATGGCGAGCAGGTCGAAGAACGTGGCCTTGGCGCGGTCCCATACGCCGTACTTGGAGACGCCGTGCCTCCGGGGGCGGTGGTTCACCTTGATTTCCGCCACGGTTGCGCCCTGCATCTTCATGAGCGTGGGCAGGAAGCGGTGCATGCCGGTGAACATGGGAAGACGCTGCGCCATGGTGGTTCGCATGACCTTGAGTGAGCATCCTGTATCTTTGACGGTCTCGTTGCTCAGGCGGTTACGCACGGCGTTGCCGAAACGGGAAACGAGTTTTTTGACCAGCGAATCCTGCCGCTTGGCGCGCCAGCCGATGACCATGTCAAAGCCGCGCTCATATTGCGCCAGCATGTCCGGGATGTCCGCCGGATCGTTTTGCAGGTCCGCGTCCATGGTGACGACGACATCGCCGGTGGCGGCATCGAAGCCTGCCTTGAACGCGGCGGATTGTCCGCAGTTGGCGGCAAAGGCCACATAGCGGGCGGAAGAATGCTTTTCCGCCAGTGTGCGCATTACGTGCAGGCTGTTGTCTGTGCTGCCGTCATCCACGAAGATGACATGCCATTCTTTGTCGGTGCGCGCCATGGCGCGCTCTATTTCGGAGAACAGGACGGGGAGGTTGTCCTGTTCATTGTATACGGGGACGACGATGGATATGGTGTTGATTCTTGTCATAACCGGAGACACATACCCAATTGGCCCAAAGATGTAAATCAGTGATTGACAGCGCACGGCTGAGCACGTAGTACCTCCCCTGCACATGACGCGGGGTGGAGCAGCTCGGTAGCTCGTCGGGCTCATAACCCGAAGGCCGTCGGTTCAAATCCGGCCCCCGCTACCAAAAGAAATCAAGGGTTTGCAATGAAAATTGCAACCCCTTTTTCTGTTGGGGAACGCGGTATGAGATGTTTGAGGAGTGTGGTGTGCTCGACTGCCCAAGGTTCCCGTAGGCTACTCCTCGACCTGTTCCCACTGAATCCCCAGAGCCGCAGCAATCTTCTTGAGTG
>CAYRLL010000186.1:0-4096 GCA_964425115.1 uncultured Desulfovibrio sp. | reverse complement strand
CTATGGCCTCTGCGTACGCCTGAAGCATGCGCTCGCGCCCGGCAAGGGCGCTGACCATCATGAGCAGGGAAGATTCCGGCAGATGGAAGTTGGTTATCACGTGGTCCGTCACCTTAAACGTAAATCCGGGATAAATAAAGATGTCGGTCCACCCGGAAAACGGGCCTATGGTGCCGGTCTGGGCGAACGCGCCTTCCAGCACGCGGGTGGAGGTGGTGCCCACCGTGACCACGGGGCGGCCTTCCGCCTTGGCGGTGCGGATGGCGTGTGCCGTCTCCGGTGAGATTTCCATGTATTCGCGGTGCATGACATGCTGGCGGATATCTTCGCTGCGCACGGGGCTGAAGGTGCCGTAGCCCACGTAGAGCGTGACCTCTGCCCAGCCGAAGCCCTGCCGGGCAAGGTCTGCCCGCTGGGCATCGGTGAAGTGCAGGCCTGCCGTGGGGGCGGCAACGGACCCCAGCCGCTCTTCTCTGGCGTAGACGGTCTGGTAGCGTTCGCGGTCTTCTGCGCTGTCGGGTGTGTCGGGTGAGCCGGGTGAGCCGGGTGAGCCGGGGGTATCTGTCGGGCGCTTGATGTAGGGGGGCAGCGGCAGGTGACCCTGCGCCAGAAAGAGCGCCTTGAGATCGCCGTGCCAGAAGAGGCGCACGGCGCAGCGTCCGAATTCGCCGGGGGCGGTTACCTCCAGCCGCAGGTTAGGTCCGAAGGAGACCTGTTCGCCGGGTTTGACCCGCTTGGACATGCGCAGCAGGCCTTCCGCAGGCGCGCTGTGCCAGCCGTGGGCATGGGGGGCGGCTTGGTCCGCCTGAGTCCGGACAGGCGGGCTTTGGGCGGGCACAGCCTGCTCCATGACAAAGGGCAGGGGCGTGAGCAGGAGAAATTCCACCCTGCCGCCTGAAGGACGGGTGCCGTACAGCCGGGCGGGCAGCACCTTGGAATTGTTTGCCACAAGCAGCGCGCCGGGGGGGAGCCAGTCCGCAAGGTCTGCGAAACGGGAACAGGTGTTTTGGCCGGTTGTGCGGTCCACCACGAACAGGCGGGAGGCTCCGCGCCGGTCTGCGGGGTGCTGGGCTATCTGTTCTTCCGGCAGGGGATAGGTGTAGGCGTTCAGCCGGAAGTCTGCCGGTATGGGCGTGTCCGTGATGTGTGTGTAGGGCATGTGCGTGTCGGGCGTATGTGCTTCCGGCATAGGTGCTTCCGGCTGTGCTTCCGGCTGTGCATCGGGTATGTGCGCGGCGGGGGCGGTATCGGTTAACGCCGTGGCAGCCGCGGTGTGCCCGACTTCTCCAATACCTCCGGGGTGCGGGGTGCGCGGAGCGGATGCGGCGGACAAGGTGACCGGGGAATCTGGAGAAGCTGGGGAATCTGGGGTGTCCGTGGAAGCCGTGGTCGCCGGGGCGTCCGAGCAAGCCGTCGCCGTCGTCGCCGGGGAGCCAGTGGAATCGGTGGGCTTTGGGGCTTTTCCGAAAATCGCTGTTGTATCGGTGGTATGCGGGCTCATGAGACTCGTATGTGGGTAGTGCGCCGTGGTGGCGCGGTCATGTATCGGGGTGTTGTGCGGCTTTCCGTGATGCAAGTGGAACCATAGAGCATTCTTCGGACAGGAAAAATTGCAGTTTACGCCGCAATCCGTTATGGGAGGATAGCGATGTTGCTGTGCCGCGGGTAAGCCCGTGCGTACACCCTATTCGTTCAAGACTCAATCCCCAAGGAGTTACGAATGCGAACCAGACTGATTTTGCTGTTCATGATGCTGTGCGTTGCCCTTGCCGGGTGCTCCGGCTCGGCTGCCTCGCGCAGCGCAGGCGCCGACCCCGTGGAAGGAACCAGTTCCACGTCCAACCAGTACCGCTATGTGGACTATGACGACATCTCCATTCCCACGCAGATGACCTACAGGGCCAATGATTCGTTTTTCATAGGCACCGGGTCGGACAAGCTGGGGCTGATGTTCTTTACCGGGCGTGTGGAGTTCCGCTCCCTTGCCAACACCCTGATCGTCAATATGTCCAATGACGGCTGGACGCTGAACTTCAACTTTGTTTCCTCGCCGCGCAGCGTGCTCATCTTCAGCAAGGCCAGCCGGTTCTGCGTTATGAAGATAACCGACGGCACCACACGCACGGAGCTTTCCGTGGACGTGTATCCCATCAACGGGCAGGAGAGGGTGATGCGGCCCGTTGTCGCGCCGCCCGCGCAGAACAGCGGCGGATTCTTTAACAGCGCGCCCCCGAGCGCCCCCTCGGGTGATTCCGCCCCCCTGCGGGAACAAGGACTGAGCCAGTAGTGCTTACCCATATTGCGTTCAAGGGTTATCTGGGACGGCGCATGCACCTTGGCGTGTGCGGGTCCATTGCCGCGTACAAGGCGCTGGATCTGGTGCGCATGTTCCGCGACACGGGCGCGGACGTGGGTGCCACGCTGACCGATGCCGCCCGGAAGTTTGTGACCCCCCTGAGCTTTGAGGCTCTGGGGGCGTCACCCGTTCACGGGGCCATGTTCCCGGCAGGAGAGGGCGCGAGCGAGCACGTGTTCGGGCATCTTATGCCGGGCGAATCGTGCCACGCCTTTCTCATCGCCCCGGCAACGGCATCTGCGCTGGCGCGGCTGGCTGGCGGGCTGGCGGACGACATGCTCTCGTGTCAGGCACTGGCGTTTCCCGCGCCGCTGGTCATTGCGCCTGCCATGAACCCGCGTATGTGGCACAACGCCGCCACGCAGGAAAACTGGGCGCGCCTGAAGGCGCGCGGGCATGTGTGCATTGAGCCGGGCTGCGGACGGACCGCCTGCATGGAAGAGGGACAGGGGCGGCTTGCGGACCTGAACGAGATATATCTTTACGGGCTGCGCGCCATGACCCCGCAGGACCTTGCGGGAAAGAGGGTGATGATAACCCTTGGCCCCACGCGGGAGAAGTGGGACGGGGTGCGCTTCTGGTCCAATCCCTCCACGGGTACCATGGGAGCGTGTTTTGCCGTGGCCGCGTGGCTGCGCGGGGCAACGGTGCACGCGGTGGCCGGTCCCGGCGTGCCGTGGCTGCCCGCCATGGTGCAGCGGCATGATGTGGCCTCTGCCCGTCAGATGTTCGAGGCGGCGGAAGGGTTGTGGCCCGCCATGGACATAGGTGTGTTTACGGCGGCTGTGGCCGATTACAGCCCCGTGCCCTACGGTGATGAGAAGTTCAAGAAGGGCGGGGCGGAAGAACTGGTGGTGCGGTTTACTCCCACCACGGATATTCTGAAGACGCTGGGCGCGGCCAAGGGCGCGCATCAGCGCATTGTGGGCTTTGCGGCGGAAACGAGCGCCATGCCGGAGAACGCGCGCAAGAAGCTGCGCGCCAAGAACGCGGACATGGTGGTGGGCAATATTGTGGGCAGGCCCGATTCCGGTTTTCAGTCGCCCACCAATGAGGTATTTGTCACCGACCGCAACGGGCGCCAGGAAGAATGGCCTGTGCAGCCCAAAACCGAGGTGGCGTGGAGAGTGCTGGATTGGCTGTTGCAACTGTGATGCTGCGCGAGTCGCTGCGACCGTGGTTTAATGCGGGGCTTGAGTTTGTGCTGGACGAGCACGGACTCTTTGCCGCTGCCGGTGCCGAGGCCGCCGCAGGGCAGGGCCAGACGCTACCTGCAACGTCTCCTGCTCCGCACCCTGCTCCGTACCCTGTTGCGCATACGGGACAGCACGCCGGACTACAGCCGGGATCGCAATCAGGATCGCAAGAAAAACCGCAACCTGTTGCAGCACGGGGCGCACAGCCCAAGGGGGCGTCCAATGTTACGCCCACCGGACAGGCTGGCGCGCAGGCGGGAGCGCGGCGGCAGCCGCCTTCTTCCGTGCGGCCCCCGGTGCAGGATGGCCCGGCCATACATCCCACCGCCGTGCCCCCGGAGGAATGGCCCGCCCAATGGCAGCAGATATGGGGCAAGGTGCGCGTGCCCAGCCCTGTGGTGTGGACCTACTGGAGCCTTGGCGAAGACCTGTGCGGCACGGCCAACCCGGAGCGGGGCGCGCTGCTGCGCCGGATAATAGGCGCGCTGCAACTGCCTGCCGGGTCCAGCGTGTTCTGGCCCGTGGCGTTGCCTGAACGTTCCCC
>CAYRLL010000185.1:0-4235 GCA_964425115.1 uncultured Desulfovibrio sp. | reverse complement strand
GTGGGGTGAGCCGCTGTTCTTTCGCTGTACGTTGCAGGGTTGGCTCTGTCAAATCCGTCTGACTCAGATTCAGGCCGTCTCAGATTCAGGCTGGCTCAGATTCTGGCTGGCTCGGATTCAGGCTGGCCCAGATTCAGGCCGATTCAGATTTGGGCCAGTCCAGATTTGGACCAGTCCAGATTTGGTCCGGTCCAGATTTGGACCCAGACAGGAATCGGTTGCGACAGAGACCGGCATGGGGGATGAGGGAAGTGCGCTCTTGAGGAATGGACGCCATGCGCGTATGATGCGGCTGCATCGTCTTCCGGCCCTGTGGCCCGGTGGGCGGTGGCGGGGTGCGCACCGCACCCGAACACCGTGCTGCAAGGAGTTTTTTGTGCCCATGAATGCGGATTTACTGGAAGTTTTGGCCTGCCCCAAGTGCCGGGGTGCCATTGCCCCTGTGGTTGCCCCGGAAAATGACTCCGAGGTGGAAGGGCTAGCCTGTGCTGCCTGCGGGGTGGTGTATCCCGTGCGGGAGGGGATTCCCGTGATGCTGGTGGAAGAAGCCGTGCCTGCGGACGGCTGGGCGCGGGGCGCGCGGAGCGTGAAGGAGTAGCGGTAAGGGCGGGCGCAGGCTGCGCGATGTGCCTTTTCCGCAGGGGAACAGGCAGAGTGCCGAGGAGGAACGGTCATGGACTTCGGTTCTTTTTATGATTTTCCGCATCTGCTGGACCGCATGATGGGCGAGGTGAGCCAGCCCTATGCGGCGGGCGGCAGGCAGGTTGCCTTTCCGCCCCTGTATATCGGAGAAAGCGACAGGGCCGTGGTGGTGCGTGCGCTTATTCCCGGCGCGCGCCTTGAGGACGTGGAGCTGACCCTTACGGACAAGATGCTTGTGCTGAAGGGGGAACTTAAGCCTGTGCAGGGGAAATACTACCGGCAGGAGCGGCCCACGGGGCCGTTTCAGCGCGTGGTGCGGGTGAATGTGCCCGTGAGCGCGGAGGATGTGCGCGCCACCATGAAGGACGGCGTGCTGGAAGTGGTTTTGCCCAAGTCCTCTGCGGTGCGTCCGCAGGCCATACGCATTGAGTCGCGGTAGCAGGCTTTTTGCGTATTGAGAGAATTCATTTTCGCAGGCTGTGCGGAAATGGCGTGATGCCGGATGCCAAAGATGGACTTCTGTGCCGCGTACGGGACGTATGCGGTGCGGGGACGGAGAGTGTGCAGCCGGAGCGGAGTGCCGTTTCAAGCGGTCTTTCAGGGGGCCACATGCATCAGAACCAGACACCGGAACGCTGCGGAAAAGCGCCGAGAATACGTCCCGCAGCGGATTTTGTGGAACGTGAGGACGGTTTTTATCTCTATCTGGACATGCCCGGCGTTTCGCGGGAAGCCCTTTCCGTGCACGTGGAGGACGATGAGCTTTCCATTCAGGGACGGTCCAGCCACGGGCTGTGCAACGGGGAGCGGGTGCACGCCATGGAGTTTGGCGATGTGGAGTATCACGCGCAGTTCGCCCTGACGGACAACATGGATACGCGCCATGTAGGCGCGCAGCTTGCCAACGGGGTGCTTACCATCTACATTCCCCGGCGCGAGGCGCAGGAGCCGCGCCGCATCCGCATTGAAGTCATATAGGAACGTCTTCGTATCTTCATGAAAATTCTTTTTATTTCAGACATACACGGAGCCTTGCCCCGTGCAAGGACCGTTTTTGCCTCTGCCGGGGCGGACACGGCGGATGCCGTGGTGGTGCTGGGCGACGTGCTGTATCAAGGTCCGCGCAACCCCCTGCCCGAGGGCTATGATCCCAGAGCCACGGCGGCGTTCATGAATCTGTGGAAGCACAGGATTATCGCCGTGCGCGGCAACTGCGACAGCGAGGTGGACCAGAGCCTGCTGGAGTTTCCCGCAAGGAGCGATTTTTCGTGGCTGTTTGTGGACGGGCACAGGCTGTTTCTGACCCACGGGCACCTGTGGCACGAAGACAACATGCCGCCCCTGAATGGCGGTGACGTGCTGGTGTACGGGCATACCCATGTGCCGCAGGCGCGTGAGCGCGGCGGGGTGGGGATATGGAATCCCGGCTCGTGCTCGCTGCCCAAGGAAGGCAACGAACCCTCATACGGACTGTATGAAAACGGGGTGTTCCGCGTGCTGACGCTGGACGGCGAAGTGGTGCTGGAGCGCGGCCTGCCGAAAGCGGGAACCGCCTGATTATCGGGTGCGGGCATGACAGGTATTTCTGCGGATGTTGACGGCGGAAGCCGTTCCGGCGGCGGCGCATGTGGAGCCGCCGCTTCTCTTGCGGCGCGGTTGCGTGAACCCCTGACCATACGCGGACGGCAACTGGAAAGCCGCCTGTGCCTTGCGCCCATGGCGGGACTGGGGCACGCGGCCTTCCGCGAGGTGGCGGCCCGGTTCGGTGGCTGGGGATTGCAGTTTACGGGCATGTGCAGCGCCCGCGCCGTGCCTACGGAAAAGCCATCCGTTTCTCCCGTGTTCAGCTGGCGGCCGGAGGAACTGGGCACGCTGGTGTGCCAGATTTTCGGGGCGGACCCTGACGACATGGCGCTGGCGGCCGAGCGGATTCAGGCGGAAGGGTTCTGGGGAGTGGACCTGAATATGGGATGCTCTGTGGCTCCCATTGTCTACAAGGGCTGCGGGGCCGACCTGCTGCGCGACCCGGAACGGGCCTGCCGCATGGTGGAGAAGGTGCGCGCGGCAGTGGATATTCCCGTGACCGTGAAGCTGCGCACCGGCTGGCAGCCCGACCCGGCACCCGCCGTGGCCTTTGCCCGGATGCTGGAGCAGGCGGGAGCGGACGCGCTGACCTTTCACCCGCGCGTGGCCCCGGACAGGCGCAGCAGACCGCCGCTGATGGACCACATACGGCTGGTGAAGGAGGCCGTGACCGTGCCTGTTTTCGGCAACGGCAACGTGTTTACCGCGGACGACTGCCTGAAAATGCTGGACAGAACCGGCTGCGACGGGGTGGCGCTGGGGCGCATGGGCATTGCCCGCCCGTGGGTTTTTGCGGAGTGGACGCGCGGGTTTGTTCCCGCGCCGGAGACATACCGCGAAACACTGTTCGACTTTCTTGACGCGCTGGAGCGGTGGCACATACCCAGCCGGGCCATAAAACTGTATAAGAAGTTCGCCCTGTATTACGCGGCGAACTTTACATACGGCAACCGCCTGTTCGGCAGGCTGATAGCCGGTGACACCATGGAGCGAATGCGGGAGAACGCCGGGCGCGAATTTGCCGTGGTGCCGGAGATTTCTCCCCGGCCCAACATGCTCATGTTCACCATGTAGCGCAGCCGTGCGCAGAGGTCGCAGGGGCTGCGGCAGAGTGCCGTCCGCGCCGGGACAGCTACGCGGAATGCCCTGTATTGAGAGCGTGCTGCAGTCCGGCAGCGGAATGGGGCAGGCTTTCTGGCTGCGGGAGGGGGAGTGTGAGCATAACCGCCGTGGCCACGTGGTGCCCGATGAGGGGGCCTGCAGGCTCTTCAAAGATCGGCTTGTTCACCTTGATGAAGACAAGTTCATCTTCCCGCTGTCCCCTTGCGATCATGCGCTCTGTAAGGTCTGCCACGGCGGCGGCCTCTTCTTCGGGGCTTTCTTCCGTTACCGGCAGTTCGTTCATGTATCCCACCACCTTCCGGCCCTGAAAGAATTCGGGGCGGGCATCCGCCTCTATCGCTGTCACACCAGCGGGCAGAGGGCTTGTGCGCGGGATGAAATAAGGCGTGTATTCCCCGTTGCCTGCGATATCTGCCGCCATCTGGGCCTCGCGGTGCGCCCGTGCCTGCGCGGTGTAGTATTCGATGGAGGGGGCCTTGTCTGTGCCCGTTGCTGCCGCCTGCCGTTCTGAGGCGGAGTTTGCCGTGCCGGTGCGCTTTGCATCGAGCAGGGCGGCAAACGTTTCCCCGGCGGCGGGTGGGGTGGACGGGTTGTTCCGGGATGTTCGCCAGTAACGGTGGCCTGTTATCGGTGTAATGCTCATGACGCTGCTCCGATATCGTTTGATGTATACGGGTCTGCGTGTGATAAGCAAAATGCATTCCGGGGCAGTTTTTACCGGGTGGTGCATATGGGGAAGGGGAGGCAGGCGTGTCTGTCTTTCGTTGCGGGGGAAAGGCTGCAGCAGCGGGCGGAAAACAAAAAGCTCCGGCGTGTGCCGGAGCTTTTAACGTTTCCGTGGTGCCCAAGAGAGGACTCGAACCTCCATGAGGGAACCCTCACTAGAC
>CAYRLL010000184.1:0-4249 GCA_964425115.1 uncultured Desulfovibrio sp. | reverse complement strand
GCTGACTGAGCACGCAACCACTCCAACCTTTTGATCAAAAAACATAACACTTCGTAATCAAAGACAATAAATCTTGACGGGGGCTGCTTGACACATATTTCACTTTGCTTTAATTCAGACGTAAAGAATCCAGATAAATTTAATCGGAATTAAATCAATCCCAGATTAAGAAGTTCAGGTTAATCTTCTGGAGAACGGGGCGGAACACCGACCAAAGCCATGTGGCAAACCATTCCGCGCCGCAGGCGCACGTACGGTGCCGCACCGAAACGGAACACACCCGGGAGAATACGTATGAGAATATCCACCACCGCACATTACGCATCCCGACTTCTCGCGCAGCTTGCCATGCACGATTCCGACAAGCCCATCCCGGCAACGGTCCTCTCCGACAGCACGGGCATTTCCGTCAAGTTCATCGAAAAGATCATCCGCCCCCTCAAGACGGCGGGCTTTGTGCGCAGCGTACGCGGCGCATCCGGCGGCCATCTGCTGTGCATCCGCCCCGAGGAAGTAACCTTGGGTCAGGTGCTGCGCGTGATGGAAGGCGGCGTACAGCCTCCCCAGTGCTGCCCGGACAACCAGTGCGGCGACCATGACTGCAACGCGCGCTCCGCATGGAACAACGTTACGCAGGCACTGGAGCAGACCTTGGAATCCATAACGCTGGCAGACCTGATGAAGGACAACATCACGTCATACCCCTGCCAGTAGCAGCCGGATACGGCAATTTTTCCCGCACGGGCGGGCATGTTGCGGAAACAGTTCATCCTTTCACGGCCGGGCTGCTTTGTCGCTCCTACAAATGATTGAATACCCCTTTCCCGTAAGGGGTTGGGTGCCGGTGCGCGCTGCACCGGAACAGTAAGAACACGCGCCCCTAGCGACAGGGGCCACTCAATAACGGTTTAGAGAATAGAATTCGATAAAGGAGACCTGGCATGAAAAAACTGCTCATTCTCGGTTCCGGTTCCGGCGGCACCATGGTTGCGGCCAAGATGCGGAAGCTGCTGGCGGAGTCCGAATGGGACATCACCATCATTGACCGCGACCCCGTGCACCACTACCAGCCCGGCTGGCTGTTTGTGCCCTTTGGCATATACACGCTGAAAGACTGTGTGAAGCCCAAGTCCGACTTCATTCCCCGCGGCGTCAACTTTGTTCTCGACACCATCGTGAACATAGACCCTGCCGCCAAAGTCGTCACCACCAAGCAGGGCAAGTACGAATACGACTTCATGGTCATTTCCACCGGCTGCCGCATCATGCCTGAAGAAATTGAAGGCATGTCCGACGGCTGGCGCAAGAATATCTTCGATTTCTACACCCCCGACGGCGCGAAGGCCCTGTGCCCCCAGATGCACAACTTCAAGAAGGGCCGCATGGTGTTCAACATTGCGGAAATGCCCATCAAGTGCCCGGTTGCTCCCCTTGAGTTCGTGTACATGGCCGACTGGTTCTTCACCAAGATGGGCGTGCGCAAGGACATAGAGATTGAACTGGTCACCCCGCTCACCGGTGCCTTCACCAAGGCTGTTGCCGCCGAAGTGCTGGGCAAGCTGTGCGATGACAAGAACATCAAGGTTGTTCCCAACTTCGTGCTCGACAGCGTGGACGCGGAAAACAAGGTCATCTCCGATGTTACAGGGAATGAGCTCGAATACGACATGCTGGTTTCCATTCCCCCGAACTTCGGCCAGCAGGTGATAGAAGATTCCGGTCTGGGCGATGCCATGATGTACATCCCCACCGACAACGGCACCCTTAAGGCCGAGCAGATGGAAAACGTGTACGTGCTGGGTGACACCACCAACGTGCCCACTTCCAAGGCCGGGTCCGTGGCTCACTTCGAGTGCGACATCGTGTGCGCCAACCTGTACGCCGAAATCAACGGCCAGGAGCCCCACCACCACTTCGACGGCCACTCCAACTGCTTCATCGTCACCGGCTTCGACAAGGCCTCGCTCATCGACTTCAACTACACGGTGGAGCCGCTGCCCGGCAAGTTCCCCCTGCCCGGCGTGGGGCCCTTCGACCTGCTGGGCGAAAGCCGCATGAACTACTACGGCAAGCTGATGTTCCGCTGGATATACTTCAACCTCATGATGAAGGGGCACGAGCTGCCGTTTGAACCGGACATGTACATGGCCGGCAAGATCGACGTCCGCAAGGCCAAGAAAGACTAGGGGCGGTACACATGACCAACGAAGAACGCATACTCGAACGCCTCGAATCCCTTGAGGAGAAGATCAGCATGATGCACAGCCGTGCGGAAACCATGCAGGATCTTCAGGAAACCATTACGCCCATCGTCCGCGATGTGATGAACAACGTAATGCTCAAGGGGTTCAGCGACGTGCAGGAACGCTGCGAGATGCAGGACCTTGGCGCCCTGTCCAAGCGTTTCCTCATGAGCGTCCGCGACCTTACGTGGATGCTGGAATCCATGGAAAACATCATCGAACTGTGGCGCACCTGCGAACCCATGATCAAGCCCACCTTCCTCGCCTCCATCGAAAAGTTCGATGAGCTGGAACGCAAGGGCGTGTTCGCCGCGCT
This sequence comes from uncultured Desulfovibrio sp., assembly GCA_964425115.1. Lineage (GTDB taxonomy): Bacteria > Desulfobacterota > Desulfovibrionia > Desulfovibrionales > Desulfovibrionaceae > Halodesulfovibrio. The sequence continues at coordinate 1,690 of CAYRLL010000184.1, read as the reverse complement.
GGGCGCACTGTCCGGTTCCATGGGACACATCACCCAGAAATACACCCCGGAAGAATTCGGCCGCATGGGCACCGCGCTGGTGAACATGGCCGGACTGCTGGAACGCCTAGCCGATGCAGATATCCAGAATGCCAGAAGCGTAAGCCCGCTCGGCATGGTGGGTCAGCTGCACAGCAAGGAATCCAAGCAGGCTCTGGGTATAATGGCAGAACTGCTGACTGCCCTCGGCAAACAGAAAAGCTAACACGTAACTACAGCCCGCAACGGTTTGTGCGTCTGCTCCGCATCGTAACGCTGCACGTTACGGAACCGGCGCACAGAACCGGGGCCAAAGCCCGGAAAACGGGAAGACGGGAGGGGCTTATGCCCAAGAAAATCCTCATCGTTGATGATGATCCGGCAATTGTCGCATTCCTCGAAGACCTGCTGCGCGATAACGACTATTCCACCTGCGCCGCTTACAGCTGTGCGGAAGGTCTTGAAAAAGTTCGTAAGGAAAAACCGGACCTCGTTCTGCTGGACATGGAAATGCCTGATAAGGGCGGCACCATGTTCTACGTGAACATGCGCAAGGAAGGAGAGATCAAGGATACGCCTGTTGTTGTCGTCAGCGGTGTGGGGCCCCGTCCCCCGGCGCTGCGCAAGGGTATTCCCACCATAGAAAAGCCCGTCAACGTATCGCTGCTGCTCAGCACCGTTGCAGAGCGAATCGCCTAGGTCTCTTCAAATGCTCAAGGCCGTGCGGCAGAAATACTGCTGCACGGCCCTTTTGCATCTGCCACCGGGTGAAGGATAACCATCATGCCGCACTCCATACCGCTCTTCCGCCACTCGTACGCATCAGACCCTGCGTGTGCGCCTTCCATGCCCACTGTGCTTGTCACCTTTGATGCGCCGGACATAGTAGGCCTGCTGCGCCGTGCAGGCTTTTCGGTTCTGGAAACACCCCGCGGAATCGGCGGCCTGTGCGGCACATCGGGCTTTGCGGTGGATCGCCAGAATCCACCCACGGTCATTCTCGCCCGTCCACATTCCGTGCCGGACATTCTGGATTCGGAAATAGTCATCCTTGCCTTTCCCGAAGAATTTGACGACGCAGCCACCCTGCTGGACGAAGGCGCATCGGCCATTGTGCCGGAACCCTATGTCCCCGGTCTGCTGCTGGCCACCATCCGCAAGGCGTGGGACGATGCGCTGGCAAAGCATGAGCTGTTGCAACTGCGCACCGATGCCGGCGCCGTTGCCCGCAGGCAGGCCGCAGACCTGCTGCACGATGAGCGCATAGCCGCCGCCAGCCAGATTGTGGAAGGGCTTTCCCGCGCCATGATCGAAGCGGTGGAGGACGCCAAATGCACGGAATACGTGGCCAAGCTTCCCACATACGTTTCCGTGCATGACCGGTGCGGCTCTGTTGTGGCAGCCAACGCCGCGTTCCGTTCCCGCTTCTGCACCAAAGACACGCAGGGCATCACCTACCAGTCGGCTGGCAACGAGAACTGGATGCACCCCGTGGAAGAAACCTTCACTTCCGGCCATGCCTGCAAGCGGTGCGAACCCATTTTCACGGCCTCCGGCGAGGAACTTCCCGCACTTATCTACACTTTTCCGGTGGGCGGCCCGTCAAAGGACCAGGACCTCGTGCTGGAAATCGCCGTTGACGTTTCCGAGGTGGAAGAACAGCAGCAGAAGC
>CAYRLL010000183.1:0-4280 GCA_964425115.1 uncultured Desulfovibrio sp. | reverse complement strand
CGCCATGGTAGGATTATGGGCTGAGTAGTCATTAAAAAAGGTTCATCGCGGTATTCCTCGATGAACCTTTTTTCGTGCGCCTCACGCGACAGTAATCCCCGCCCCTTTCCCTCTCCCATCCCCCGTGCATTTCCCTTTAAATAAAGCTGGACTCCTGGCATTATTTCGGTAGAATTATTTCACCAGAGTAATTCAAACCCAATAATCGCGCCATAGAGCTTTGCCATGACCAGCACGAGAAACCCCTTCTTCACGGGAACCATTGGCCCGGACCAGCCTTTCTGTAACCGGACAAAAGAACAGGATGCCCTCATTCAGCATGCGGAGTCGGGCATGAACGTCGTTCTCTTTGCACCTAGGCGCTACGGGAAAACGTCCCTTGTCCAGCGGGTGCAATCGCGGTTGGAAAAGGAAATGGGCCATTGCGTCATCTATGCGCAGTTCTTCCGCCTCATGTCCGTAGACGACCTCGTTGACCGGCTTGCAAAGGCTGTCTTCAAAGGCCTCCATGGGCACCTCTCTTTGCTGGACAAAGGGCGCCGGTTTTTACGGTACTTTCCCACCTTCTCCGTCGGCTTCAACCTCAATCCTGACGGAACACCAAGCATATCCGTTGCGCCCACAGAACGCCGCATGGAAGCCTTGGACCGGCTTGAATCCCTGCTTGGCGATATCAGCCGCTTTTTGGAAAACGAGCACACTCAGGTCACCATCGCACTGGACGAATTTCAAGACATCGTGGACCTCAAAGATGGCCGCGTGGAGGCAGTTCTTAGGGAGCATGTCCAGCGTCACCGGGCTGCATACATCTTTCTTGGCAGCCGCCGCAGGGTACTCCAAGAAATCTTCACAACCAAGGACCGCCCCTTCTACCAAAGCGCAACAATGATGGAACTTGCCCCGCTGCCCCACGAAGAACTGGCGGAGTTTATCTGCAATCAGTTTGCCCTTGCCGGCAAGTCGTGTCCGAAAGAATACGCCGCAAAGATGGTAAAGCTCGTGCAGCAGTACCCATATTATGCACAGGCGTTGGCCTACCGAGCTTTTTCACTAAGCTCCGGCACATGCACAGAACAAAACGTTGCCGAGGCATATGCCGGAATGCTGGAAAACGAGAGGTATGGCTATCAGGCCATCGTTCAATCCCTGTCCGCAGCGCACCTGAAATTTCTTTGCGCCATATCTGTCCATCCCTTTGCTCAAATCACCTCAAGCGAATTTCTCCAAAAAAACGGCCTCTCGCTGGGCGGCGTGCAACATGCAACAAGGCACTTGGCAGAGCAGGATATCATCGAAAAAACACGTGAAGGCTGGAAGGTCGTGGACCCCATTTTTGAAGACTGGCTTCAGCGAACATTTGCCTAGTTTCTGACTCCGGCTTTAAGAACTTCCCACAATACTTGTTTTTCTTCCCAAACGGCTGTCACCATCACCGGGGCCTCTCCATCCCCCAAACGCAAAAACCCGCCCGGCACGTCATGTACCGGGCGGGTTCTTCATTGCAATACTCTCATACTGCCCGCGTACGGGCCGTTACTTGCGGCTGGCAGGCTCCACATACAGGCGGAAACCGCGTATCTGGTTGCCGTTCATCACAGAGAGCACTTCCGGCGCATAATCCTGCGGCACTTCCACAAAGCAGAAGCGGTCGTAGATTTCTATGCTGCCTATCATCTTTCCGGGCAGGCCCGTTTCTCCGGCAATGGCACCCACTATGTCACGCGCGCCTATGCGCATCTTGCGGCCCACGTTCATGAACAGCCGCACCATGCCCACCTGCGCCCCCGTATCGCCAAACCCGCCGGTTGTCTCGTCCGGCAAGGCATCGCCAAGGTCGCGCTTCATCATAATGCGCAGCAGGGCCGCCGCCATTTCCATGGTGGTCAGGTCGCCGTTAAACTCGGTTTCGATAAAGCTCTCCACCGTAGAGATATACCGCTCCAGATTGCCGGTCTGAATCTGCTGGCGAATCTCCTGCAACAACTGGCCGGACTTGGCGGTTTCCACCTCTTCTATGGACGGAATCTGATGCTGCACAATGCGCGCCTTGGTGTAACGCTTTATGTCGCGCAGCTTCCAGAACTCCTTGGGCGACACAAAGGTAAAAGCGCGACCGGAGCGACCGGCACGGCCCGTGCGGCCTATGCGGTGCACGTAATATTCCACGTCGTTGGGAATATCAAAGTTGACCACGGCCTCCACGTTTTCCACGTCAATGCCGCGCGCGGCAACGTCCGTTGCCACCAGAATCTCTATGCCCCCCTTGCGGAAGCGGTTCATCACGCGGTCGCGCTGGGTCTGGTTCAGGTTGCCATGCAGGCCGTCCGCCTGATACCCGCGCCCCTGCAAGTTGGCGGTAAGCTCGTCCACGCCGCGCTTGGTGGAGCAGAATACCACCGTGAGCTTGGGGTTATACACATCCAGCACGCGACACAGCGCGTCAATCTTCTGAAAGGGCCGCACCTCGTAGTATATCTGCTCGATATTGGGAACGGTCAGCACCTTCTGCGTCACCTTAAGAAACTCAGGCTCCTTCAGAAAACGCTTGGCAAGATTAAGAATCTCCTGCGGCATGGTGGCAGAGAAGAACACCGTCTGCACCGAATCCGGCACCTTCTCCAGAATAAACTCAATATCCTCGCGGAACCCCATGTCCAGCATTTCGTCCGCTTCATCCAGCACCGCCAGAACCACCTTGTCCAGCACAATGGTGCCGCGTTCCAGATGGTCCATAACGCGCCCGGGCGTGCCCACAACAACCTGCACCCCGCGCTTAAGCGCCTTGAACTGCCTGTCTATGGGCTGGCCACCGTACACCGGCAGCACGTTCACGCCGCGCATCCGCTTGGCAAGATTAGAAATTTCTTCAGAAACCTGAATAGCCAGCTCGCGCGTGGGGCAAAGCACAATGGCCTGCACATCCCTTTCGCGCGGGTTTATGCGTTCCAGAATGGGAATGCCAAAGGCGGCTGTCTTGCCCGTGCCCGTCTGAGCCTGCCCTATGATGTCACGCCCCTGCATGATGGGCGGAATGGCCAAAGCCTGAATGGGCGAAGCCTCTTCAAAACCCATGTCCTCTATGGACTTGAGCACCTCGGGCGAAAGTTCAACCCCTTCGAATGAAAAACCTTCCATTGATAATCCTTACGCGTTCTCGGCATCCGTTCGCAACGCTGAGGGCGATGCGGCTCCGGCACCCTGTGCCAGAAAGTCGATCTTTCGCCCGGAGGGTTGCTGTTTCACACGATACTCCATCTGTGCCGCACTGCGTCGGTCAGGAAACAAGGCGCTGGCGACCAGCGTAACGGGAGTGCGGGTGCGCGTGTATTTCGCGCCCGTTCCCCTGTTGTGCTCGCCAAGGCGTCGCTCCAGATCCGTGGTTATGCCGCAATAAAGCGACATATCCGCGCAGCGCACCAGATAGACAACCCAAGTCTGATCCGCCATGTTTGTATGGTTCCTGTTGCTCCGCGCGTGATGCCAGGCACGCGCGCAAACCCCTGTTATGCGCAGCCGCAGTCTTCTTCCGGCAGCTTGCTGAACGGGTGAGCCTCACCCGGCTTCAGTTCAAACAACCGGCACTCCGGCGCAAAATTTTCCAGCGCAGCGCGAAAAGCGCGTGTATTCTGGTCCAGCACGGGAAAGGTGCCCCAGTGCATGGGCACAACCCCCCGGCACCTCAGCAGCGAACAGGCAAGAGCCGCCTGCCGCGCATCCATGGTGAACACCCCCCCGATGGGCAGCAACGCCACATCAATATCATAGAGCCTGCCCCACAACTTCATGCCGGAAAAAATGCCCGTATCGCCCGCATGATATATCGTAAAGCCGTCGTCCAGCCGGATAATGTAGCCCACCGCCACGCCGGAATCCGATGAGTGGTACGCCTGCGTCATGGTAACGGAGACGTTGCCCACCCGCACCGTACCGCCAATGTTAAAGCCTATGCCGTTCACCACCTGCGCGCCGGGCAGGTCTGCCGCCAGCTTGCCTGCCGTGCCCACCACCGCGCCGAGCATGGCCCCGGTCGCCTTGCATATGTCCGCCGCCTGGCCCACATGGTCGCCGTGGTCGTGGGTCACAAACACGGCATCCGGACGGGCAATGTCGGTCCATGCGCTGTCCGCCGAAGGGTTGCCGTGAAAAAAAGGATCAATGATGATGTTGGTGGTGGGGGTGGCAATCTGAAAATTGGAATGTCCATGCCATGTCAGCGTGTTCATGCTGCCTCCTTGCCGAAATCCTCGGGCCTGCTGCCTTGCTGTTTTCGTCCGTTACCG
>CAYRLL010000182.1:0-4349 GCA_964425115.1 uncultured Desulfovibrio sp. | reverse complement strand
ACGCCTGTGACGAATTTAAGAAAACCTCTTCTGTCTACTGCCATGTGAACTCACCCCTTTACTTATGGCAGACGAAGCATGCGTTGCTGGAGCGAGTGATGCCGTAATGATCGGGATGAGCATGGCAACGCTCGCAGGCCCACATCTTCATGGTCTGCTTGCTGTACTTGGTCAGCTTGTTTTCATAGTAAACCGGGGCTTCGTCCATTTCGGCCACGTTGGGGTGGCACGAAGAACAAAGCTCGGTCTCCGTGAAATCATGACATGCATTGCATGATTCCATAGAGTGAGCCGCATGGCTGAAGAAGACGTTGTCCGGCTGCTTCTGATAGACAAGCCATTCAACCTGCTTGCCGGTGTTGACGTATTCTTCAATGAAACGGATTTCCTCCGGATGGTCACCCAGAGGAGAACTGTGACATTCCGCACAGCTTTCCGTGGTGGGGAGTCCGGCGAAAGTGCCGTCTTCACGGAGGTAGTGGCAGGAACTACATTCCATGCCCGCATCCTCCATGTGCACCTTATGGCTGAAATGGACCGGCTGATGCTTTTTGGAGAAAAGCACCTGCGGGAAGGCCCACCAGCCTAAGATGAGTGCCACTACCAGACCTACGAAGAACGGGGCTGCGCCGCCGAATTGGCTGGGCGCGCTGTTCCCGTTGGCAGAATGTAAATGCCTGTCCGCCATAACCCTTCGCCTCATAGCTGGTTTGAAAAATTTAAAAAATGCCCACATTTGCCACGCCCATTACCTAATAGGAAGCTTGCGAAGGTGTCAAGGTGAAATAATTCACGAACTCGGCACCGATGGCGGTATCCATCAGATTATATTGAAGGTGACGGAACGGTTTTCCTGCATGCGAGGTTGGGCGGGCTAGAGGGTGAAGGGGGTGCGGAAATCCGCAAGGAGGGGGAGGTTTCTGTCCTTTTCGGACAGGATGGGCGAGGTGCCTGCCGGCAGGGGCCACGGGATGGCGAGGGAGGGGTCATTATAGGCGATGCCCGCGTCCAGATGGGGGGCGTAGTAGGCGTCTACCTTATACTGGAATTCGGTGTCCGGCTCCAGTGTCATGTAGCCGTGGGCGAAGCCGCGCGGGACAAGCAGGCGCTTGAAGTTGGAGGCGGAGAGGGTTTCTGCGAACCAGTGGCCGTAGGTGGGGGAGTCTGCACGCAGGTCTACCGCCACATCGTAGACGGAGCCGCGCGTGACCCACACCAGTTTTGCCTGTGTGGCCGGAGGGAGCTGGAAATGCAGGCCGCGCAGCACGCCCGCATCTGCCGACCGGGCGTGGTTATCCTGCACGAAGTCGCAGGGCAGGCCCGCCTGTTCCAGCGTGTCGCGCCGGAAGGTTTCCAGAAAAAAGCCCCGGTGGTCGCCGTGGACCACGGGTTCCAGCACCACAAGGCCCGCTATGCCCGTTTGCACTATCTTCAAGCCGTGTTCCTCCCTTGATGTAGCCGGCTGCTTTTCCTGCGCCGGGAATCCTTCTCTGACAGGTAGTTGGCGGACATTAGCGTATACTGCCGCGCTTTGAAAGAGGCAGTGTGTGCCGACGCGGACAAAAAAATGCGCATTTCTCTTCCCAAGTGGTGGGCGCATGGGTATAAGGGTAGCCGGAATGCGCCGGGCGGGGTTTTGCCGGGGCGGGTGAGGGTGGTTGTAAACGGGGTTTCAACAGGGTTTCGGAGCGTAATGAGCGGACATTCACCATCTGAAAACAACGTGCTGACGGAAGCTGGATCCGGCTGCGGAGACGATGCGCGCACGTTGCGGCTGCGGGTTTTGCAACTGGAGGAGGAAAACCGGACTCTTGCGGAGACGGTTGAACGCCTGCGGGGTGACAGGCAGCTGCTGGAGGACATTCTGAACGCCATTCCGGACAAGCTGACCGTGCATGACCGGCAGGAGCACGTGGTGTTCAGCAACTGGAGCGAGGAAGACACCTACTGGGAGAATCAGGGCGGGGAGCGGGACGGCACCGCCTGTTTCGGCTGCTATTTCCGGGGGGAGAAATTCTGCGACCAGTGTCAGGTGGAAGAGGTGTTTGAGACGCGCAGGCAGAAAATTATTGAGCTGTATAATCCCAAGACGAGGGAGTTTCGGTCCATCACGGTGTTTCCCGTTATGCGCACGGATGATGATTCGACCATGGTGGCGGAGTATGTGCGGGATATTACGGCAACGCGCAAGATGGAACGTGAACTGCGCGTGGCAAAAGAGGCTGCGGACGCCGCCAACAAAGCCAAAAGCGAATTTCTGGCGTCCATGAGCCACGAGATACGCACGCCCATGAACGGTGTGCTGGGAATGCTTGATCTTGCCATGGACACCGAGCTGGATGAAGAGCAGCGCGAGTATCTGGAGGCGGTGCAGAATTCCGCAGAGTCGCTGCTGGCGCTGATTAATGATATTCTTGATTTTTCCAAGATCGAAGCGGGCGTGGTGGAGCTGGATAATCAGGCGTTCCGGCTGCGCAAGCGTCTTTCTGCGCTGCACACGATGTTTGTGCACCGGGCGGAGGAGCGGGGGCTGGATTTCCGGTTTTCTGTGCCTGATTCCGTGCCGGACGGGCTGGTGGGTGATCCTTTGCGGTTGCGGCAGATACTGGTGAATCTGCTGGACAACGCGCTCAAGTTTACCGATGCGGGGCGCGTGGAGCTTGCCGTGCAGGTTGCGGACCGGTATGGAGCCGAGGCGGCGGCGGACAGCGTGGTGCTGGAGTTTGCCGTGCGGGATACCGGACCGGGGATTATGGAGGCGCATCAGGAGCGGATATTCGAGAGCTTTGCGCAGGCGGACGGTTCGTTTTCGCGGCGGCATCAGGGCACAGGGCTTGGGCTTGCCATATGCAAGCGGCTTGTGGAGCTGATGGGGGGCGTTATCACGCTGCGCAGTACGCCCGGCAAGGGGGCGGAGTTCAGTTTTCAGGTGCCGTTCGAGCTGGCACAGTTTGAAGAGAAGGCTCCCAAGCGGGCAAAGGGGGGCGAGGTGTCCAAGGCTGAACGCAAGGCGCGCGGGCGTATTCTTGTGGCTGAAGATCACCCCGTGAACCTTATGTTTATTGAAAAGCTGCTTACGAAGCAGGGGTTTACCGTGCGTGTGGTGGGTGACGGCACAGAGGTTGTGCCTGCGCTGCGCGAGGAGCAGTTTGATCTTATTCTTATGGACATAGCCATGCCGGAGATGGACGGGCTGGCGGCAACCCGGGCGGTGCGGGCGGCAACGGGGATGAAGACGCCCTCTTCCGTGCCTATCATCGCCATGACGGCTCATGCGATGAAGGGAGACAGGGAGCAGTTTCTGGCGACGGGCATGGACGATTACATTGGCAAGCCCATCAACTCGGATAACTTGCTGAGTCTGATTTTCAAGCACATGCAGGCCAAGGGGTAGTTGTTTTTCATTGGGCCGGGTGCCCATGCGCCGTGCCGCAGGTGCTGCCACGGCGTTGCAGGGAGTTCTTCCTTGCGTTTTCGGCAGGAAATCTATATATCACGAATCCCTTGTGGCACTGCTGCGGGGGATTCTCCCAAGCGGAAGGGTGGCAGAGCCCGGTTTATTGCACTGGTCTTGAAAACCAGCGACGCTTTACGGCGTCCGTGAGTTCGAATCTCACCCCTTCCGCCATTTTGCATATATGTGTCTTGAATGGCACATCAATTCAGGCTTGTACGGCAGTTGGGCCACCTTGGGACACCTTGGTGGTGCACAATGCGAGGTGCAGGCCTGTGTTTTTTGGCGGGCCGGGCTGGACTGCTGCGGCGCTTGGGCGATCTATGTTTTTATAGTGCGTTGAGAGCAGGTATTGGTGCTCGCGAGTGTTGCCGGGGGCTCATTCCTTGGTGGGGTTCTATTGTGGCTGTATTGTTCGGGGGTTATGTTTACTCATTATAATTGCAAGTAAGTGTTGACGTGTTCTCTGTGGCAGGGTAATCTGTATAGTTCGTTGTGAAGAGACGCACTTGTGTGCGTGCGCGAGTTCCCGAGATTTGTCGGGAGTATTTACGTTTGGAGTTTTTTTTGAATAAGCATATTTATGTCGGTAATCTGTCTTGGGAATGTACTAATGACGACCTGCACGTTCTTTTTTATAAGTATGGAGCGGTTGTTTCTGCCCGTGTAGTCAAGGATAGTGAGAATGGTCATTCGCGCGGGTTTGGTTTGGTTGAAATGGGAGCCGCAGGTTCCGCTGATGCCATACGCTCGCTCAATGGCTCGAAATATCAGGGGCGTAGTATTAAAGTGAATGAATCGCAGCCCCGTGGGTTTGATCTTCGCTACTAAGCGGATATGACTTACGATTCGAAAGCCCGCCTCACGGTGGGCTTTTTTTATTGATTCCATGCTG
>CAYRLL010000181.1:0-4546 GCA_964425115.1 uncultured Desulfovibrio sp. | reverse complement strand
TGTGGAGCATCAGGCTGTTTTGAGCATCGGGCCGTCCGGAACATGGGGCCGCCGCGTGTGGCGGATGAAAAAGGCACCCCCTTGCGGAGGTGCCTCTGGCGCGGAAAATTGAGTGAGGAGGATATGGTCGTTCCATGAATTCGGTCTGTCGCTCCATATTCCCCAGGCAGTTGGAGGAAGCCTTGGGTATGGATGTTCCGTTCTACACAGCCTTGCAGGGTCCTGCCGTTAGCCGCCGAGCAGATTCAGGGCGAGCCGGGGCAGGGTGTTTGCCTGCGAAAGCATGGCTATTGCGGACTGAGCGAGAATTTGCTGGCGCACAAATTCGGTCATTTCAGTCGATACGTCCACGTCGGAGATTCGGGACTCGGCGGCCTGCAGGTTTTCGGCCTGTATCTGCAGGTTGGAGATGGTGTTCTCCAGCCGGTTCTGTATGGCGCCGAGAGCGGCCCGGATCTTGTCCTTGGAGATGATGGCGTTTTCCAGTCCTTCCAGCGCTGCCTGTGCGGCAGACTGTGTGGAAATGGTGTAGCCCTTGTTTGTGGCACTGGCCTGAGAGCCTATGCCCAGTGCGGAGGCGGTGGCAGTGCCGATCTTGATGTAGTAGTAGTCTTCCGCGCTGTCGTTCTTGGTGCCGAAGTGGATCTTCATCTTGCCGGTAGCCTGAAGGCCGCTGCCGGAGTGCGTATCGCTGGACAGGTGACCGTTCAGCAGGTGTACGCCGTTGAAGTCCGTGGAGTTGGCGATTCGGGTTATTTCCGATGCCATGGCCTGATATTCCGAGTCGATGATCAGACGCTGGTCGGAAGTGTAGGTACCCGTTGCCGCCTGTTCTGCGAGCTCCTTCATGCGGATGAGCTTTTCATCGATGACCCCGAGCGCGCCGTCGGCGGTCTGGATCAGCGAGATGGCATCGTTTGCGTTGCGCACGCCCTGATTGAGCGAGGCAATGTCCGCACGCATGAGTTCTCGGATGGCGAGGCCTGCCGCATCGTCCGCCGCATTGCCGACACGAAGGCCGGAAGAGAGGCGACGGATGGACGTGGAAAGACCGCTGTATGACGAGCCCAGGTTACGGGCGGCGTTCATAGCCATCATATTGTGGTTGATGATAAGACTCATGACCATTCCTCCTTGAATAGGTCACGACTTCCTTGCCTTTACGGGGGATACGGTCAGTTGCGAAAGCCTCCTTCTGACCACAGATTCTCCCCTCCCCACTCGCTAGGCCTATCGGCGCGGTATGTAGGGAACTTTAGGGTGTGCGACACATTTTTTTGGATTTTTTATGATTTGTTTGCATAACATGCCGTGATCATTTCTTAAAAAATATAAAGCCGGTATGGTCTGGCGCAGGATAACAAAAGCCCCCGCCGGGGGTCATTTTCCCTGCCTGTCTACCTGACAGGGAACAGACCGGAACGGCGGGGGCGATGTGATTGAAACGGACTTGCGGGGGGTGTGCGCAAGCGGGCGGGGAGGCGTTATTCCTCCCAGTTCAGGGTCCGCTCCACGGCCTTTTTCCATCCGGTATACATGGTGCGGCGTTTTGCGTCTTCCATGTTCGGCGTCCACGCCTTGTCCTGTTCCCAGTTGTTGTACAACTCTTCGCGCCCGGACCAGAAACCGCAGGCGATGCCTGCCGCGTAGGCTGCGCCGAGGCAGGTGGTTTCCGCCACCTTGGGCCGCACCACGGGCACGTCCAGAATGTCTGACTGGAACTGCATGAGCAGTTCGTTGGCAACCATGCCGCCGTCTACCTTGAGGGTTTTTAAGGGGACGCCGGAGTCCTTGTTCATGGCTTCCACGATATCCTTGGTCTGGTAGGCGGTGGCTTCCAGCACGGCGCGGGCGATATGATTGCGGTTTATGTAGCGGGTGAGGCCCACCATGACGCCGCGCGCATCGGGCCGCCAGTAAGGCGCGAACAGGCCGGAGAACGCCGGAACGATGTACATGCCGCCTGTGTCTTCCACCTCGCGGGCGAGTTTTTCCACCTGCGGGGCGGAGTCGAACATGCGCAGGTTGTCGCGCAGCCATTGCACCAGTGCGCCCGCAATGGCGATGGACCCTTCCAGACAGTAGGAAGGCTTTCTGCCGCTGAACTGGTAGGCGAGGGTGGTGATGAGCCCGTGCCGGGACTGGATGGGTTCGTGCCCGGTGTGCATGAGCAGGAAGCACCCTGTGCCGTAGGTGTTTTTGGCCTCGCCGGGGGCGAAGCAGGTTTGGCCCACCAACGCTGCCTGCTGGTCGCCCACGGCACCGCAGACCGGGATGCGCGCGCCCAGCGGGCCGTTTTCCGATGTGGGGCCCCATGTCTGCGCATCGGAGGAAGGCACGATGCGCGGCAGCCCGTGGCGGGGGATGCCCATGATGCCGAGGATTTCGTCATCCCATTGCAGGCTTTTCAGGTCCATGAGCATGGTCCGGCTGGCATTGGTTACATCGGTAACGTGCGCGCCGCCCTTGGGGCCGCCTGTGAGCCACCAGATGAGCCATGTTTCTATGGTGCCGAAGAGGATGTTTCCCTTTTCTGCCGCAGAGCGTGCTTCCGGCACGTTGTCCAGAATCCAGCGGATTTTGGGGCCGGAAAAATAGGTGGCAACGGGCAGACCGGTGCGCGCCCGGAAGCGGTCCTGCCCGCCTTCCGCAGCCAGTTGCTTGCACAGTTCGTGGGTGCGGGTGCACTGCCAGACGATGGCGTTGTGGAAGGGTTTGCCGGTGGTTTTGTCCCACACCACGGTGGTTTCGCGCTGGTTGGTGATGCCTATGGCGGCCAGTTGCGAACCCTGTATGCCGGATTTGGCCAGCGCACCCCGGATGACTTCCTGCGTGTTGGTCCAGATTTCCATGGGGTCATGTTCCACCCAGCCCGGTTTGGGGTATATCTGGCGGTGTTCCTTCTGGTCCATGCCCACGATTCTGCCGTGCTGGTCGAAAATGATGAATCTGCTGCTGGTGGTGCCGGAATCTACCGCTCCGATGTATTGTGCCATGCCTTCCTCCTTGCGTGCGTTGCCCTTTGCCGGACGGTGCGGCCGCAGCCGCGATGTGCGGCTATGCCCGGTTAGAATGCCCGGATGGTGTCGCCAGAAAATATCACCAGAATAGTATCGCCAGATAGTATAGCCAGATAATATAGTTGGTTACGTTGCGCGTTCTCCTGTCCTGTACCCCTGTTCAGTTCTTCAGGCTGTTCCTATGCACTGTATGCCCGGAACCGTGAACGATAACAATATGCGCGCGCGCCCCCAAACGTGCGCCTTAAGCATGCGCCGGTATGCCCCAATATTCGCTCAATATTCGCTCAATGTTCGCCCGGTGTTTGACCGCGCTTGCCCATGCTTGCCCATGCTTGCCAATGTTCATTAGTCAGGCAGGGGCGCAAGGCCAAGTGCCGCCTCCAGCAGCCGCGTGAACAGGACGGCCTGCGGCAGGGACGGTTGAGCCAGCCTGCTCCGCTCCTGCCCGAACTGCATCTGGCAGTAGGTGCAGGCGGTTGCCACCACATCTGCCCCGGCATCGCGGGCATTTTCCAGCTTTTTGCGCATGAGGGCATCAGAAATGGCGTCATCGCGTCCGCGCAGGGGGTGCCCGCAGCACTCCACTCGTAAATCCCAGTCCAAGGTCTGCACACCCGTGGCGGAGAGCACCCGTTCGAACACGGAAGGGGCCAGCGGGTCGTCAAATTCCGTGACGTTGCCGGGGCGCAGGGCATGGCAGCCGTAATGGCAGGCCACGCGCAGCCCGCTGAGGGGGGTGCGCGTCATTTCCCGCAGACGGGATGCGCCCACGTCTTTATCCAGCACGGTGAGCAGGTGATGCACCTCTGTGTGCGCGGGCACGGCAAGGCCTTCCCTACCCAGCAGATTGCCCACGGCGGCGGCGAGGCGGGCATCTGAGGCCATGCGCGACTGCGCGTATCTGAGGTTGCCGAAGCAGCATTTGCACGGGGTGACGATGGGCAGGCCCGCTTTGGCCGCAACGGCGAAGTTGCGCACGGCGGAATAGATGGAGGCCATGGGGTTTTCATGGCGGACGGGCCAGCCGCAGCAGGAGAATTCCACCGGAACCAGTTCTATGCCCAGCGCGGCGCACACTGCGTGGACCGATGCGCCGTATTCCGGCAGGTGGTGGGGGATTTTGCATCCCGGGAAATAGGCGTACCTCATGCTGGGGTTCCTGTGCCGGGGTCTGAAGGTTTTTTATGCGCCGAATGTGCTGCGGAAGCTGTGTGCAGCGGACCGGCCGTATCCTGCCCGAGGGGGGTGGCCTGCGTAACCGCCCCGTTTGCCGGCGCTATGCGCACCGGCGGGACGCCGGGCAGCGGGCAGGAGGTGAGGCGGCGTTCCTTGAGCCGTTCCGTGGCGATCTGCCGCAGTTCAAACAGGATGTCGGCCACGGGGACATCCTGCGGGCAGTGTTCCTGACACTTGTAGCAGGTGGTGCAGCTCCAGACCATGCGCACGCCCAGCGCCTCGTCCTTGAGGCCCATGCGCAGCAGGTTCATGATCTGCTGGGGCATGAGGTCCAGATCCTTGGCGGG
>CAYRLL010000180.1:0-4571 GCA_964425115.1 uncultured Desulfovibrio sp. | reverse complement strand
CCATTCAAAGGTGCCGATGTGCACCAGCCCGGTGAGCACCAGCACCCACACCAGCCCCGCGCGCAGGACGCGGGCCCTCAGCTGGACAACCAGCAGCCCGCCAAGGATGATGGCAATGGTGATGGGGTAGAACAGGCGCACCAGTTGCGGAGTCTGCGCCGACTTCTGCAGAACCATGCTGAACTGCGGTTCCGGCAGGGCAAAGACATACCACAGGCCGGACGGAACCATGATGAGAAAGGGCACGGCAATCCAGCGCACGGCATAGCGGACCATGCTTTCGCGGTCACGGGGTTCCTGCACGCGGATGGCGGTGACCAGCGCGAACAGGCCCGCGCCCATAAGACAGATGGAGCCGCGCAGGAACAGCGAAGGCCAGAAGGTGGGATTGAAGAATCCGTCCCAGAAACGGCCCGTATGCAGCCACTGCCCGGGGGTGAGCATCATGGTGATAATGCCGTTGATGACGAACAGCGAAAGGAAGGCGAAAAGAAAGTAGAACCAGCCCAGCACAAGATGATCGCGCCTGTTCATCTGGTTGAACCGGTAATGATAGAGCAGAAGGGCCACAATCTCGCACAGGAAGAAGACCCATTCAATGGCCCAGCCGAACCCGAAGCTGTGCACCAGCGTGGAGGTGGCCGCCGGTGAGAGCAGGCCTATGGTGAACCAGATGCCCACGCCCGTCATGCCGCCCGCCACCATGGTCAGCAGCAGGAAGAACTTGGTGTGGCGTTTCACGTAGTTCAGGATAGCCGGGCTGTTTTCGCGGTAGGCCTTGTGTTCCGTAAGCACAAGGAACAGGCCGCCGCCCACGGCGAAATGGGCGATGAACACATGGAAGATGGCCATAACGGCGATGATGAAGCCGCCGGAGAGAGAGGGAATCCACCAGACTGGGTAATCCATGCTATTCCTCCTTGTTCCGGCGGAACGCCAGCCGGACCATGAACCAGATGCACCACAGGCCCGCCGCCAGAATGACCGCGAACAGCACCATGGGGGAGTAGTCCGGCTGCACAGGCAGGTCGCGCAGCGAGAAGTACGGAGCCAGATAGGCCGCACGCACCAGTGCGCGCACCACGGACATGGCCAGAACGGTGCAGGCCAGTGCCACGGCGGTGGGTAAAACGCGGTTGCGCACGCTGTAGTGCAGGGTTATGGCCACGCAGACCAGCGCAATGGCGAAGGCTCCGGTATGGAAGGTGGAGGCCCCCAGAAAGAGCTGCCGGATTTCCAGCGGCAGGGAGCCGAGGAACGCGCTGCCCACCAGCAGCTGCGAGGCGGTGCCCACGGTGAACCACATCATTCCGAAGCGGATATGGCGGCCTGCCTCTTCCGGCGCAACAGTGCCCTTGCGCAGGCGGTGATCGAACAGCAGGGCCAGCGTAAGGCCGCCCACGGCCAGCGCAGCCACCATGAAATGCAGGTAGCGCGGCAGCAGCGCGGGGTCGCTCAGGTTGAGCATGGTTCCGCCCATGGTGCCGCCTGCGGGGTTTTCCGGCGTGCCGAAATAGGCCAGCCACGCTTCCGGGCGCAGCATCATGGTCATGTTGTTGGAAAAGATGAAGCCCATGAACAGCAGCACCGCGCAGACCATGGCAATGAGCCAGCGGCTGTGCGTCCATGCATCATATTTATACTGGAAGAGATACATGCCGTAATAAGCGGCGATGGCGAGAAAGACCACAGAGAGCCAGTATGCCGCCATGAGCACGGAACTGGTGTAGAAGAACTGCCCGTACAGCATCTGCGCGAACAGGAGCGGTGCCACCCCGAAGTTCACCGTAAGGGCGAACAGTGTGGGCAGCGCGTGGGAAAGCTCGCGCACCGCCCCGTCAGAGCGGTAGCTCAGGGAGCGCACGGCGCAGACAAACGCTCCGCCGGCAACCGCGTTCATGAGCAGTATGTGGGCGGTAAACGTGAGAACCAGCAGCGATTCCAGCCATCCCCAGCTGACAGGTATGGCATCAGGCGGAGGAATGAGTCCTGCAGGCGACATGGGCTACTCCTTTGTCAAGGTAATGGAACATACCCCTTGTAAGTGGTTGCGTACATTTGCGCAAGTATACTCTGCGCATCTGCTTGTCATTTCACGCCAAAGAGGATAGGTGCCGCTGCATGCCGCCCCATTTTCGCAGAGTTGGGCATGCGGCGGCAAAGGGCGCATGCGGCGGCTATGCGCTGCCCGGTTTTCTTGGTACGGTGCGGTGCTTTATCATTGCGCCGTCGGACAGGGAGAGTTCACGATTTGTGCACAAAGGCGGCGGTTCATGCGCGGCGGCAGCAAGCCCGCCCGCGTGAGCCCGGAGACGCGATGCCATGACGATACTTCTGTTTGATATAGGCAACACCAACGTAAAGATGGGGCTTGCCACGGCAGCGGGGTTGCAGACCTCTTACGTGCTGCCCACGGATCAGGACCAGACTGCCGATTCCATGGGCCTGCGGCTGCTGGACGCCCTGCGTCACGCGGGGGTCGCCCCGGGACAGGTGGAGGCATGCGTGGGCAGCTCGGTGGTGCCCAGTCTGGACCCGCTAATGCGGGAAGCATGCGCCCGGTATTTCGGAAAAAAACTGTTGCTCGCCCCGGGAGATATTCCCGTGCCGCTGGAAAACAGGTATACTCATCCGGAGCAGGTGGGAGCGGACCGGCTTGTGGCGGCGTATGCCGCGCGCAGGCTGTATCCGGGGCCGCGTTCGCTCGTTTCCGTGGACTACGGCACTGCCACAACCTTTGACTGCGTGCAGGACAACGCCTACCTCGGCGGGCTGATCTGTCCGGGGGTAAAGTCCTCTGCGGGCGCGCTGGCATCGCGCACGGCCAAGCTGCCGCGCATAAGTCTGGAAGTGGCAGAAGACATGCTCGTGGTGGGGCGGTGCACCTCCACCAGCCTGAACCACGGATTCATCTTCGGATTTGCCTCCATGACAGAGGGCGTGTGCGCGCGGCTGCGCACCGTGCTGGAAGGTCCCATGGAGGTGGTGGCAACGGGCGGGTTCGCCGTGTCCATAGCCCGTGTGGCCACATGTTTTGACCATGTCAGGCCGGACCTGTTGCTGGAAGGCCTGCGGCTTTTATATACGGAAGGCGGAACAGGACAATAACCGTTGGCGGCCCATGCGCCGCGAAACGGCAGAACGGGCGGCGCAGCCGTCCACAAGGAGAGAGCTAATGAGCAGCACCATCGTTTCGGTATGGGCGAGAGAAATTCTGGATTCGCGCGGCAACCCCACGGTTGAGGTGGAAGTTTCGCTGGAGTCGGGCCATTCCGGCCGCGCAGCCGTGCCTTCCGGGGCCTCCACCGGCACCCGCGAGGCACTGGAACTGCGCGACGGTGACAAGAGCCGCTATCTGGGCAAGGGCGTGGAAAAGGCCGTTGCCAACGTGGTGGGCGAACTGGCGGAAGCGGTCATCGGCCTTGACGCCACCCGGCAGGTGAATATCGACAATATTCTGCTGGATGTGGACGGCACGGAAAACAAGGACCGCCTCGGTGCCAATGCCCTGCTCGGCGTTTCCATGGCTACCGCGCGCGCTGCCGCCAGCTTTCTCGGCCTGCCGCTGTACCAGTATCTCGGCGGCGTGAATGCCAAGGTGCTGCCCGTGCCGCTCATGAATATCATCAACGGCGGCGAACATGCCCCCAACAATCTGGATATTCAGGAATTCATGATCATGCCCGTGGGCGCGCCCACCTTTGCAGAGGCGCTGCGCATGGGCACGGAAACCTTCCACAGCCTTAAAAAGCTGCTGGCCAAGGACGGCCACGTTACCTCCGTGGGTGACGAGGGCGGCTTTGCCCCCAATCTGGAAAGCCACGACATGGCGTTCCAGTACATCCTGCGCGCCATTGAAGAGGCGGGCTACGTGCCGGGACGGGATATCGCCCTTGCCATAGACGCCGCCGCTTCCGAATTCTACAAGGACGGCAAGTACGTGCTGGCGGGCGAGAAGAAGATCCTTTCCTCTGCGGAAATGGTGGACTACCTTGCCGACTTTGCCAAAAAGTACCCGCTTATCTCCATTGAAGACGGCCTTGCCGAACAGGATTGGGACGGCTGGCGCATGCTGACGGAAAAGATGGGCGACACCGTGCAGATAGTGGGCGACGACATCTTCGTGACCAACCCGGACATTCTGGCGCGCGGCATTGATGAGGGCGTGGCCAACTCCATTCTCATCAAGCTGAACCAGATAGGCACGCTCACCGAAACGCTGGATACCATAGAGATGGCCAAGCAGGCGGCCTACTCCACGGTTATTTCGCACCGTTCCGGCGAGACCGAAGACCACTTCATCGCCGACCTTGCCGTGGGCCTGAATGCCGGGCAGATAAAGACCGGCTCGCTCTGCCGCAGCGACCGCCTTGCCAAGTACAACCAGCTGCTGCGCATCGAGGAAGACCTGGATGACGACGGCATCTACTTCGGCCCCTTCATGGCGGCCCACTTCGGCCTTTCCGACGACGAATAGGCCCATACGGAAATGAAAGAGAAGAGGCCGGGCAGCGTATGCTGCCCGGCCTCTGATTTTTTCGGGAAGAAAGAAAAGGCTAGGGATTGCCGTG
>CAYRLL010000179.1:0-4574 GCA_964425115.1 uncultured Desulfovibrio sp. | reverse complement strand
ACCTCCCTAATAGAGAGCATAAGACACACATAGAGCCTGGTATGCTCAGCGACCTTGAAACACTTCCTGACTTTGAAAATTTTAAACTCGAACCGATTGAAAGTGCATGGGGTATACTCTGCGAATTGGACGTCAAGTGGAACACAGGCCTTAGTATTTTCCAAAATAGATTTAACGGCGAGGAGGGGCAGCTACCTATCTTCTTTCAATTAATTCATACGATAGAATTTTTTAAGCACAAATGGAGAAAGCGACAGTTTAAAAATGCAATTCAAATGATATTAAATATTACAATATCCATAAAAACACTTTATGAATTTGATAGTGACAACAATTTATTTTACAATTACATAAATTTGCAAAGTTTTAATGAATACAACTGGAGTAACAACAGTACAATAGCCACGGTTATCAGACTTCTTACAGCCCTTGCTATAAAATCACTTGATTATTTTAAACAGCCAGCTTATCTTTACGAAATATGGCAAAAAGACCTTGTTAAACATGGAATAAAGAATCAACAACTGGATTTGTTTTGGGCCACCATAACTCCCTCCTCCACCCCAACGAGAGTTTTACCAACTTCTCCAGCTGCGGCCTTACAACTACTCGCTTGCGAGAACATCACTCCATCAGAAATTCTCATCTCCCAGTTCAGACTATTTGAATTTGTCAACCAAGAATATATCAGAGATTGTTGTGGAGACGAGCTTTCAAGATTTGTAGCGAAATCATGGCTAGCCATTGCGCAAAACCAGCAGTTCTCTCTCGTTGCCCCCGCCTTTCACTGCCCTTTAATCATTGAAGCATGTTTAGATGAAAGCAAAACAGGATGCCCGAAGGTTGCACGCATTCTCGATTTAGCCATTGATGCAACCGGGACACGATTTACCCCTGAAGCACGAGAGATTATTCGAAATGTACAGAGATAGTATTCACCTGACACACCGCCCCTGACGGGTGATGGTTACGCGGCCTCTTCGGCTTCCTCTTCCGGCCCTTGGTGTGCCGTTTGCAATGCCTCGATACAGGATGAGGCATATCGCGGCGGGGGGCTGCGGTAGAAACGTCCTTGTCCTCTGGCCGTTCGTGGAAAGGCCGGTGCCTGACGCGGAAATGTTCTGTTCCGGCGCATTGATAGCTATGCGCGCGGGGCAGGGGATTTTGTGGCGGGGCAGCGGGCTTTGTTTTTTGTGCGGCCTGATCTGCGATGGTGGCAGGAGTTTCTGCGCGGGCGATGAGTCGGCTCCGACAGTCGTGTCGCGTTGGCGACGTTTTTGTCGCACTGGCGGTTCTGTTGCGGGCATGGCGTGTCAGCCGGTGGCGGCTGGACGTTTTTTTCTGCGAACCACTCATGGAACGGTGCGGTGCCGGGTGCGGGAAGTGTTCAGGCCCTGTTTGCAGGGGGCGCGGGGCTTCCGCGCGGGGGACTGGCATTTTGCGGCAATGCGGCGGGGACCATTGAGTGCGGCTGGCGGGCATGTCTGAGGGACCGGAAAGGAACAGGGAGGAGATGGCGTGCACAGTTTTCGATCCATAAAGGGGAAGATTATTTCGGGCGCGGGCCTATGCCTTGTGGCGGCCATGGTTACCGTTATCGGCTATTTTGCGATGGTGACGCGGGACAGTGCGCTCAAGAGCGCAGTGGCAGAAGCGACAGGGCAGGCGGTGATTGAATCGCTGCACATTCGCAGCGGCATAGCCGCCGGCCTGGATGCCGCGCGCAATCTGGCGCAGGCCATTGAAGGGCTGATGATGCAGGAAGGCAGGCCGGGCCGGGAGCAGATTGTCGGTATGCAGCGGCAGTTGGCCGTGCGGAACGGGAATTTTCTCGGCGTGTGGACGGGATGGGAGTCGAATGCCTTTGACGGCAGTGACGCCGCCTTTGCGGATACGGACGGCAGTACGTCTTCCGGGCGGTTTCTGCCGTACTGGAACCGTGTGGGTGGCCTGCATCTGCAAGCCATTGTCGCTGATCCCGATTCCGGCGCATGGTATACGCATTCGCGCGATACAGGCCGTGAAGCCGTGATGGACCCTGCCGTATATGAAATGAAGGGGCAGAAGGTTTCCATGATAAGCCTGACCGTGCCGCTGCGGGTGCAGGACAGGATTCTTGGCGTATCCGGCATTGATCTGGCTGCGGATTTTGTACAGCAGCTGGCCGATACGGTTGAGTTCTGGGGCGAACGGGCGGACGTGCTGCTGATTACGCAGAGCGGGACCATAGCGGGAAAAACCGACAGGCCCGACCTGATAGGCAAGCCCATCAGTGAGGTCTACGCCGATGCGGGCACGGTGTTGCAGCGCATGAAACAAGGGGTGCCCTTTCATCTTTCGGACGCGGGGGTGCTGCGGATTTTTGTGCCTGTGACCTTTGGCGAGGGCGGTGATCAGTGGTGCGTGAATATTTCTGTGAACGAATCGCTCATCTATGCGCAGGCAAACGCCATGGCGCTGCATTCCGGCCTTGTGGGCGGCGGCAGCCTGCTTGTGGCAATGCTTGTGGTGTGGCTTATTGCCGGGTTTATTGCGCGGCCCATACGCGAGACCGCACAGGCCGTGAACCGCATTGCCGAAGGCGACCTGGCCGTGCGTGTTCCCGTGAAGGGCAGGGACGAAATAGCCACCATGCAGACTGCGGTGAACGCCATGGCGGCCACCTTGCAGGCCAACATAGCCGAGATTGGACAGCAGGTGGATGTGGCGAGGGACAAGACGGTGCAGGCGGAGCGGGCCATGGCCGAGGCCGAGGAGGCCAGAGCCCGGGCGGACAGGGCGCGGGCGGAGGGCATGTTGCAGGCTGCGGACAAGCTGCAGCATGTGGTGCAGCGCATAAGCTCCGTGCTTGACAGGATAGCGGCGCAGTCTGAAGAGGTGCGCAGGGGTACCGATGCCCAGAAGGACCGCATTGCAGCCACAGCCACAGCCATGGACGAGATGAACGCCACGGTGCTGGAGGTGGCGCAGAATGCGACGGGCGCGGCGCGTAAAAGTTCTGAGACCAAGGATAAGGCGCAGGAAGGGGCCGGGGTGGTGGAGGGTTCCATCCGGACCCTGAATGCCGTTTGGGCGCGCTCTGAAGAGCTGCGGACGACCATGGCGCAACTGGGCAGCCAGACGCAGACCATCGGGACCATAATGACCGTTATTGACGATATTGCCGACCAGACGAACCTGCTGGCCCTGAACGCGGCCATAGAGGCGGCCCGCGCGGGTGAGGCGGGACGCGGGTTTGCCGTTGTGGCGGACGAGGTGCGCAAGCTTGCCGAGAAGACCATGGGGGCGACCAAGGAAGTGGGAGCGAACATCCGGGCCATCCAGCAGGTGGCAGGAAGCAATATCGCCGCCATGGAACTGACCATGAAGGAGCTTGCCGTTGCGGTGGAGATGTCTGACAGGTCCGGTCTGGTGCTGCGGGAGATAGTGGCCGGGACGGATGATTCCGCAGGGCGGATTCTGGGCATTGCCACGGCGGCGGAGCAGCAGTCTGCGGCGAGTGAGGAGATTAACCGCGCCATTGTGGAAATTAACGGCATTACCATGGATACCGCGCGCAGTGTGCAGGAATCGCTGACGATTATGAGCGAACTGCGGGAGCAGTCTGAAGAGGTTGCCGGTCTTATCCGGGCTTTGAAGGCAGAGGCAGGCGTGCAGTAACGCTGATTGCGCCGGTCTGCGCCTGTTGTGCGGCCCGGTCCATTGCTGCCCAATCCGGCCCAGTCTGGCCCAGTCTGGTTCAGTCCGGTCCGGCCCGGCCCGGTCAGGTGGAATGCAACGGCCCCGGATGTTCTTGCGGACATCCGGGGCCTTTTTGTGCGGAAGGGTATGGGTGGTGCGGGAAGCGGGACGGGCGCGGAAGCATGACAGCGGGAACAAAAAAAGCGGGATGACTCCCGCTTTTTTGATAACGCAAGGGCGCGGTGCGGCTAGGCGCAGTCGTGCTTGTCCCAAGGCTCGCGGTTGTCGCGGGCAAGGGCGCCTTCCATGCGGATGAGGGCTTCCTTGAGCTTGGTTATTTCGTCCAGCTTGAGGTTGGGGCTCTTGAGGGCCTGATACAGGATGGAGCCGGTGCAGGCATCGGTGATGGGGAAGTCGGTGATGTAGGCAAGGGTGGGGATGACATCCTTGGCACATGCGGGACGGGCAACGCTGCCGGCCTTGGCGTTGATGCCTGCGCCGTGCAGGACGAGGGCGTCTTTTGCCACGAGGGCGATGACGGTCTTGCGGTCTGCGGCGTCCAGAACGGTTGCCAGCGCGGAATCCAGAGCGGCTGCGTCTGCCCCGGCGAGAGTGACCACGCCGAGAGCCACGCCGCCTTCCACTGCTGCGGCAACATCCTGCGGCTGCAGGCTGGTGACGGTCTCTGCGGCCACGGCTGCGTCGATGACGTCTCCTGCGGAGAAGTTGGTGAAGGCCGCGCCCTTTTTGAGCATCTTTTCCACGGAGGCACCGGAGAGCTGGGCGGCGGGGGCGATAACGATGAGGGCTTTCTTTTCTGCCATGATTCAGTCCTTATGAAAATACCATGTCGGCCTCAGGCTCAATCTGACAACATAGTCAGTACCAAAACG
>CAYRLL010000178.1:0-4585 GCA_964425115.1 uncultured Desulfovibrio sp. | reverse complement strand
CTGCTGCTCTCGCTGCATGACGTGCACAAGGGAGAGCGGGTGGAGATGGTGTTTGACGAGATTATGCCCGCCGTGGCGCGGGGTGATGTGGCGGCGGGGCTGGTCATCCACGAGGGACGATTCACCTACGGGCGGTACGGGCTGGAACAGCTTTTCGACCTGGGTCGCTGGTGGGAAGACACAACCGGCCTGCCCATTCCGCTGGGGGCCATTGCCGTGCGCCGCGATGCGGGAGAGGAGGCAGCCCTTGCGCTGGAAAATGCCATCCGCCGCAGTCTGGCCTTTGTGCGGGAGCACCCGGAGGAAGCACGGGGGTATATAAAAAGCCATGCGCAGGAAATGGACGACGCGGTTATTGACCGCCACATAGCCACCTTTGTGAACGACTTCAGCATGGAGCTGGGCGAGGCGGGGCAGCAGGCCATACGCATTCTGCTGGAAAAGGCGTTTCACACCGCCGGGAAGCCCATGCCGGGCAAGCCGCTTTTTGTGGGTGAAGCATAGCGGAAGGCAAACGATATCACGCCTTTTTTGCTTCTGTCCTGTTGCCATGGGAACGGCATATGAGCTACCGTGTACTCTCGTGCAATAGAGTGCTGCGTCCGGCCTTTGCCTGAGCCGGAAGCCGCAACGGGAAGCGCCCCCAATGCACAGGCGGAACGGGGATTCTGTACTGCATAGGCGCGTACACCCGCCCGGTTTCAACTCCGGAGGCTGACTCCATGTCTGACAAGAAGAACGATGTCCGCAACCACGCCTTTCCGATATCGTCCGCAGCAGGATGTGCCGGGCAGGAAACGGCCGCACAACCCGCCCCTTCAGATGCGGAAGCCATGATATGCAGTTTTTTGCGGGTAAGCGATGAGTTGAACCAGCTTAAGGACGTGGACACGATTCTGGACCGCACCCTCACAGAGGTGCGCGCCCTCGCCAACGCGGACGCAGGCTCCATTTTTCTGGTGGAGGACGACAAACTGCGCTTCAGCTACGTGCACAACGACACCCTTTTTGCCAAAGACGCCACCAACGCGGCTGTGTATTCCAACTTTGCCGTTCCCATTACGGAAGGCTCTATTGTTGGCTATTCCGCTCTTTCCGGCGAAACGCTCATCATTGACGATGCCTATACGCTGGACCCTTCGCTGCCGTTCAAGTTCAACCCTTCCTATGACAAGGCGACGGGCTACAAGACCACATCCATACTCACCATTCCGCTGAAGATAGCGCAGGGCAAGCTTGTGGGCGTGATGCAGATAATAAATGCCAAAGACGCCGCAGGACGCTCCGTGCCCTTTGACCGCACAGCGCAGACGTATATTCCCCTGTTCGCCAACAACACCGCCATTGCCATAGAACGAGGCATAATGACCCGCGAACTCATCCTGCGCATGATGAAGATGGCGGAACTGCGCGACCCCACGGAGACCGGCGCGCATGTTCAGCGCGTGGGCGCCTACTGCGCGGAAATCTACCACCGCTACGCCCTGAACAAGGGGGTTCCGGTGAAGGAACTGAAGCGCACCAAGGACTTGCTCCGCCTTGCCGCCATGCTGCATGATGTGGGCAAGGTGGGCATATCGGACTCCATTCTTAAAAAACCCGGCAAGCTCACCGGCGAGGAGTTTGACGTTATTAAAATGCACACCGTTTACGGTGCCCGCCTGTTCGAAAATTCCACATCGGACTTAGACGCCATGTGCCGCGACATTGCCCTGAACCATCACGAAAAATGGAGCGGCGGCGGCTACCCCGGATTTGTGGATGCCCTGTTTGAGGGTGAGCCGCACCTTGGCACTGCCTCCAAGGCAGGAGACGAAATCCCTCTGGCTGCCCGCATATGCGCGCTGGCAGACGTGTATGACGCGCTGGCATCGCCCCGTTCGTACAAGGAACCATTCCCGGAGGAAAAGGTGCTGGACATTATCAAAAAAGACACCGGCACGCATTTTGACCCGGAAGTGACGGAAGCGTTTCTGCAGATACATGACGTCATCCTTGCCATACGCAGCAGGTACCAGTAACCGTTCGTTCGCTCCCTCTCCCCCCGCCGTTCCCGGCCGCACCTGCCGGACACGCACATCTGCCATTACCGTCAGGCATGGCACTCCTCCCGCCGGCGTTCCCTTCTCCAAACCGCACAGCACATGACAGGAAACATGCCGACATACCAGTGAAAATGCTGAGTCAGGCAAACTGCTCTGAATGAGCTGACACGGCTGACACGGCTCCTGCACATCGTGCAAAAAACACCTGCTGCCAGCCCCTCCATCGTGCATAAGCCTTCCTGAAAAGACACCAGGGGCCGCCTGTCATGCAATATGACCGGCGGAATCATGCACAAGCAGGGCTGAATCCCGGCAAAATAGCGATTTATCATCACGCATCATGCAACAAACATCACGCATCGTGCAATTTTCCCCTGTTCCCGACAGCACAATCGTGCATCACCCCCGCCTGCCCGTGCCGTGGATCTGCCCTTCCGGCGGAAAGCCATTGCACGACACCATCTTGTGAAAAGAATAACAAAAAATTTATCACTTTATTACAACTAGTTACATCGACAATTCATATCGTGCACCATTCACTTGGCATGACCATTGATAAGGGCTTGGCATGGAACGTGTCGGAGGCAGAGGGGATACCTCCCCCAGCAGCACCGCGGGCGGCTCTGACAGCCCACGGAAGTACGAAAGGAGCACCAGTCATGTATGAAAAAGTGAAAAATCTGATGGTTCCCATAGCCAAGTTTCCTCTCATATCAGAGACAGCTACGCTGGCGGGCGCTGTTATCGCTCTGGAACGGGCGCAGGAGGACTACATTTCGGGCAAGCGCGAACAGCGCATTCTGCTTGTGACTGACAGTGAGAACAAGGTGGTGGGCAAGCTGTCACCCATTGATGTGGTGCGCGGGCTGGAACCCAACTACGACAAGTTGCTCAATGAACAGGCAAGCGCCTTTGTGGGCAACTTTGACTACGTTATCCAGTCCATGCGCGATCAGTCCGTGCTGTGGGCAAAGCCGTTGGATGACCTGTGCACCACTGCCAAGGATGTGCTGGTACGCGATTTCATCCAGTCTCCCAAAAGTTCGCAGATTATTGATCTGGAAGAATCCCTGAACAACGCCTTCCATATATTCGTCATGTTCAGGCATGATTCGCTGTTTGTCATGGACGGGAACAAACTTGTGGGTATGTTGCGCTTCTCCGACGTCTACCGGGAGATAGGGCGCAGAATCAAGGAAACCTGCCGCCTTTAACCCGGCGCGCACTCACCGCAAGACTGCTGAAAGAGCATCATAAAGGAGAACTTTCATGAGCGCACAAGACGTACGGGACCATTCCCCCAATGAACTGATTGTCCATGAGGAAGAGCCGCAGGGTCCTACCCAGTCCACCCGGTCCATGGTCATAAAACTGCTTATCGCTCTGGGACTCGGCGCACTGATTCTGCTACTGCCGAAGCCGGACAGCTTACCGCTGGAAGGTCACAGGTTGGCGGCCATACTACTTCCCGTGGTGTTCCTGTGGGTTTCTGAAGCCATTCCCATCGGCGTGACGGCCCTGCTCGCCACCGCGCTGATGATCATGCTCAAGGTGACTAAGAGTTCCGCCGCCTGGGCGCCATACGCAAACCAAGCGGTCATGTTCGTCATGATGATCATCATGTTCGGCGTGGTGCTCAACGAAGTGGGTCTGGCCAAGCGCCTGCTCTTCTGGATTCTGCGGTTCGCGGGAACCAACGTGAAGAAGCTGAGCTTCTTCATAGCCGTGAGCAGCACCATTCTCTCCTCCATTTTCCACGATGCCACCATCACCATTATTATGCTCTTTGCCATTCTGCCCATCTTCCACGCCATGGGCATTACCCCCAAGAAGAGTAACAACCTGAGCAAGTTCTTCATCATTCTCATCCCGCTGGCGGCATCTGCCGGGGGCTTTGGCACGCTGCTCGGCGGCGGACGCTGCGCCCTTGCCGTGGACATTACCCAGAAGTACATTCTTGAAACCACGGGTGTGGCAGTAAAGATAGGCTTCCTGAAGTACGCCATCATTGAATTCCCTGTGTGCATACTCACCGCCCTTGCCACCTGGGCCATATGCTACGCCATCTTCCGTCCCAAGGAAGTGGAACTGCCCGCCTCCGTGAAGATTGAATCCATGCCCAAGATGAGCGCGGCTGAACTGGGCGTTTCGCTGGTCTTCTCCGCCGCCTTCATCCTCTGGTTCCTCGGCGACCTCACCGGCTGGCACGTAAGCGTTGTAGCGGCCATTGCCCTTGCCTTCTTCTGCGCGCCCGGCTGGGTATCCTTCAAGACCATCTGCGACAAGTTCCCGTGGGAATCGTGGATCGTCTTCGGCTCCGGCGTCTCGCTGGGCGAGGCAATGCTTCAGTCCGGCCTCGGCAAGTATCTGGCAGAATCTCTCATTCCTCTGCTGGAAGGGCACAACGCCTTTATCACCTACTACGGCATGGGCTTCTTCGGCTCCTTCCTCTCAAGCATGATGAGCAACTCCGCCGCCGTGGCACTGAGCCTGCCCATTACCCTGCCCATGGCGGAAATGATGAACATGAGCGTGGAAAC
>CAYRLL010000177.1:0-4708 GCA_964425115.1 uncultured Desulfovibrio sp. | reverse complement strand
GGGATGAGCTTTTCGGGAAACTGGTACGGTCCGTAGTTGTTGGAGCAGCGGGTGATGCACACGGGGTAGCCGTAGGTGCGGAAAAAGGCGTGAGCCAGCATGTCCGCCGCTGCCTTGGAGGCGGAATAAGGGCTGCTGGGCCGCAGGGGGGTCTCTTCGGTAAAGCGCGGGTCCTGCGGGCCTAAGTCGCCGTACACCTCGTCGGTGGAAACATGCACAAACCGGGGCACGTTCAGGGCGCGCGCGGCGGAAAGCAGGTTCTGGGTGCCCATCACGTTGGTGGTGATGAACGGGGCAGGGTCGTTTATGGACCGGTCCACGTGGGTTTCCGCCGCAAAGTTGACTATGGCATCCACGGCGTACTCTTCCAGAATGCGCTTCATGGCGGCAGGGTCGGCTATGTCCGCCTGCTCAAAGAAGTAGCGGGTGCCCCCGTGGCGTTCTTCAATACCCCGCAGGTTCAGCGGATTGCCTGCGTAGGTGAGCTTATCCACATTGACGACAACCGCGTCGGTGTCGGTTTTGAACAGATGGCGGATGTAGTTTGTGCCTATGAAGCCGCAGCCGCCGGTAACAAGAAGTCGCATGGTCGCCCCTGGCTGGAGGTTTGTGGATGGCCCCTTGTACTCCTTGGCAGAGCGATGGTCAAATGGCTGCCATGCCCTCGCGGGTCTGTTTTGCGCATGGCTGCGGCTGCGCGGGCGGCAGAAGGCTCGTTCGCATGGTGCTTGCCATTACCTGCCGGTTGACGTATTTTTTCAGACTATTCACCCGGTTGTGCCGCCTTTGGCCGCCGGTTCCCCCAACGAGGACTACTCTGGCATGAAGCGCGGCATTCTTCTGGTGGCCTTTGGCGCAAACAGCAAACAGGCCAACGACACCCTTTCTCTGGTGGACGAACGGGTGCGTTCCGCGTTTCCCGGCGTGAACGTGCGCTGGGCGTTTACCTCCGAACTCATCCGCGACCGTCTTGCGGAGCAGCGCGTGAAAACAGATTCGGTACGCAAGGCTCTGGAAAAGATGGGGTTCGAGAGGTATACCCACGTGGCCGTGCAGTCCCTGCACATCATTCCCGGTGTGGAGTACGAGGATTTGCTGGCCGATGGAGCCGCCATGCGTGAGCAGGGCAGGCTGAGCAATGTGGTGGTGGGCAGCCCGCTGCTGCATTCAGATGCCGATGTGGCTCAGGCTGCCGCAGCCATGCTCCGGCATCTGCCGCCGCAGCGGACACCGCAGGAGGCGGTGGTGTTCATGGGGCACGGCACATGGCATTCCGGCGATTCACGCTATGAAGACCTGTCCCGCGCTGTACGGGACAGGGACAGCCGTATATTCATCGGCACCATGGACGGCAACCACACTATCGACGACCTGCTTCCCCTGCTGCAAGCGGCGGGAAGGGGGCGCGTATGGCTGCTGCCCCTGCTCTCTGTGGTGGGAAGGCACGCACGGCGCGATATGGCGGGCGATGAGCCGCAGTCATGGAAGTCCCGCCTCGAAGGAGCGGGCATGGAATGCCTGCCCGTGCTTACCGGCGTGGCAGAGTACAGCGGGTTTGTGGATATATGGATTCAGCATCTTGCTGCCGCGCTGGAGAGGCTGGACGTGTAAAAACGTTTAGCGCCGTGCCTGCGGATGAATACCGTGCGGGCGGCACATGTGCTCAGGCGCGCGAACGCCCCGGATATGTTGCATATCCGGGGCGTTCGCGTTTGGTCTGGTCAATCCTGCGAAGAGCGCAAGGGGCGGCGTAAGGGGGCTGTCTCTCACGCAGCGGTTGGGGGCACGGTGTTGCCTGTTGTGCGTTGGAAGACAAGCAGTGCCAGCGGCACAACCGCGCCGCAGAAGCCCAGCACGGCAATGACTGAAGGTTTGGATGTCCAGTCCAGCGAGACAAGCTCCATGGCGGCGGCACCGCACAGGAAGAAGAAAAACGTGAGCAGCGATGCGGCCGTGCCGGAGTTCCTGTTCACCTGTTCCAGAATCATGTGGTTGCTCAGGGGGCGGCTCATGCCCAGAAAGAAGGTGTAGGCGAACATGGGCAGGGCAAACCGCATGGGCGTGCCTCCGCCCAGCAGGAACATGGCTCCCGCGGCAATCAGCATACCGGAAACGGAGGTGAGCAGAATGGGCCGCGAGTCAAAGCTGACACACAGGCGTGAGCAGAGCAGCGAGCCGCACATGAGCGCCACCGCGTTGAAGGCGAAATATGCGCCGTAGGTCTGGGCGGACATGCCGAATCCGGTGATGTAGATGTCGGACGATGCGGCAATGAACCCGAAAAAGGCGAACCCCAGCATGGAAAACGATACGGCGTACTTCATGTAGGCCCTGTTGCGCATAAGGTCGCGGTAGCGGCCCAGTGCTTCGCGCACTCCGCCTGTGCCCCGTTCGTCCAGCGGCTCCCGGAGCAGGAACGAGCCGTACAGCGCGGCAAGGGCCAGAATGCCCTGCGACAGAAAGATGGCCCGCCATGAGAAAAACGAGAGCATCATGGCCCCCACGGTGGGAGCGGCCATGGTGCACAGCGGCACAATAACGCCTATGTATGCCAGCAGCTTCTTGCGGTCGTTGCCTTCATACAGGTCCTTGGCAAGGGCCAGTGACAGGGCGGATGCCGCAGCAGCCCCCACGGCCTGAATCATGCGCGCGCCTATGAGCATGGATATGGAGTTTGCGGCGGCGCAGAGCAGGCATCCGGCTATGTACAGCGTAACGCCGCAGAGCAGGACGGGGCGGCGGCCGAACCGGTCGGAAAGCGGGCCGTGCACCAGCAGAAACGCGCTGAAGCAGACAAAGAAGACCACCAGCGACAGGTTTGCCTGTGCCAGCGGTATACCCCATATGGTGCACAGGGTGGGAATGGCGGGCAGGTACATATCCGTGGAAAGAGCGGGAAAGCCCGCAAGCATGAGAATGAGAATGAAGTTGGTCATGTGAAAAAAGGCGTTGCCGGGTTGGGGGTGATCGCGGTGGCACGTCAACAGGGGGCGTGTCGGGCAGGGGGGCATTGTCATGCTCCCCGGATGTGTGGCCGGGCGATGCGCGCGACCATGCTGTCGCAGAGAATCTGCAGGCCATGGGTAAGCCTGTCTGTTGCCTGCGCAACTGTTAGCGGTGCGCACTAGTGCCGTCAATGGGAATTTTTGTGTCACTGCATCATGCTCACGGCGTCAGCGTGATGTTGGGTGGATTATGGGAGGAGCATGGTGTGGCCGTCACAGTGGTGTGCATCGGGGTAGATTCTGTTTGCAGAAAGGGCACCTGTAGGGTAGGTGCTCTGCTATGTGATCGACATTTCCGGCCCGCATCATGCGGGGCCGGAACAGAACGGATTGTCAATAAGGGGGAACTTCATGCGGTTGCAACCGTTGGCTGCTTTCGCTGCATGCCTGCTTCTGTTTGCTGTGCAGGCGTTCGCTCAGGATACCGATTACGCGGATTATACACAGGGGCTGGATGCCGGTGCCGTGAACTGGCAGACGGGCTACGTTACAGCCAAGGGCGTGGGCGTGCCTTCGCCCAACGCCGTAAGCCTTGCGCAGGCCCAATCGCTGGCCGTGCGTGCCGCCACGGTGGAAGCCCGCCGTAACCTGCTGGCCGTTGTACGGTCCGTGCAGGTAACGGCAGAGGCCACCGTACAGGATGCCATGAACGGCAACGACGGGGTGCTGGAACGGGTGCGCGGTATTTTGCAGAACTCGCAGATTCTGGACACGGCCCAGATGTCCGACGGTTCGGTGGAGGTTGTGGTGGGCATGAGCCTGCGCGGAGGGCTTTCCAACGCCCTGTTCTCCCCGGATATGCCGTTTATGTTTTCCCGTCCCGGCATGACCGGAAATGCGGCATCGCAGCCGTCCGTTCCCAATATACATGCCCGGCCGGTTTCTGCGCCGCAGGTTCCGCCTGCCCCGTCTTCAGAGGCAGGGGAAAAGGCAAAGCTCTCGGCTGTGGACGAACTTGCAGCCATGCTCACCGCGCCCGGCAACAGAACGGCAGGGCGGCAGAATGCCGGGGCCGACGGCAGAACGGCAGTGAATGAAGGGACAGGCGGACATGACATTGCCGTGCCGGTTGTGCCATCGCCGGTCGTCCCTGTGGTGTCTCAGCCGGTCGTTCCCGGAGTGCCTGCAGTGCCGGATGCAAATGCCTCTGCCCCGCGTATGGCCGCAGTGGCACAGACAGGTCCCTTTACCGGAGTGCTGATTGATGCGCGCGGGCTGGATGCGCGTCCCGCTCTGGTTCCCGTAGTGCAGGACGAGTCGGGAAGCGATGTCTACGGTTCCCGTCTGGCAAACCGCGAAACCGCCGTACAGAACGGCATAGCAGGGTATGCCCGGACAACGGAAGGAGCCCCGGTTCTCGGACGGGTGGGAGCCAATCCTGCGGTTATCCGGCCTGTGGGCGTCCGGGGCAAGGCGCGGACCAATCTTGTCGTCTCGGAGGCAGACGCCGTGCTTCTGCGGCGGCTTGCCTCCCAAGCCGTGCTTGCCGACTGCCGGGTGGTCATTGTTCTGGACTAAGGGCCGAGCATCGCTTTTCCGGCTCCGGCATAACCCAATATACACGCATCGCCAAAAACTCCCGCGTACCATCGGTGCGCGGGAGTTTCCAGATAGCTGACAAACCGTGTTTTTTCGAAAAACGGATTTTTGTAAAGCCGAGTCTGAAGTCAAAAAACGGATTTATCTCGCTAATGCGGGGTGCA
>CAYRLL010000176.1:0-4835 GCA_964425115.1 uncultured Desulfovibrio sp. | reverse complement strand
CCAGAAAGCCTTCTTCCAGCGAATCCAGCTCGCGCTGCGTGCGCTCAAACTCCCCTGAGGGAAAGTAGTCCGTGCCCCGTATGGCATCCAGCTCGCGCCGGAGTTTCCGGAACGCGGTGCGTGCCTGAGCGGCGGGTGAGTCTGCTTCCGGGGCTGAGAGCGTGGTAACGGCGAGGCGTGCCTTTTCCCGCAGGGCCGCATAGGCGGCATTGCTCTGTCGCGTGAAGAGGTTCTGCACCTCAGACTGCGACAGGGTGTGGACGTTTTCCGACAGGAAGAAGGCGGCCTCGCCCCCGGCGTCTTCCACCTCGCGCATGAGCCATGTGACATGCTCAAGGAGGGAATCCTGGCGGGGGAGGACGTACAGCGAGGTCTTGAGCTGCACGGCCTCGACCGCACTCACCCGCCGCCAGAAACGCACGCGCTCCGAGCTTTTGTTTGCCGCGATGGAGTAGGAGAAGATGATCCACTTGTTGTTCATGTAACACTAGTATGTAATAGCTATTACATTGTCAAGGGGGCTGCCAGGAAAAGCCGGATGGTGCAGGCGGCATGGGCGGTGTGCCGGAACAGATTGCGGAGCCGATTCGGGAAGGGGGGAGGAGAGGGGGGAGCGGGGCGCGGGACAAAAGAAGAACCCCGGGACGGGTGGGGGCCGTGCCGGGGTCCAACTTACTTTGAGCTTATGCCGTTATCTGAGACTATGGCCTATGCCTTAGTCGCATTCAGTTTCCGTTCCTGCGGGAAGACCGGCAGGTAACGGTAGGAGAGGGAGAGCACGATGGCACCGTATGCGAGAATAAGCGCGCATGCGCCCCATTCAGCCCAGTTCGGGTTGTATGTTTCCCACGAGTCGAAGGGCATGACGGGCATGGCCAGCGCCTGCACGGTGAATACGTAGCGGTTGATGGTTATGCCGACGCAGTCCAGAATCGCCGCCGTGTAGAACAGCGAAGGGGTGTTGCGCAGGCTGGGCGTGAGCAGGATGATGCAGGGAATGACGCCGCACAGACCCAGTTCCGCCCAGAGCAGCCACTGACCGTAGATGGTGCTGTAGAAGTTCTGGTCGAAGGTGAGGCCCGCCGCGGGCAGCACGTTGTTGATCCATGCGTAGGTGTCTGCGAACTTGAAGATCAGGTACACGAACAGCATGGCACCGGCGATCTTGCCCATGAGGGACTTGATTTCCCAGCTGACCAGCTTTTTACCGCCGAACTTCTCCATGATGGTGGCGATGAGCACGGTGAAGACCGGGCCGGATGCCACAGCGGAGATGACGAACAGGAAGAAGGTCCACGGCCACACGAAGAAGCCTTCGCGGTAGATGTACGGACGGGCGAAGAGCACGCCGTACATGCCGCCGAGGGAGCCCTGGTGGAAGGTGGACAGGAACGCGCCGATACCGGCGAACAGGGGCATCATGACGTGCAGGTTGTGCGCGATGTGACGCAGCAGCGGAATGCGGTTCAGCTGCTTCTGTTCAAAGATCAGCGGGATGTATTCGATGATCAGCACGATGCAGTAACACGTGATGCAGAAGATAACTTCTGTGAGCATGGAGTGTACGTTGGCGTGCCAGTAGCCGAACCATGCACGGATGGGCTGACCGATATCCAGCACCAGAATGAGCATGGCGCCGGAGTAGCAGATGAAGCCCACGATGACCGTGAGGTTGATGATGTTTTTGAGCGGATCAATGTTCAGGATGTAGCGCAGCAGACCTGTGAAGAACGCGCCTGCGCCCAGTGCGATGACGGCGAGGTCGAACGTGATCCAGAGGCCGAAACCGAAGTAGTCGTCCATGGCGGTTTCGCCAAGGCCGTTGCTGAGCACCCGGAACGCGGCGTAGAGGCCCCACAGGGCGAATATGCCGACAAAACCCAGCCAGCCCATGAACTTCATGAGGGAACAGCGCTGAACGCCTTCCGGGAAGAGGTCATGGTCTGCGGGAAGAGAGTAGTTCTTTTCCATGGTATTCTACCCCTTGACCTGTTCGTTTTCCAGATAGTTGTCCAACTGGCGGCGAACCCATTCGCGGCGGCTGATGTAGTACACCTGCGGATCCGCGTGCAGACGCTCGAGCAGCCTGCAGGCATACTGCGAGCGGGCCAGTTCGTACACAGCGTGGTCGGGATTGTTCACATCGCCGAACACGATGGCGCCGTTGGGACAGGCTTCTGCGCAGGAGGTGACGTAATCGCCGTCATTGAGTGCTTCGGGATCGCGTCCTTCCACGATGGCCTTGTCCTTGGCCTGCATGAAGCGATGGTGGCAGAAGGTGCACTTTTCGACCACACCGCGCGGACGTACGGAGACATCCGGGGTGAGGACCTTTTCCATGCCTTCGGGCCAGGAGGGGTCGAACCAGTTGAAGTAGCGGGCATGGTAGGGACATGCCGCCATGCAGTACCGGCAACCGATACAGCGGGGCGTGACCTGGCTGACGATGCCGCCTTCTTCGTTCTTGTCTGTCGCGATGACGGGGCAGACCGAAACGCAGGGCGGATTGCCGCACTGCATGCAGGGGCGGGGCAGGTAGGCTATGTCGTGATCCGGGAACGGCTGCTTGTTGCTCAGTTCGTAGACCACCAGCCAGTTCATGACTCTGAGTTTGAAGGAGGCATCTTCAACAGGTGCGAGGTTGTTTTCTGCCTGACATGCAACCATGCAGGCTCCGCAACCGGTGCACTTGTCGATATCGATGGCCATTACCCATCTTACTTTGAATTCTTTTACTTCCATGACGCTCGTCCCTTATGCCTTGCTGATGTTGACGCCGGCCATGGTCCAGACGGACTGGCCCGAACCGGGTTCAAAGCCGACGGTCAGCAGTTGCATGACGTTTTCGCCTTTGCCCTTGCTGAACTGGTCAAAGGCAGTGTGGCCGAGGCCCATCAGAACGGCAACGGTGTCGCTCATGATGCCTTCGAAGACGTTCACGCGGGCGACAATGCTGCCGCTCTTGTTGCTCACCACAACCTTGTCGTGCTTGGAGACATTGAGCTTGCGGGCGGTGGCACCGTTCATCGCCACATAGATTTCACTGCCCTGGAGTTCCCAGCGGCGGATGGTCTTGTTGTTGTATGGCGGAAGGGCGGTTTTTGCCGTGCCCATGTTCAGCTTGTGCACGGGGGCAAGCGCGAAGTCGCCTTCTGCAGTCTTGGCGGTGACGCTCTTGGCGATGAGGTCTGCGCCGAAGGAGAGGCTTGCGCTCACCGTT
This sequence comes from uncultured Desulfovibrio sp., assembly GCA_964425115.1. GTDB lineage: Bacteria > Desulfobacterota > Desulfovibrionia > Desulfovibrionales > Desulfovibrionaceae > Halodesulfovibrio. Next base: position 1,615 of record CAYRLL010000176.1, on the reverse strand, counting down.
TCGGTGCTGACGAACACTTCGCCTGCCATGAGGCTCTTCCAGTTGGCACCCATGGCCTGCGCCTTGGCCTTGAGCACGTCTTCCCACTTGCCGAATCCGAGGCTGTATCCCAGCGTGCCCGCAAGGCCGAGGATGTAATCGGCGGCGGGACGGACGTTGGCAGGCATGGGGGCAACGGGGCGGGCGAGGCAGTACAGGGCCGAACCGGAACCGTAGGGAGTTGCCACGTCATCCAGACGCTCGAGACCCATGGGAACGGGCAGCACGAGGTCGCAGAGCATGGCGGTTTCGTCAAGGAAGGTGGTGAAGGTGGCCTTGAAAGGCACCTGCGCCAGCACTTCTGTCATCTTGTCTGCCTGCGGCAGGCCGTAGGCGGGGTTTGCTTCGTAGAAGAGCATGGCTTCGGGAGCCTTTTCCTTGCCCGCGTTGATGCGCGAGAGGTAGGCCACGAAGTCTTTCTCCATCATCTGTGCGCGGCTGAGGGCCGAGCTGACCACCGGAGCGGCAACGGGAAGGAGCTTGACGCCGCCGGGGCGGTTCAGGCCGCCGAGCAGCAGGTTTACGGCCATGCCCGCAGCCACGGTGCCCACGGGGGTGCCCTGACCGAATTCGGAGCCGGTGATGACCAGCGGACGGCGGGCCTTTTGCAGTTCTGCGACGAGGGCCTTGATGCCTTCTGCGCTGGCTCCGGTAAGCTCTGCCACCTTTTCAGGGGTGTAGCCAGCGGCCAGCGATGCGAATTCGCTGAAGTCGGAGGCATAGGAGCTTGCGCCGGACTTGATGAGCAGGTGGGCGAGGCCGAGGGCGAAGACGCCTTCTGTGCCGGGCTTGATGGCTATCCACTTGTCTGCGCCTGCGGCGGTGTTGCCCTGAACGGCTCCCACGTACACGTAGGGTACGGTGGGTTCCTGTCCGTGGGGGTGCGCTTCCTTGAAGGCCGCGCGGTTACGGATGGCCGTGCCCCACGATTCAAGGATGTTTGCGCCGATGGCGAGGACGTAGTCGCTGTTTTCGATGTCGTAGCCGAACTGGCCTTCTCCGCCCATGGCGGCAAGGGCCTTGGCGGCGGGCTGGATTTCGGAGGGCATGAGGTAGAAGTTCTGCGAGCCTGCACGCGCGGTGAGGGCGGAAAGAACTTCGTTTATGGTGCCTGTTTCATCGCCGGATACACAGGCGAAGGAACCCTTGGCGGCTCCCAGCTTGTCGGCGAGGAGGGCGTCTGCCTCTTCCCAGCTTATGGCGACGTATGCACCGTCGCCGGACCGCTTGAGGGGACGGCGTACCCGTGCCGGGCTGTGCAGCATCTGTGCTTCTGCCACGGCGAGGGCCGAAATGCCGCCCTTGGAGAGCGGGTGGTTGTCATCGGGCAGGATGCGCACGGGGCGATCGCCCACCAGACGGACCTTCATGCCCACGCAGGAGGGACACAGCTTGCTCACGGTGGAGACAAAGGTGTTCGGTCCGTCCACGTTGGAGGGGATCCAAGGCCAGTTCTGGGTCCAGATACTCAGATCGTCCAGCAGAACCCACGGCACCGGTGTGACCATGATGCCCGCGCTGACGCCTGTGACGAATTTAAGAAAACCTCTTCTGTCTACTGCCATGTGAACTCACC
>CAYRLL010000175.1:0-4989 GCA_964425115.1 uncultured Desulfovibrio sp. | reverse complement strand
CTGCCGCGCAGCACAGACAGGTCTCCGTCTCCGAAGGCGGCAGCCACCGCAGGCTCAATAAATCCGTTCGCCGCCACGGGGGTAATCCCCAGCCCGGTCAGCACCTGCCGGGGCTGCTCCCCAAAAGCCGACGCAAGCAGAATGCGGCAATCCTTCAACACGGCGGCAAGCTGCTTCCAGCGGTCCGGCCCGCACCCGCGCGAAGGCGCTTCACGCTCGTCAATCTTCACATAGCCGCCGTCACGTCTGGCCCATATCTCAAAGCCCGCCGCCTCTCCGAGGTGCTGATTCACCAACATCCCTTCGCGGGTGGCAACAGCCACATACGGGCGGTCCACCTCCGGCGCGGACTTCAGCTTGGAACACGCCTGCAACGTACCGCACAGCTCGGCGGAACGGTCTTTATCCAGCAGACCCACGGCATCGGCACGGCAACGCTTGCAGTGCGTCATCTGCGTGATGTGCGCCCCCGCCTCGGCACGCAGCGCCTTCACCATCTCGGCAGAAGGTTCCGGCAGATCCGCGAATATCGTCTCCGCCGTGGGACACAGCGGCAACAGATTCTGAATATCCGCTCCCAGCTCCGCCACCACTCTGGTCACTTCCGGAATATGCGCATCGTTCACACCGGGAATGATGATGGTGTTCACCTTAACCATCATGCCGCGCTCCTTGGCTCCGCGTATGGATTCCAGCTGCCGCTCTATAAGCCGTTCCGCTGCCTGCCTGCCACGATACACCACCTTGCCTTCCCGCGCCCAACCGTAAATCTTCTCGCCCACGTCCGGGTCCACGGCGTTCATGGTCACGGTAATGTGGGTAACGCCCAGTGCCGCAAGCTCATCCAGATACGGGGGCATATTCAACCCGTTGCTGGAAAGGCAGAACAGCAACTGCGGATAGCGTTCCTTGAGCAGACGCATGGTTTCCAATGTTTCCACAGGGTTCGCCATAGGGTCGCCGGGTCCGGCAATGCCCGCCACGGTAATACGCGGTTCAGCCTCCAGCACCTTTTCCATATACGCAAGAGCCTGCGGCGGGGTAAGCACGCCGCTGGTGACACCGGGGCGCGATTCGTTCACACAGTCGTATTTCCGGTTACAGTAGTTGCACTTAATGTTGCACTTGGGTGCTACCGGAAGGTGGACACGCCCGCAGCTTCCCTTGCTTTCTTTGTTGAAGCAGGGATGGTTATCCGTATTCTTCACAATCTGCATGTCCGCCTCCTTCTATCCGTTACAGCGCGGCGTTATTCATCGTTGCCCGTCAGCTAAAGGTAGACGTAGCCTATGGGGCTGTCTTCCTGCTTCTTTTCCAGAATGGCGTTCACTATGCGGTCCAGCAGCGCCAGTGCGCCCCGGTAGCCGATATGCAGCATCCGCTGCCCGCCGAACCTGTCGTGTATGGGAAAACCCACCCGGATAAGCGGCACGTTCCAGTCCCGCGCATAGCGGTATCCCTTGCTGTGCCCCACCATCAGGTCGGAGGCGAGAGTGGCGGAACGCTCGGCAATGTCATGAAAATCCACGCCCTCGTGTATTTCCGGCAACTCGCCTGCCACATCGGCGCACACATCGGCTATATGCTTCTCCAGCCCCATGTTGCGTGCGCCGGTAGCCACCAGCACGGGCTTCATGCCTATTTCCGCCAGAAACGCCGTCAGCCCCACCACAAGATCTTCCTCGCCGTAGACCACCACCCGCTTGCCGAACACATACTTGTGCGCGTCCACCATGGCATCCACCAGCCTGCCGCGCTCCAGACCCACCTCACGGGGCATGGGCACACCCGCAGCCTCTTCCAGCGCGGCAAAGAAGGCGTCCGACTCGCGTATGCCTATGGGCATGCCCACGGAATGGCAGGGAACCCCGAACCGCCTGCGTAGCGACTCACCGGCAGAATCCCTGCCCGCAAGGGTGCGGCCGAACTGAATGGTCGCCCGCGCCCCGGACATGCCCCGTATGGCGGCAAGCGGAGTGCCCCCTTCGGGAATGGGTTCGTAGTCTTCCTTGGCGGTTCCATCCAGCGTATCGGAAATGTCCGGCAGTATGACCGGCGCAATGCCGAAGGCGGCGCACAGCTCCCTCAGGTGGCGGATGTCCGCAGGAGAAACCAGCGAGGGCAAAATGTTCACCGCATGTGCGGGGGGAGCCTTCTCCGTGACCATCTGGTCCACAATGGCGCGTACGGCGCGATGCCAGCCTTCCATATGGGTGCCCATGTAGCTGGGGGTGGAACAGTGCACTATCTCCGGCAATTCCAGATCCCCGAACTCCTTGCGGAACTCGTGCAGAATCATCTGCACGTCATCGCCGATGGTTTCCGTCAGGCAGGTGGAAGCCACTCCGATGAGCGCGGGGGAATACTTCTTCATGACGTTAAGCAGCCCCTTCTTCAGGTTGGGTCCGCCGCCGTACACGGCATGCTTTTCGCCCAGCGCGGAAGAGGCAATGTCCATAGGCTCACGAAAATGGCTTATGATGTAGCGCCGCATATACGTGGCGCAGCCCTGCGAACCGTGCAGAAACGGCACGCCGCCCTCTATGCCCTTGAACACCAGTGCCGCGCCCAGCGGCGTGCACAGCTTGCAGGCATTGGTGGTGGATGTGTAAGGAACCCTGCTCATGCCGCGTCCTCCCTCTTTTCCGTACCGGTCGCCGTATCAGCCGCCCGGGCAGTGCTGGCAGGCCGTTTTTCACGCCGTGGCACAAACTGCCACACCGGGCTCATGGCAGAAGCATGTACCTCCCGCGCAAAGTTCAACATGCCCACAAAGCCTTCCAGCGCTTCCTTGCGCTCGTGGTTGTGGTCACAGAAGCCCACCCCCAGCTTGTAGGCAATGGGCCGTTCCTTCACGCCGCCCACAAACAGGTCCACATCTTTTTCCTTAATGAATTTGGAGAGTTCCAAAGGATTGGAATCGTCCACAATAACAGTGCCGGGATCAGTGATGGCGGCCAGTTCCTCATAGTCTTCCTTGGTCCCGGTCTGCGAACCGACCAGCACCACCTGCATGCCCAGATGCCGGAACGCCTTGACCAGCGAAAAGGCCTTGAATGAGCCGCCCACGTACATGGCCACCCGCTTGCCCTGCAAATCCCTGCGGTAGCGGGCCAGTTCCGGCATCAGCTTTGCCAGTTCGTCACGTACCAGCTCCTGCGTGCGATGCATGATCTCCGGGTCGTCCTTGCTGAAGAACTCCGCCACGTCGTAAAGCGAATCCGCCATATCCTCTATGCCGAGATATGAAACCCGAAGAAACGGCGTGCCGTATTCTTCCTTCATCATCTTGGCCAGATCCATGGTGGCACCGCTACACTGCACCACGTTCAGCGCGGCGGTATGGCAGCGGCGTATCTCGTCCACGCGCCCGTCACCGGTGATATTGGCAATGACCGTAAGCCCCATGCGTTCAAAATATTCACGGATAATCCATATCTCCCCGGCAAGGTTAAAATCGCCGAGAATGTTCAGGGTCATGGGCTGCACGGCGGCACGCACGGCTTCTTTCTCCAGCGGGGCCGCTTCGTTGCCGGGCAAGGTGCCCACCAGCCGGAACATGGCCTTGCAGGCAGCCACATAGCCTTCGCGCTTGTTGCCCTTAAACCCTTCGGACATAACGGGAATGACCGGAATGCCCTTCTTCTCCGTCATCTTGCGGCACACGGCCTCTAGGTCGTCGCCGATAATACCCACAATGCAGGTGGAGTAGACAAAGGCCGCCTTGGGATTGTGCCTGTCGATAAGTTCATCCAGCGCGGCAGTGAGCTTGGGCTCGCCGCCGAAGATAACGTCCTTTTCCTGAAGGTCGGTGGAAAAGCTCAGCCTGTGCAGTTCCGGCCCGGAGGAAAGCGCGCCCCGGATATCCCATGTGTACACCGCGCAGCCGATGGGGCCGTGCACCAGATGCAGGGCATCGGCGATGGGATAAAGCACCACGCGGGAGCCACAGAACACGCAGGCGCGCTGGCTCACTGCCCCGGCAAGGCTGTCGCGGTTGCAGGCCATGTCCAGCGGCCCCTCGCCCGTGCGGTGCACCTGCGAGCGCCTCTCGTCCAGCAGGTCGCCATCCGGCATCGCCGCAGATTCGCCGTCCACCTCTATCTTCATGAGGTTCGGAACAGGTTTGGCATGTATGGTCATGGCGTGTGCCCTCCGTTCTTGTATGCGCGGGAGGGGATGCGCTCCCCGCCCGCGCGGCCTGTATAGCCCGTGTCACCCGTGTCACCCGTGCCACCCGTTTCACAGGCCAGCATCGGATTTCCGTTGTTCCGGTGACTGAAAAGCACCCTGCTAGGCTTCGTACAGCAGCAGGTCTTCCGCCGGAGCACCCTCTTCCAGCCCGTCCAGAATGGCATCTATCTTGTCCGTGCTGTCCACGCCCTTGAACCACCAGTTATTGGGCTGCACAACCATGATAGGGCCTTCCTCACAGGCTTTCAGACAGCCCGTGGTGGTGATGAGCACATCCAGCCCGCGGTCCAGCACTTCTTCTTCAATGTACTGCGCAAACCCTTCGGTCTGCTTGAAACAAACCCCCTTGGGCTCACCCTTGGCCCGGAAACTCTGACAGAGCATTATCTGATATGTCGGCTTAGGCATGATATTTTCCTTTTGTTCTAAACAGATATGGCAAATCTATTCCATCGGCTTTCGTAAGGTGCTACTTTCCGCGTCCCTTGCCGCCCTTACCGCCCTTGCCGCCGCCGTAGAGCACATCCACCAGGCCCTCTATGTTCTCTTCCGTCTGAATGACCCGTATGCCGTGGGCTGCCAGCACTTCGCGCGGACGCCCGCCCGCGCTGGAAACCAGCACGTACCGGCAGTCCCGCAGAGTCTCGGCCAGCATGTCCCAGCGGTTATCGCCCGTTCCCGGTGCCGGGGCGGGACGCGCCTCCAGCAACGAAACTGGGCCTTGCTTGGGACCGTAGATACACTCCCACCTGATATGATACCAATGGAGGGGACGTTTGATCGACATCACCCGAA
>CAYRLL010000174.1:3510-5188 GCA_964425115.1 uncultured Desulfovibrio sp. | reverse complement strand
CGCTCTCATCCATTCTGGAAACAGGCACCATGGGTGTCATCGCGCTTTTCATCTCGGCGCTCAACGATCCGGAAATCATTACCAAGTCCTCAAGGCTGCAACCCTTCGTAGGCTTTTTCCCGGAAGGAATGCTCGCCTCGCAGCAGAGCATCCTGTACACGCTGGGGCTGCTTGCCTGTGCCCTCATGCTGCTCAAGAACACCTTTGCGGCAACCATCGCATACGGCTACTCACGCTTTTCCGCGCATCTGGACGCTCACTTCGGCGGGCTTCTGCTCTCCAACTTCCTGCGGCAGGACTACGAATGGCATGTATCCCGCCACTCCGCAGACCTTGTCACCACAGGCACGTGGCGCAAGTTCATCGTAGCGGTGTGGTATATGGGCATACTCGCCTTCAACGAAATACTCCTTGTGGCCATGCTGGGAGCCACTCTGCTGTACGTGGCGCCGGGCATGTCCATCGCGGCGTTCGGCATTCTGGGAGGCCTGTCGCTATGCATCTACCGACTGCTGCGCCCCCGCATAGACAAGCTGGCCAACCTTTCCGCGCGGGTGGAACGTGATATCAATAAAGATACCTCCAATATCACGCAGGGCATCAAAGAACTTATCATCTCCTCCAACCAGCAGTATTTTTACGATCAGTACCAGCGCAGCGTTGTCATCGCCACGCGGGCGCAGGCCGCCCTGCCGGTGCTGGTCCGCGTGCCGCTATGGATGTTTGAAACAGCAGGTTTTCTCCTGCTGTGCGGCACGGTTATCGCCACCTTGTACTTTGCTTCCGGCACATCCACCGCAGTGCTCTCCGGCCAGATTGCCCTGCTCGCCATTGTCGCATGGCGCGTAATCCCGGCACTTAACCGCATCGTGAGCGGCTTCGCCTCCATCAGGGACAACATGGCCAAGGCGCAGGAGGTGGTGAATTTCATCCAGCACATGCCCGCCGCCGCCAACTCGCTCGGCCGCCACGAACCGCTGCCGTTTCGCCATACCATAGAGGCCAAAGGGCTGCGCTTCCGCTACCGTCAGGCCACGGCCGATGCCCTGCATTGCGTGAATTTCAGCATCCGCTCCGGCGAAACAGTGGGGCTTGTGGGCCGCTCCGGTTCCGGCAAGAGCACGCTGGCAGACCTTATCATAGGCCTGCTGCTCCCGACCGAAGGCAGCATTATCATAGACGGAACGCCCCTGACGCGCGAAACAACCCCCCGCTGGATGGCGGGCGTGGGCTATGTGGGGCAGAACCCCTTCTTCACCGACGGCAGCATCGCCGAGAACGTGGCCTTCGGCATTCCCGCCGATGCCGTGGACAGGGACAAGCTCATGCAGTGCTGCCGCATGGCGGCACTGGACGACCTCATTGCCCAGCTGCCCGGCGGGGTGGACCACCCCCTCGGCGAGCGGGCCGAAAAACTTTCCGGCGGACAGCGGCAGCGCGTGGCCATTGCCCGCGCACTGTACCGTTCGCCCCAGCTGCTCATACTGGATGAAGCCACAAGCGCACTGGACCAGCAGAGCGAGAACACCATAAAGAAAACCGTGCACGACCTCTCCGGCTCCCTGACCATGCTCATCATTGCCCACCGGCTTTCCACGGTGGAGCACTGCGACCGGGTGGTCTGGCTGGACGGCGGCAACGTGGTCATGGAAGGAACCCCCGCCGAAGTGCTGCCCCA
>CAYRLL010000174.1:0-3410 GCA_964425115.1 uncultured Desulfovibrio sp. | reverse complement strand
AGCGCCGCAGATGCCGAGCACATTGTCGGGGAGCTCATGAAAGGCTTCCACCTCAAGCGCCCGCTATCTGCGGAGCAGATAACCGCCCTGCGCCAAGCTTCTCCCGATGATGCGGAAAATATTGCAGCCAATCTGCAACAGGCTATTCCGGCCATTTCCCTTGTCAGCAGTGTAGCGTTGGCAACGGCATTCGCCAACGATGTGAACTCTGAATTCATTTTCGCCCAGCAGGTGTTCGGGCTTGGCAACTGCGGAGATGTCTTTCTGGGAATATCCACATCGGGCAATTCCCGGAACATCATTCAGGCAATCAAGGTTGCCAAATCGTTAGGCATGGTTACGGTAGGGCTCACCGGAGAATCTGGCGGTGCCATGAAGTCGATCTGCGACATAACCATCTGCGTGCCTGCCTCCAGCGTTGTAGACATTCAGGAAATGCACCTGCCCGTCTACCATGCCCTATGCGCAGAACTGGAAGAGCGCTTTTTCGGGAAGCATCCCAAGGCAACCCTGCCCTTGCGTTGCGCCGTCAACCCCTCAAGCTCGGCAACATCAGAAGCTGTTCGCTCCGGCCTGCCGGAGCACATTGAGCAAATCATTTTTGACTTTGACGGGGTGTTCACAGACAACAAAGTCTGGACAGATCAGGATGGAAGCGAGTCCGTGCTCTGCGACAGGCGTGACGGTCTTGGTCTCGACATGATGAGAAAACAGGGATACCCCATGTTCATTCTCTCCACCGAAACCAACCCCGTGGTCAAAGCGCGGGGAAGGAAGCTGAAGCTTGAAGTCATTTCAAGTTGCGACAACAAGGCGGACTTCCTCCGCAGCTACTTCGCTGAACACTCTATTAACCCTAAAAACGTGATCTATGTCGGAAACGACATTAACGACCTAGAGGCTATGCAGCTTGTAGGGTATCCGGTCGCGCCACACGATGCCCATCCAGAGATTCTGCGCATCGCGGCGCTTGTCCTTCGTTCGGATGGCGGCAACGGCGCAGTCAGGGAACTGTGCGAAACGATTCTCACAAACAAGAGGTAGTCATGAGCATTTTCATTATCGCGGAGATAGGCATCAACCACAACGGCGACCTCAACATCGCCAAGCAGCTTATTGATCTCGCCAAGGACGCAGGCTGCGATGCTGTAAAATTTCAAAAACGAGATCTCGACAGTGTCTACACGCAGGAGTTTCTTGCAGAACCCCGCCAGAGCCCTTGGGGCACAACGCAGCGGGACCAGAAGGCAGGGCTTGAATTCGGGCTTGAAGAATACAAGGCCATAGACGCCTATTGCAAGGAGAAGGAAATTGAATGGTTCGCCTCCTGCTGGGATATGAAGAGCCTTGAATTCATGCGCCAGTTCGATGTGAAGTACCACAAAGTGGCCTCCGCCATGGTTGCCGACCCTGAACTGCTCGTCGCCATTGCCAAGGAAAGCAAGCACACCTTCATATCCACGGGCATGTGCGACCTTAACGACATAGAAAAGGCTGTGAAAATCTTCCGCGATGCGAACTGCCCCTTTGAGCTGATGCACTGCGTGTCCACCTATCCCATGAAGGACGAAGATGCCAACCTGAACTGCATCAAGACGTTGCGCGACCATTTCAAGTGCAACGTAGGCTACAGCGGCCACGAAACCGGCCTTGCCGTCTCCTATGCCGCTGCGGCACTCGGTATCAGTTCACTGGAACGCCACATAACGTTGGACCGTGCCATGTACGGCTCTGACCAGGCTGCATCCATAGAGCCTGCCGGCCTCCGCATGCTCTGCGGAGCAGTGCGCAAGATTGAACAGGCCATGGGCGACGGCAAGGTGTGCATTCTGGATGCAGAAAAGCCCATTGCAGAAAAGCTCCGGGCACATATCAAGAAGTAGCTTTGCACTGCACGAGATAGGAGCACTAATGATTGCAGGAAGAAAACTTGGAACGATGCAAGGTCGTCTCCTCCCCAAGTTTATGGGAAGATATCAGGCGCACCCGATCGGCTATTGGCAACAGGAGTTTCTTTTTGCTGCTGGCATGGGGCTCGATCTCATAGAGTTCATTCTTGACTTTAATGAAGCACAAAACAACCCCCTGCTCTCAGAGCGGGGGGTTGAAGAGATTTTGCATGTTTCAGAAGCTAGTGGTGTTCGCATTGAAACAGTCTGCGCCGACTATTTCATGGAAGCCCCGCTGCATACAGATGCACCTGATAAAGCCGAGCAAAGCCTTGCAGTTTTAGTTTCTCTCATTACCAATGGTAATGCTTTAGGCATAACTGACATCGTCATCCCATGCGTTGACCAGTCATCCCTAAGAACCGCCAAGCAAAAAGACGCCTTTATCCGCATGATGGGCAAAGCGCTTAATGCTGCCACGAAAGCAGGTATCAATCTGGCTTTGGAGACTGACCTTCCTCCAATGGAATTCCGCGTCCTGTTGGATAAACTAGATTCACCACATGCCACTGTTAACTACGACACAGGCAATAGCGCTTCCCTGGGATTTGACCCCAAAGAGGAGTTCGCTGCATACGGAAGTCGCATTTCTGACATCCACATCAAAGACAGGACACTCGGAGGAGGCTCGGTAGTTCTGGGAACAGGCCACTGGCAACATGAGACATTCTTCCGCCTTGTTGATGATTACAACTATTCTGGGCCAATCATCATGCAGGCCTACAGGGATGAAGAAGGAACGACCATATTCCGAGAGCAGCTATACTGGCTACAGACCCACTGGAGGAGCTCCAATGAATCGTAACAATGCTGTTGCTGTTATTCTTGCAAGAGGGGGCTCAAAAGGTATCCCCAAGAAAAACATTATTGACTTCTGCGGTAAACCCCTCATTGCTTGGACAATTGAACAACTCCAAGGGGCCGAAGGCGTAGATAGCATATGGGTAAGTTCCGACAATGAAGAGATTCTTGACGTGGGACGCCAGTATGGAGCTGGCTCTATTTTACGCCCAGACTCCATTGCTAATGATACTGCCTCATCGGAAAGCGCATGGTTGCATGCTCTGGAAACTTTAACGGCGATGGGTGTGAACGTGGACATTATGATAGCCCCGCAAGCCACCTCTCCACTGAGGCATGCTACTGACTTTACCCGAGGACTGAAGGCATTCCATTCACAGCACTATGATTCCATGTTCTCATGCAGCATTGCCGAAGACTTGTTGTACTGGGAAAAAACTTCACAAGGCTTGCAGAGTAAGAATTATGACTACAAGAACCGAAAGCGCAGGCAAGACTTTGCACCACAGTATATTGAAAATGGCTCTTTCTATATATTTAAGCCGGAAATATTAAAACGGCACAATAACCGATTCGGTGGTAATATTGGCCTTGTCGAGATGGAGTTCTGGAAAATGTTTGAGATTGATTCCCCCGATGATCTAACCATGTGTGAAGCCC
>CAYRLL010000173.1:0-5266 GCA_964425115.1 uncultured Desulfovibrio sp. | reverse complement strand
CCCATCAAGGAGCTACTGGCTTCATGAAAAATCCACATCAAACGTCGAGGAACCAGATTTCCATGCCATACCGGCATACCTGCATTCTCTGGGGCTGGGCTACCGCCTGCATCTCGGGCACCACTACGTCAACGAATGGGAAACCGTGCTCTACGCCGCCCCGGCATAGCAGGGGTATGGCACGGGCAGAACAGGCGATGGTGAGCGTCATTCTCCGCCCGCCGCCGGGAAATGCCAAGCAGCAACGGAACAATGCCCAACGCAAACAATGCGCCCCCCTTTCCAAGAGACCGCACAGCTTTCAGGAACGTCATGAGCACACAGGAACACATGCGGCAGGATGCAGAACGCTACGGGGCAGAACGCCTCGTCCGGGATATCGTCAGCTACCCGCCCCGCTGGGTCACCATCGGCATCATCAACCGGTGCAACAACCGCTGCGTGTTCTGCTCATACCACTCCCGCGATGCCCGGGGCGGAAAATCCAAGGTCTACAACCTGCCGTACGCAATGCCCGTGGAGCGGTTCCGTCAGCAGGTCGATTTCTTCCATGCCGGACGTGTGCCCCGCATACACGTCTGCGCCACGGGCGAACCCTTCCTGCACAACGGCATCATGGACATGATCGATCACGTCATCGCGCGCTACGGCAAGGCGTCGTTCCAGTCCAATTTCCACCCCGCCGTCATGCGCCGGGGCAACTATCTGGAAAAGATCATTGAGCGTAAAAACGCTATCTCCCACATCGTCACAGACCTCCACGCGGGCGATGCCACCCGCTTCGCGGACATCAAAAAAGGCAGTTCGCTCCCGGACCTTCTCTCCACCCTGCGCCTGTTTTCGGCACACGGCATCCCCATCATCGGCTCCTGCATCCTCTCCCGCAGCAATTACACCGCCCTGCCGGGCATCATAGACACGCTCGCCGCCCACGGCATCACCATGCAACTGAACATTGTCGGACTGTTCCCCCATATGTTCAACGAATTCACATCACTGGAGAACACTTACCGCACTTCAGACACCCACATCACCCAATGCCTCCATGCCATGCGCGCGGCAGGCGAACGCCACGGCATCACCGTCACCCTGCCCAAACCGTATGACGACCCTTCCGGCAGGTGCGATGTGTTCTGGCAGAAACTCCAGATATGGCCCGTGGCGGGCGCAGACGAGAACCGCTACGATGAGAACCTCATCCCCCACGCCTGCAACGCCGTGGTACTGGGAAACATGAACTCTCTGGGCTACGTTTCCGACTACGCAACCGTCATGGACCTGTGGAACAACAAGACCATCGTCGCCATCCGCCGCAGAATTCTGGCTGGCGAATACCCTGACCCCCACTGCGCCACCTGCTCCTGCGGCGTAAATCTGCATCCTGCGCCATAACCGGCTCCCCAGAGCGTACCGCGCCCCCTCTGCGGCACGGCGCAACAGGCTGCGACGGCATACAACAGGCTACGACTGACCGCATATGGGCCGCACATGGGCCGCATAAAGGCCGCAACACGCCTCAACGGGCCACAATACCACCCACCCCGCCCAACAACCCATCCTTCTGCCTGCAACGTCACTGCTTTGTCATGCAACGGTCACAGTCAGGGCAGAACTCCTCCCGTATTGTAAACAAATGATCAGCACCGCATCCGCACATCCCCGTGCTGCGCATGCATCGAAACAGATAATACCCGGGTGCAACCCAAGTGTGACCCAAGTGCCACACGGGCGCAATACGGGTTCGATACGGGTGCGATACGGGTCCGATACGGGTCCGGCCCAAGTCCCACAGGGTGCTGCTCACATGCAGCATGAGTACGACAAGGGTACGCCCCAAATGCAGCAATCAGGCTCAGCCCTTTCAAGCGTTCCGTTGGTACCTGCGCGATACATTACAATGAGGAGCATACAACATGAAACGTCTTCTTTCCCTGCTGGCAGCCCTGTTCATCCTTGCGGTTGCCGTTCCCGCATTTGCCGCTGATTGTCAGAACCGCGGCCTTCTGGACCCCATGTACTGCGACAACGACATGGACCTTGTGGCCGACCTCGCCCCCGAAGGCATGTGCAAAAACCCCTCCACGCTGGTCTTCACCTATACCCCCGTAGAAGACCCCGCCGTCTATCAGGACGTATTCGCCGATTTTCAGGCCCACCTGAAGCGCGCCACCGGCAAGGACGTGGTCTACTACACCGTCCACTCCAACTCCGCGCAGGTCGAAGCCATGCGCTCCGGCCGCCTGCATGTGGCCGGATTCTCCACGGGCCCCACGGGCTTTGCCGTTAACCTCGCGGGCTTTGTTCCCATTGCCGTAAAGGGCGATGCAGACCGTTTTCAGGGCTATCAGCTGCTCGTGGTGGTCAAGCAGGACAGCCCCATCCAGACCATGGCCGACCTCAAGGGCAAAAAAGTAGCCCACACCTCCGCCTCTTCCAACTCCGGCAACCTTGCGCCGCGCGTTCTCTTCCCCCCGCTGGGCATCACCCCGGACAAGGACTACACCGTGGTGTATTCCGGCAAGCATGACCAGTCCATTCTGGGCGTTGCCCATGGCGACTATGACGCCGCCCCCGTTGCCTCCGACGTATACGAACGCATGGTGCGTGCGGGCCGCGTCAAGGAAGGCGAACTGCGCACCATTTACGCCAGCGCCAGCTTCCCCACCTCTTCGTTCGGTTATTCCAGCCAGCTCTGCACAGACCTTGCGGAAAAAATCGTAGGCGCCTTCCACACCTACCGCTTCACGGACGGCATGAAAAAGGCCTTTGACGATGCAGACCGCTTCTACCCCATCTCCTACAAGGCAGACTGGGCCGTTGTGCGCGAGATAGCAGAAGGCACCGGCACCAGCTACAACGAAGAAGGGCTCAAGGCCATGATCGCCAAAGAGCAGGAAGACGCGGCCAAAAAAGCCAAGCAGTAAGCAGTTCAAGAGAGCAACGTGACATCATCGCATAGAGCAGAGAGCGGGGCTACGGAGCCCCGCTCCCTTACCGTGACCCGTCTGGTTAAGGAATACGTTCCGGGCAAACCGGTGCTGAAGGACATCTCCTTCTCCGTGCAGGGCTGCACCACCGTGGCCATCATAGGCCCTTCCGGCACGGGCAAAAGCACCATGCTGCGCTGCATAAACCGGCTCATAGAACCCAGCGGCGGCACCATAACCGTTGCAGGGCAGAACATGACCCGGCTGTCCGGCAGGCAACTGCGTCTGGCAAGGCATGGCATCGGCATGGTGTTTCAGGAATTCAATCTGGTGGAACGCCTCACCGTCATAGAGAACGTGCTGTGCGGCGTGCTGGGCATAACGCCCGTGTGGCGCGCATGGCTGCGCAAATTCAGTCAGGAGCATGTGGACCGGGCGTTCGAGCTTATCGACATGGTGGGCCTCACAGACTTTGCCACCGCCCGTGCAGACGCCCTGTCCGGCGGTCAGCGGCAACGGGTGGGCATAGCGCGCGCGGTCATGCAGAACCCCTGCCTTCTCATGGCAGACGAACCCACCTCCTCGCTGGACCCCAAAACATCCGTGGAAATAATGACCCTGCTGAACGACTTCTCCAAGGCGCGCAGCATCCCCCTGCTCATCAACATCCACGATGTCCTTCTGGCCAAACGCTTCGCGGACAGGGTCATCGGCATGTCGCAGGGCAGCATCGTCTTCGACGGTCCTCCCGCCGGCCTCACCGATGAGCACCTCAAACGCATCTACGGCGGCGAGGACTGGCTTTCATGAGCGGCACACAACGCATCGCGTTCCGCCCCGACTGGACTGCCCGCATCGGCTGGTCGCTGCTGGCAGCCTACTGCGTGTATGCGGCATGGTCTCTGGATTTCACATGGACGCGCTTTGTCTCGGGCCTGCACAACGGCGCGATGTTTCTGGGCAGCATGTTCCCGCCGGAGTTCACACGCTGGCGCCTGCTGGTAAACAATCTGGCAGAAACGCTTCAGATAGCCATCATCGCCTCCGGCGCGGGCATTGCGCTCTCGCTGCCCTTCGGGCTGGCATGCGCCCGCAACCTCATGCCGGCATGGGCCACATGGCCCGCGCGGGCGGTCATCGCCGTCAGCCGCTCCTTCCATCCCGTCATTTTCGCCATCCTGTTCGTCAAGGCTGTGGGATTCGGACCGCTGGCGGGCATCCTCACCCTCGTCGTCGCCTCCATCGGCTTCATCGGCAAACTGTTCGCCGAAGCGGTGGAAGAAATTTCACTCAAACCCGTAGAAGCCTGCCGGGCAGCCGGTGCCCCTTTCTTCAGCGTCATCATCTTCGCTGTTCTTCCGCAGGTGCTGAACCGCTTCATCGGGTTCGCCACCTACCAGTTCGATGCCAACATCCGCAATTCCACCATGGTGGGCATCGTGGGGGCGGGCGGCATCGGCGGCACCCTCTTCGCGGCGTTCCAGCGGTTTGATTACGACTTTCTGGCAGCCATCCTGCTTTCCATCATCGCGCTGGTCATGCTGGGGGAGTATCTTGCCTCAGTGGTAAAGGCGGTGTTCAATGACTGATCATACGCACACCCCGCGCACGTGGCAGCGCTTCTCGCCCCTGCGCCGTCTGGCCCGTTTCGCGCTGCTTCTCGCAGCGGGCATCGCGCTTGCCGTATCGTTCCGCACAGTGCAGGTGGTGCCGGAATTCCTGTACGATGCTCCCACGCAGATGGCAGACATGCTCACCCGCATGTGGCCGCCGGATACCACGCACTATTTCAGCGGCGTGCATAACGCGCTGGTGGAAACCATGCACATCGCGGGCATGGGAACCATCATCGCACTGGCACTTTCCCTGCCCGTGGCCCTGCTTGCCGCAAACAACATCACACCCTTTCCGGTGCTCAACTGGTTCGCCCGGCTCATCCTCGTCTCTTCCCGTTCGGTGAACACGCTTGTCTGGGCCATCCTTTTCGTGGCCGTTTTCGGTCCCGGCGCGCTGGCAGGCAGCGTGGCCATAGGCTTCCGCTCCATCGGCTTCTGCGGCAAACTCATGGGCGAAGCGCTGGAAGAATGCCACAAAGGCCCTGTGGAAGCCCTGCGGGCAGCGGGCGCACCATGGCCCAGCGTCATTCTCAAGGCTTACTGGCCGCAGGTGGCCCCGGCCTTCTGGGGCACCAGCCTGTTCCGGTGGGATATAAACGTGCGGGAATCTGCCGTCATAGGCCTGGTCGGTGCGGGCGGCATAGGCATGGCGCTGGATACGGCCATAAACCTGTGCCGCTGGAGTCAGGTATCTCTGATTCTCCTGTGCATCTTCGCGGTGGT
>CAYRLL010000172.1:0-5303 GCA_964425115.1 uncultured Desulfovibrio sp. | reverse complement strand
GGTGGGACAGGGAGCCAAGCCGGGAATCGGCGGGCATCTGCCGGGCGAGAAGATCGACGAGGAGGTTTCCAAGACCCGTATGGTTCCCGTCGGGTCCGATGCCATATCTCCTGCGCCGCACCACGACATCTACTCCATTGAAGACCTGCTGCAGCTCATCTACGCCCTGAAGGAGGCCACGGAATACCGGGTGCCTGTTTCGGTGAAGATAGCTGCCGTGCACAATGCGGCCGCCATTGCTTCGGGCATTGTCCGGGCCGGGGCCGATATTGTGGTGCTGGACGGTTTCCGCGGCGGTACGGGCGCAGCCCCCACCATGATCCGCGACAACGTGGGTATTCCCGTGGAACTGGCCCTTGCACAGGTGGACAACCGCCTGCGCGATGAAGGCATACGCAACTGGGCATCCCTTGTGGTGGCAGGCGGCACCCGCTGTTCCGCAGACGTCATCAAGGCCATAGCCCTTGGCGCGGACGCCGTGTACATAGCAACCGCCGCCCTCATCTCTGTGGGCTGCACGCTGTGCGGGCGCTGCTACACCGGCAAGTGCCCGTGGGGCATAGCCACCAACGAGGCGCGCCTGAAGAAGCGCCAGAATCCCGAAATTGCTGCCCGGCGCATGACCAACCTGGTCAGGGCGTGGGGACACGAGATTCAGGAAATGCTCGGCGGCATGGGGCTTAACTCCATTGAAAGCCTGCGGGGCAACCGCGACAAACTGCGCGGCATAGGCCTGAATGAAGTGGAACTTGACATCCTTGGTGTCAAACACGCGGGGAGGTAGCGGTATGCGCAGAGTGTATCCGAACAAGGATTTCTGCATAGGTTGCCACATTTGCGAATTGGCGTGCCTTACCGCCCATTCGGAAAGCAAGGACCTGATCATTGCCGTGCGCGAGGAGCAGGCCACGGGCCTGAGACCCTGCAAGGCGGTGTATGAGAAGGGCCCCGTATGTGTTTCGCTGAGTTGCAGGCACTGTGAGAACCCGACATGCGTTACTGCCTGCATCTCCGGTGCGCTGTACAAGGACGAGGCAAGCGGCAGGACCGTGTATGACGAGTCTAAGTGCGTGGGATGCTGGTCGTGCCTTATGGCATGTCCTTTCGGTGCCATTCGGCGCAACCCCGCCAAGGGCAAGATCATCAAGTGCGATCTGTGTGAAGGACGGGATATGCCGGCCTGTGTTCAGGCCTGTCCCAATGCCGCACTGAGCTACGAAGACCGCTAGCAACCAGCATTCGGGAGAGAAACATGACATATGTCATCGTCGGCAACGGTGTCGCGTCCGTGGGGGCCATTGAGGGCATACGGAAGGTGGACAGGGAAGGGCGCATCCTCGTGGTGAGCGAGGAGCAGACCCCCACCTATGGCCGTCCGCTCATTTCCTACTTCCTTGCAGGCAAGATCGGTCTGGACCGCATGAGTCTGCGACCCGACGACTTCTACGACAGGAACAACGTGGAACTGAAGCTCGGAGCCCGCGTTACCGGACTGAACCCGGACGGCAAGACCATAGCGCTGGCTGACGGTTCCACCATTGCGTATGACAGCCTGCTCCTTGCAACGGGTGGAATTCCGTTCATGCCCCCCATAAAGGGGCTGGCAGGCCCCGATATATACAACTTCACCACGCTGGCTCATGCGGAGGAGCTTATCACGCTTTCGCAGAGCATCCGCAAGGTGGTGGTAATAGGCGGCGGACTCATAGGCCTGAAGGCTGCCGAAGGCCTTTTTGACAACGGCCTTTCCGTGACCATTGTGGAACTTGCCCCGCGGGTTCTTTCCGCCGCATTTGACGATGTGGCGGGAGGCATGGTTTCCCGCAGACTGGAGCATGAAGGGCTGCATATCCGCTGTGGAAACACGGTGGAGGAGATTCTGCGCGATGCGCAAACGTGCAGGGTTACCGGCGTGCGCCTGACCAATGGCGAGGAGCTTGAATGCGAGGCCGTGGTGGTGGCCATCGGCGTTGTGCCCAGCCTTACTCCGGCCAAGGAAGCCGGATTGCAGGTGAAGCGCGGCATAAAGGTGGACGACTACCTGCGCACCAGCGCACCGGACGTATACGCCGCAGGCGATGTGGCCGAGGCTTATGACATGATCGCGGACGATGCCCGCGTGACGCCCATATGGCCCAACGCCTACAGTCAGGGGTATTACGCGGGGCTGAACATGACCGGCAGGAAGAACGAGAAACACCCCGGCGGACTGGCCATGAACGCCATATCATTCTACGGGCTGGCCACAGCCTCGCTGGGCCTTGTGAACCCCGCACCTGAAGACGGCTGCGATGTCTTTACCTTTGTGGACGAAGAAAAGCAGTCTTACCGCAAGCTTGTGTTCCGCAATGACAAACTTGTCGGCTATGTGCTGGTGGGAGATATCGACTTTGCCGGGTTGTACACCGGGTTTGTCCGTTTCCAGCTGCCGCTGACCGATGAAGTGAAGCAGGACCTCAAGGATGGGCGGCCTTCCGCGCTGCTCTGGCCCGAACACGATTTCGAGACGAGGTGGACCCCCGAATGCGAGTAGGGGCGGCCACCATCGGAGAAGATATATGAAGGCTCCCAGTAATTTCTGGCAATTTGACAAGGATATCTCCGGGTGCGGTGTCTTCGGCGTCATTGACAGGCAGAAGAACCTTATTCCCGGCACCATGCCCATTAACGCCATGTGCACCATGCACGACCGGGGCAACGGGCTTGGCGGCGGCTTTGCCGCCTACGGCATCTACCCCGACCGGGCGGAAGAGTACGCCTTTCACCTTATGTGTGACGACAAGGCATCGCTGGACCGGGCGGAAGAGGTTATCAAGGAACACTTTGATATTTCCGTTTCGGAGCCTATTCCCACGCGCCGGGTGCTGAGCATCAAGAATCCGCCTGTCATGTGGCGTTTCTTTGTCACGCCCAAGGCGCGACGTCCCAGATGGGAAGAGCTTGGCG
This sequence comes from uncultured Desulfovibrio sp., assembly GCA_964425115.1. Taxonomy (GTDB): domain Bacteria; phylum Desulfobacterota; class Desulfovibrionia; order Desulfovibrionales; family Desulfovibrionaceae; genus Halodesulfovibrio. The sequence continues at coordinate 2,357 of CAYRLL010000172.1, read as the reverse complement.
AACAGGACTACGTGGTGAACGTGGTCATGTTCATCAACCGCATCGGGGGAGCGTTTGTCTTCTCCAGCGGCAAGAACATGGGGGCGTTCAAGGGGGTGGGCTTTCCGGAGGACATCGCAGACTTCTTCCGGCTGGACGAATACAAGGCCTACATCTGGACCGGACATAACCGTTTTCCCACCAACACGCCGGGCTGGTGGGGCGGGGCGCACCCGTTCACCATTCTGGACTGGGCTATTGTGCATAACGGCGAGATTTCTTCGTACGGCATAAACCGCCGGTATCTCTGCCAGCATGACTACGAATGCACCATGATGACGGATACGGAAGTGGTGGCCTATATGCTCGACCTGCTTATCCGTAAGCACGGGATGACGCATGAGATGGCCTGCAAGGTGCTCGCGCCGCCCTTCTGGGACGAGATAGACCGCATGGATGCCGACGACAGAAAGCTCTACGAAGCTCTGCGCATGGTCTATGGCTCCGGTTGCCTGAACGGTCCCTTTGCCATTCTGGTGACCGATGCCAATACCATGATGAGCCTGAACGACAGGGTGAAGCTGCGGCCCCTTGTCATTGCGGAAAAGGATTCCATGGTGTTCATGTCCAGTGAGGAAAGCTCCATCCGTGAAGTGTGTCGCGACCTTGACCGGGTGTGGGCTCCCAAGGCCGGTGAACCCGTTATCGTAAGACTGGAGGCGTAACCATGGGCAACAGGATTACTCTGGACGCCGACGGCGTTTACTACAGGCAGTTGAACGAAAAAATCCGCGATGCCGTGCGCGGCGGCGCGGATGAGATTGAACTGCTGAATGTGCGCGGTCAGCGGTATATCGGCAATGCCATTGATAAGCCCGTGCGGTTTACCATTCACGGTGTTCCCGGACAGGACATGGCCGCCTTCATGCGCGGTGCGTTCATTCGCGTGGAGGGCAATGCGCAGGATGGCGTGGCCAATACCATGGATGACGGCGAAATCCAGATTAACGGCATGGCGGGCGATGTGCTGGGCTACGGCATGCGCGGCGGCAGAGTGCTTGTGAAGCAGGACGTGGGCTACCGGGTGGGCATTCATATGAAGGCCTACATGGACAAGTCTCCCGTCATTGTGGCGGGCGGCAAGGCCGGAGACTTTTTGGGTGAATACATGGCGGGCGGTGCGATCATCCTGCTTGGCATGGACTCCACCATGCCGGAGACTGCCCCCATAACGGGCCGCAGCCTCGGCACGGGCATGCACGGCGGGGTAATTTACATCCGCGGCGATGTGCCGGAATACCAGCTTGGGCCCGGCCTCAGCTTTCATCCGCTGGAAGAAGAGGACATGGCCTTTATCCGCAAGCATGTGGAAGACTGGGCCAAAGCCTTTGGCAAGGATGCCGACGAGGTGATGGAAGGGGCCTTCCGCAAGGTGAAGCCCTTTTCCAAAAGGCCCTACGGCAACATGTACGTGGGAACCAACTAGATTGCTTCAGGCCCCCCGGAAACGGGGGGTCTTGATTTCGGACCGGACTGTCCTTGCTGCTGGCCCCGGGTGGATTTTCAGCAAAAACGGTTGCATGTTTTTTGCCTAACAGGTACGTCATGCACGGTTCGACACAGTTTTTCATCTTCCATGATTACCCCAATAAGGAGCACATCATGTCGTTTGTTAATGCCGCTTGGGCAATGGGTGACGCCGGGCAGGCCGGGCAGGGCGGATTTGCCGCGTTTGTTCCCCTTATCCTCATGTTCGCCATTTTCTACTTTCTGCTCATCCGTCCTCAGCAGAAGAAGGCGCGGGAACACAAGGCGCTGCTCGACGGTCTGAAGAAGGGCGATGTCGTGATCACTGCCGGTGGTCTGTACGGCACGGTGACGGAAGTGAAGGACGATGTGCTTACGGTTGACCTTGGGTCCACGACCGTGCGTGTCGGCCGTCAGTTCGTTTCCGGTCTGGCCTCGGCACCGTCTGCGGCGCCCAAGGACAAGAAAAAGGAAAAGTAGGTTACTGCATATTCTTTGCGGCGGGCACGGTGCACGGTTTTGCCGTTCGCATGGTGCCTGCCGTTGCGTGCAGACGGGCGTAAGTGTTGTTCGTTTGTCATTTGGCCCCGGGTGGCTTGCGCCGCTTCGGGTTTTGCTGTTTCCCGATATGCTCCCTCCGACCGTTGCATCAGCGGATTGCTGATGCCGTGCACGGCCTCCGGTTAGACAAACGGAACAGCGTCAAGGAGTTGCAATGAGAGAAGGTCTGCGATGGCGCATTGTGGTCGCCCTGCTCGTGACCGTACTGGGTCTTGCCTATGCGCTGCCGAGTATTCCGGTTGTCGGAAATTCCCCGCTGGGCAAGGTGCTGCCCAAAGATACCATCAGTC
>CAYRLL010000171.1:0-5428 GCA_964425115.1 uncultured Desulfovibrio sp. | reverse complement strand
TAGCCCTGCCCGCCCGATGACAGACAAACAAAAAGCCGGAACCCGCGTTCCGGCTTTTAATTTGCTGTCCGCAGAATACAGGGCAGGCCGCTAGCTGCCCCGCATGTCCTCGATAATGGTGTTCAGCTCCTGCGCCAGACGGGCAAGGTCAGAAACAGCCTGCGCCGATTCCATCATGGCCTGCGCCGTTTCCGTGGAAATGGCGTTTATCTCCTCCACCGACTTGCTTATCTGCTCGCTGGCGGCAGACTGCTCCTCGCTTGCGGTGGCAATGGCCCGCACCTGATCAGCCGTGGTTTCCACCATGCCCACTATGGTATGCAGCACCTGCCCGGAACGGTTGGCAAGCTCGGTGGATTCCGCCACCAGTTGCACCGCCTTGTCCGTTGCCGCGGCATTGGTGCGCGCGCATTCGCGTATGGCGTTCACAGATGCAACCACCTCGCGCGTGGCGGCCATGGTCTTTTCCGCCAGCTTGCGCACCTCGTCCGCCACCACGGCAAACCCGCGTCCGGCGTCACCCGCGCGGGCAGCCTCAATGGCTGCGTTCAGCGCCAGCAGGTTGGTCTGGTCGGCAATATCCTCAATCACGGTGATAATCTGCCCTATGCCCTGCGCCTGCTTGCCCAGTTCGCCCATTTCGCGCTTCAGCATCCCGGCCTGTTCAGCCACGGTATTAATCTTTTCCACGGCCAGCCCCACCACGCGGGCACCTTCCGCCGCCTGCTGCTGCGCGTCTCCGGCAGATTCCGCCGCCAGCGAGGCGTTCTGCGCCACCTCCAGCACAGAGGCATTCATCTGGGTCATGGCGGCTGCGGAATCCCCCGTAAGCCTGCGCTGCTCCATGGCCCCCGCACTGGATTGCTGTATCTGGGCCGAAAGCTCCTCAGAAGCGGAAGACACCTGCTCAGACACACGCCCCGCCGCATGGGCGGCACGGGTTATGGTCTCGTTCTGCGCCTCCACCAGTGCCTGCTGCCTGCGTATCTCGGTCATGTCGTTGCACAGGGTAAAGGCACCGATAAGGTTCCCGTCCAGATCATAAATGGGCGTGGAATCCACCATCATAACCACTTCCCGCCCCTTGCGGTTGGTGAACACGGTCTCCACGGCCACATACTCCCGCCGCTCCGCCAGCACCTTATGCGAAACCGTCTGCCGCCGCTCATCGCCGAACATGAAGCTGCCGAGCACCTGCCCCACATAGCGCGAGGCAGGTTCATCCTGTCCCGTAAGCCTGAGCATGGCGGAGTTGGTGAACGAAATGCGGCACTCCGTGTCCACCACCACGGCGGGAGTGGTCATACCGTTCAATATCCCCTTGGAAAAGCCCAGTTCGGTTTTCAGCTTCGCCACCATCTCGCCAAGGTTGCGCGAAAGGCTTCCCAGTTCGTCCGTGCTGTTCAGCACAAGGTCAGCGTTCAGGTTGCCCTTGCTTATCTGCTCGCTCGCCAAAGCGATATGGCGCACAGGCGCCACAATGGACCGGCGGATGAAAAACAGCACCGCTCCGATAAGCGTCAGCAGTCCGCCCACGGATATGGCAATGTTCTCGTACAGCTGCAGGTTGATGGAAGCAATGGTGGGCGAGATGTCCTGCACCACCACAAGCTCACCGAGTATCGGTTCGGAGCTGCCGTGGCAGTGGTAGCAGGAAGGCGCATTGGAAATACTTGTCACCCGCACAAAAAAGGTGCCGCCGGACTTTTCCATAATGTCGCTGGCGTGCACATCCTCACGCAACGCGCGCGCCGTAAGCTCGGTAAAGGCGGCATCGGGCACCACGGCAGAAAGGTCCTTTCGTTCTGCAGCGGTGTTGGTGCTATACGTGATATTGCCCTTGTAGTTGGTCAGGTAGACCGTCATATCCGCATACTTGCCGGACAAAAAGGCAAACTGCTCGCGCGTGCCCGCATCGTCGCCCACCACCATGGGCTTCTCCACAGAAAGCTGCACCAGTTCGGACGCCTTGGTCATGGACTTGTCCAGTTCCTCCAGCGTGGTCACCCGCTGCATGTAGCTGCTCACCCCAACCAGCGCCACAAAGACCACAACGGATATGGCGGAAACAAGCAGCGAAGAACGTGCCCCGAGCGAATTGCGTATAAAGGCAGGCATGGCACGCTCCTAATGGGCACCGCTGTGGATCAGCGGCTTGAATTTAAAGGCTCCCACCCGGCTGGCGTTATGGCAGCTTTCGCATGTGGCGAGTTCGGGCCTTCTGACTATGCTCTCCGGGTCGCCGGTTTCGGCATGTTCGGCCCCCGGCCCGTGGCAGGTTTCACAGCCCACGTCCGCAAGGTGCGGCGTGGACTCAAAATTCACAAACCCGCCCTTTTTGTAGCCCGTGGTGTGGCATTCATAGCACCCCTCAAGCTCGTGCGGCTTAAGGTCCGATGCCATAACACTCACACTCTTCCACGAATGCGCCTTCTTGGAATACTTGGCAAACCGCTCGTATTCCCCTTCATGGCATTCCGCACACGCCTTGGACCCGGCGTATTCACGGGTTTGCGCCTCTACGGCGGCCACAATCACAAAAACCAGCAGCACGGCACACAGCGGCACGCCCCGGCACGCTCGCACCCTCCGTAACATCCCCTTGCGCATACAACCCCTCACCCGTTGGAGATACAGCTTTTCGGGAACACCCATTCCCGTCCTCCCGCCACGCCTCCCCCGTTCCGTACAGCCTTATCGGCGTGTCTTCCTTTTGCAACAGACCCGCACTAGCGCGAAAAAAATAATCCGTCCAGTTTAACCGGACGGATTGTTTAAACAGTCAAAACAAAAAGTGAGAGCAGCACTATGCCTGGTGAAAAGGCTGCCTGTGCCTTTTGCGCACGCCCCCGTTACTGTAAAAGGAATAATCAACCCGGCGCCGCACAGTGCCGCACCAGCGGAAAATGCTACCTTGCGGCCACGCCGCAGTCCGCACGCCTTTATCAGCAGTCGTACAGGCGCACCACCCTGTTCCTGCCGGCGTCCTTGGCCTTGTACAAGGCCGCGTCCGCACAGTTCAGCGCGCTTTCCAGCAGGGTCGCCCCCACCGTGCTCATGGCCCCTGTGTCACTCACCCCCACGCTGACGGTGCAGACAAACCGCACCCCGTCCGCGCTGAAAGCCAGCTTCTCCACCGCCTCGCGTATGCGTTCCGCCAGCCTCGCAGCCTCTTCCCGGTCCGCGTTGGGTGCCACTATGGCAAATTCCTCCCCGCCATACCGGGCCACAATATCAGAGCCCCGCACACTCTTCTGCAGGGTATCGGCAATAGTCGTCAGCACCATATCGCCCACGGCATGCCCGTACGTGTCGTTGACCCGCTTAAAGTGATCCACGTCAAGCATCAGGCAGCCGCACGGCGCATTACCGCGCCTGCACACGTCCACAAGCTTCTCCCCGGCGGCCATCAAATGCCTGCGGTTGTACACCCCCGTCAGCTGGTCGGTAATTGCCACCCGCTCCAGCTCCTCAATGGTGGACACAACCTTTGCGTTCATCTCGCAGAACGATTCATACAACACGGCAATTTCTGCGGGCGCGCGGTCCAGTTCCGGCAGACAGCACTCCCTGTCATACTCTCCGCGGGCCATACTCCGGGAAAAACCCATAATGGTGTACAGGGGCTGCTCAATGGACCGCGTAAACCGCATGAGCAGCGGCGTTATCAGAGCCAGGCACACGGCACTTATCCCGCCCACCATCCACAAAAACCGATAAAACCCCGTCAGCACGTCATCCAGCGGCACCTCGGTGACAAGCAGCCAGCGCCCCTCATTTATCCACGTATGCGCCCCCACCACCTTGCGCCCGTGGTACGATTCGTAGGGTTTCCCGAACACCTCCCCATCGCGGGCTGCATCAAACAGGGCGCTGCGGACAGAAAGATTCTTCACGGCAGTGTCTTTGTCGAATCCGCTCCGGCGCAGGTCGTCAAGATACCTCGATTCCGTGAGCATAAGCCCTTCTGCATCCAGAAGATAGCTCTCGCCCGTGTCACTGCCGGCAATGGTATTCAGAAACGCCTGTACCGTCGCCATATGCACAGAGAAAAACACGCACCCGTCAAATACGCCGTTCAGGTCGTTCACAGGGTGAGAAAAAATCATGATGGGCTTACCGGAAGAGCGCCCTATAAGCACATCCGATATCCACGCCTTGCCCTGCCGGGCGGCATTAAAATACTCCCTGTCAGCCAGAAACAGACCGGCAGGGGATGAACTGTCCACAACCGTATACCCGACCGCGTCAATCCGCACGGCAGCGGCAACATCCTTGTGTCCACCAAGATAGCGGACAAAAAGGTCCCGGGTTTCGCTCTCGTTTCCCGTCCGCACCACATAACTTCCGGCTACGAACTCCACCCCCCGCTGAAACTGCTGCAGCCAGTCGCTGACATAGCGCTCCTGATACTGAACATGTTCGCGCAGCCGGCTCACTTCCCTCTCCAGCACCAGCCCGCGAAAAAAGAACAGCGCCACGCCCAGAATAACAAACAGGGGCAGTGCCACCAACAGAACGGAATAAAACCGGACGTAGGAGTGAATCCCCCTTTTCTTCATCAACCGGACCTTTGCCCTGCGGGCCTCTCTACCCAACCAGTTAAAAAATATGATAATCCGACACAGCACTGCGCCACAACCGTACCACAACAGACCATGCAGACCTCAAGTATGCAGGTCATAGCGCACACATTCCGCATAATCGCGGAAAACCGGCCGGATTCCTGCCCCCCTGCTGCCGCCCACCGCAACCCCCGTTGCCCGGGCGATTTTTTCAAATATATACTGCTGATCAAACCTGTTGGCAACTGCACCATCCGAAAACCCTCTGCACCCTCCCCGCAAGGAGTGCAAACCACCATGCCGCCATCGTATTCCGCAGCATACATAACTCAGCTATTACATCCATCAGGCAATGTTCATCATTGTTACTTCTCCCGCATATAAAACCACCTCAGCCAGCAATAAAATTTATTTTTTCAGAAATACATGTTGACTTGCCCGAAAAACACCGTATATTTACCTTCCTTTCGAGAGCAATGCGACCTTTTTTGAGCTGTTTCTTTTTTGGCCGCGCGCTTTTCTCCTTATTATTTCCGGAGTTACTTCCTTGTCCAAGAACATTTATGTCGGCAACTTGTCCTGGTCCGTTACTGATTCTGACCTTCGCAACCTCTTTTCCGAATTCGGCGAAATCATTTCCGCCCGCGTCATCGAAGACCGTGAAACCGGTCGTTCGCGTGGCTTCGGCTTCGTAGAAATGGACGACGCCGGTGCCGCAAAGGCCATTCAGTCCCTGAACGGTAAGGAAGTGGGCGGCCGTGGCCTTAAGGTCAACGAAGCTCAGCCCCGCGAAAGCCGTCCCCGCTACTAAGCACCGTACGACTTGCCAAAACAAGGCCCCCGCTCACGCGGGGGCTTTTTTT
>CAYRLL010000170.1:0-5471 GCA_964425115.1 uncultured Desulfovibrio sp. | reverse complement strand
GCGCTGTTCCCGGACCCGGACCTGGCCCTGCACAGCCTTGTGGGTTCCCCTCCCGTTCCCACCTTTCTGGTTGTGACCAGAAATGAAGCCGGAACCCTGCGCCTGCTGATGCGCCACACAGGCTCCATAGAAAACGCCGCTCCGGCCTTCCTCCAGCGCGTTCTGGAAGCCGCCGGGCTTCCGGCGCAGTGAGGAACGGCATGGAAAACAGGCACAACATCCGCACCGGCGGACCGCCCGCCGCCACCCCGCACGGCATTTCGCTTTCCGGCGATACGCTGCGCAACGAGGAACGGGCGCGGGAATACCTTCTTTCGCACTGCTGGCCGTCGCATCAGCGGTTCTGTCCGCGCTGCCGCGCCCCCCGCCACTACACCCTTTCCGCAGGACGCTACCGCTGCGCGGAATGCCGCTACACCTTTCAGGAATTCAGCGGCCGCTGGATAAACAACGGCAACCTTCCGCCCCTCACGTGGCTGCGCATCGTGGACCTGTTCGCGCGGGAAAAAAACGTGCATGAGCTGGCCTCGGAACTGGAGCTTTCCTACAATGCCGCCTACAAGGCGGTTACCACCATCCGGTTCGCCATAATGGCCCACGCCATGGACGCCCCCCAGATGTTCGGGCCGGAAACGGGGCTGGGCATCTATCTCAAGGGCAAAAAACTCACCGGCATCCCGCGCGAATCCTCCCGCGCCGCCATTCCCGTCTTCGGCATTCTGGAGCGTAACGGCTGGGTGTTCATCGACCTTGTCTCCGGCATCTCCGCCGAAACGGTGTTCCACTTCAACCACAGCTTCCACCTTGCCATGCACCGCAACGGATACATCGTCCACACCAACCGCTACCGCCATTACGACACGCTGGTCTTCTGCGGCGACGATTCGCTTCCCTACCAGTATATCCGCCGCAGCGAAGCCCCGGAACAACCGGCGCAGGGCACCTTCTGGGCCTTTGCCGAGCAGCGGCTCAAGCGCTTCAAGGGCGTTACTCCCCAGCGTTTTCCCCTCTACCTGAAAGAGCTGGAATTCCGCTACAATCACCCCTCCGGCGACATCTTCGACACGCTGGTCCGCTACCTGTGCGACCTTGTGCCGGAATACGACACCCCGGCCTCCTGACAGGCCACATACAAAACACCCTGCTGCATTCCGCAACCTGCCAGAACTTCTGCGCAGGCCCTGCCCTTTATTGTCCGACCTTGGCCCGCCTTCAAATAAGCATGCAGACTGGCTGACAATCAGTCCGGCAGACAGAAGGCCGGCACCCGCGCTCTTTCCTCTTCTTCTCAGACACAGCGTTATTTTTCCGCCCTCCCCCCTTTCCCTGTTCCCGGTATTCGCCTATACCGGATAATGGAAATCCGTCTTTCTGTTCAGACGGCCTCACCCAAAGGCAGGAAAAACATGCAACAGGTTTCATCACCCGCACACAGCCTTCCGCTCCCCTTCTCCGGTCTGGGCATAAGCCTTGCCCCGGTACGGCGGCGCGCAGCAAAGCTTTGCTGGAAGCGTGTGCTCCCCAACCGGAAGGCACCGGGCTATTCCGGCCGGACCATCACCGCTGTTCCCCCCCTTCATGGCTTCAGGTTGCTCGTGGCATTGAGTCGCGAAATCAGGGGACGCTAACCATCTCCACGTCAGGAGGCAGAATGACAGTCTCACGCAGAAACTTTCTCAAACTCTCGGCAGGCGCGGCCACGGTTGCCGCGTTCGGCGGGCTGGGAGTAAGCCTTGCCCCCACCGTTGCCCGGGCTCAACTGCTCAAGCTGAACTGGGCCAAACGCACAACCTCCATCTGCTGTTACTGTGCCGTGGGGTGCGGGCTCATCGTCTCCACCTCCAAAGACGGTCAGGGACGCGCCATAAATATAGAAGGCGACCCGGACCATCCCGTCAACGGCGGCGCACTCTGTTCCAAGGGTGCCTCCATATGGCAGCTTGTCGAAAATGAACGCCGCCTGAATTCCCCCCTGTACCGTGCGCCCTACAGCAACGAATGGAAGCCCGTCTCATGGGACTGGGCACTCACGGAAATCGCCAAGCGGGTGAAGAAAACCCGCGATGCCTCCCTTATCGCCCGCGATGCCAAGGGAGCCACCGTGAACCGTCTTGAAACCATAGGACACATCGGTTCCGCCGCGCTGGACAATGAAGAATGCTGGACCCTTCAGGCCGTCATGCGCGCACTGGGCCTTGTGTACATTGAGCATCAGGCCCGCATCTGCCACAGCTCCACGGTGAGCGCGCTGGCAGAAAGCTACGGGCGCGGCGCCATGACCAACCACTGGAACGACATCGCCAACAGCGACGTTGTGCTGGTCATGGGCGGCAACGCGGCGGAATGCCACCCCATTTCCTTCAAATGGGTCACAGAGGCCATGAAGCGCGGCGCGCCCCTCATCCATGTGGACCCCCGCTACACCCGCACCTCCGCCAAGGCGGACATCTACGCCAAGCTGCGTGCCGGAACAGACATCGCCTTCCTTGGCGGCATGATGAAGTATATTCTGGATAACGATCTGTATTTCAAGGAATACGTAGCCAATTACACCAACGCCGCCTTTGTGGTGGATTCCGGCTATTCCTTCCGCAGCGGCCTGTTCTCCGGCTTTGACGCCCGCTCGGAAAGCTACGACCAGACCAAATGGGCGTTCAGGAAAGACGCGGACGGCGTTCCCCTGCGCGACCCCACGTTCAAGGACCCGCGCTGCGTGCTCAACCTTCTGCGCGATCACTACAAGCGCTACACCGTGGAAGCCGTCTCCGCCACCACAGGCACCCCCAAAGAAGACATCCTGAAGGTGTACGAAACCTTCTGTGCCACCGGCAAACCGGACAAGGCAGCCACCATCCTCTATGCCATGGGCTGGACACAGCACACCGTGGGCGTGCAGAACATCCGCGCCATGTCCATGATCCAGCTTCTGCTGGGCAACATCGGCGTGGCAGGCGGCGGCGTGAACGCGCTGCGCGGCGAATCCAACGTGCAGGGCTCCACGGACAACAGCCTGCTGGCGCAGGACCTGCCCGGCTACATGGCCACTCCCGCCTCCCACTGGCAGACGCTGGAAGCCTACAACGCGGCAAACACCCCGGCCAGCAACGACCCCATGTCCGCCAACTGGTGGAGCAACAAGCCCAAGTATCTGGCCAGCCTGCTCAAGGCCATGTATCCCACCGCCAGCCTTGACGATGCCTACAACTGGCTCCCCAAGCTGGACGGCGACACCAAAATCACGGAATACATGTGGCTCGGCCTGTGGGACAAGGTCTACAACGGCAAGTTCAACGGCCTGTTCGTGTGGGGGCAGAACCCCGCATGCGGCGGTGCCAACGCGGGCAAAAACCGCGAGGCCATGACCAAGCTGGACTGGATGGTCAATGTCAACCTCTTTGACAACGAATCCGGCTCGTTCTGGCGCGGCCCCGGCATGCAGCCCGGCAAGATCAAAACCGAAGTCTTCCTCCTGCCCTGCTGTGTCTCGGTGGAAAAGGAAGGCTCCGTGACCAACTCCGGCCGCTGGATGCAGTGGCGCTATGCGGGCCCCAGCCCGCGCCCCGGCACCAAGCCGGACGGCGACATCATGCTCCAGCTCATGGAGAAGATAAAAGACCTCTACCGGGCAGAGGGCGGCGCACTGCCGCACCCCGTGGTCAACCTGAACACCGTGGACTGGAAAAACGGACACGGCGAATATGACGCGGGCAAGGTGGCACGGCTTATCAACGGCTACTTCCTCAAGGATGCGGAAGTGGGCGGCAGAAGCTTCAAGAAGGGCCAGCAGGTTCCGGGCTTCGCCTTCCTCACGGCAGACGGCTCCACCTGTTCCGGCAACTGGCTCTATACCGGCTCCTACACGGACGACGGCAACATGGCCGCCCGGCGCGACAGCACCCAAACGCCGGAACAGGCCGCCATTCAGCTCTATCCCAACTGGGCATGGGCATGGCCCGCCAACCGGCGCATTCTGTATAACCGCGCCTCGGTAAACGCCGCCGGCGTTCCGTGGGACCCCAAGCGCGCCGTCATCCAGTGGACAGGCGACAAATGGGCAGGTGACGTGCCCGACGGCGGATGGAAGCCGGGTGAAAAGCACCCCTTCATCATGACCCAGCACGGCCACGCCCAGCTCTTCGGCCCCGGCAGGGTAGACGGTCCCTTCCCGGAACACTACGAACCCATGGAAGGCCCCATCAAGCGGCATCCCTTCTCGGGCCAGCTGCACAATCCCGTGGCCTACCAGATCCATTCGGAAGAAAAGGCCGTGGCCGATCCGCGCTATCCCATCGTGTGCACCACCTACCGCATGACGGAACACTGGCAGACAGGCCTGATGACCCGCCACGTGGGCTGGCTGGTGGAAGCGGAACCCCAGCTCTTCTGCGAAATGAGCGAGGAGCTTGCGGCAGAAAAGGGCATAGCCAACGGAGAAAAAATCCGCGTCTACAGCCTGCGCGGCGAGGTGGAGGCGGTGGCCATGGTCACCAAGCGCATCCAGCCCTACATCGTGCAGGGCAAAACCGTGCATCTGGTGGGTCTGCCGTGGCAGTTCGGCTGGCACACCCCCGTGGACGGAGGCGATTCCGCCAACCTGCTCAGCCCCTCCGTGGGCGACCCCAATACCGGCATACCGGAAACCAAGGCCTTCATGGTGAACGTCATGAAGATAGAGGGAGCATAATCCATGGCCAAGAAATTCTTTGTCGACCTCACCCGCTGCACCGCCTGCCGGGGCTGTCAGGTAGCCTGCAAGCAATGGAAAAAGCTGCCCGCGGAAAAAACCGTTAACACCGGTTCGCACCAGAACCCCCCGGACCTGAGCCACGAGACCATCCGGCTGGTGCGCTTCACCGAGGTGGTGCACGACGGCAAACTGGACTGGCTGTTCTTCCCGGAACAGTGCCGACACTGTGTGGTGCCCCCCTGCAAGGGCATGGGCGATCTGGACGATCCCACCGCCATATTGCAGGACCCCATGACAGGAGCCGTGCTCTATACCGACAAAACACGCGGGCTGGATTATGAGGGCGTCCGCGCCGCCTGCCCGTATGACATCCCGCGTCAGGACCCGGAAACCAAGCTCATCACCAAGTGCGACATGTGCATAGACCGCGTGCAGAACGACATGAAGCCCGCCTGCGTGCACACCTGTCCCACGGGCACCATGAACTTCGGTGAAGAGGATGAGATGATGGAACTGGCACAGGCAAGACTTGCGGAAGTGCAGAAGAAATACCCCACCGCCGTGCTGGGCAATCCGCACGACGTGCGCGTGGTATACCTCTTCCACCACGACCCGCTCACCTTCTTCGACCGCGCCGTGGTGGAAATGACCCCGCGCCTGATGAACCGCAAGCAGATGTTCGCGCGCATCATGGGCAAGCAGCGGGCATAACCCCGTCCGCAACAGAAAAACGGGCCGCAGGCGTCATCCGCCTGCGGCCCTCAGATAGCTGACAAACCGTGTT
>CAYRLL010000169.1:0-5493 GCA_964425115.1 uncultured Desulfovibrio sp. | reverse complement strand
CCTTCATCGTCACGCCCTGTTCGCCCAGGTGCTCCAGCAGCATCGTCACGGCATCCTGCTGCGCATCCTTAAGCACATACTGGCGGGTCACGGTATCGCGCAGCCCCAGCGTGGGGATAAACCGCACCCCCTTCTCCGTGTCCGCAAACAATTCCAGTTCAAAGGTGGTCCGCGTCAATGCCGCGCCTATGGCGTTGGCAATGGCATGCTGCGGCGGCACGTCCACCTTGCGGCGCATGGTTTTTGCGAGCAGCCCCTGAAACGCCTTCGCGGGTCCGCCCATCACATACACATGGGCCGGGGCCAGCGTTCCGCCTTCAATCAGCTCCATAATGGTATACACAGGGCGCGAATTCACCTCTTCCAGCAATTCGTCCACTGCGCGCGCTATGGCGGAAACAGCCGTCTGAATGGCCTCGTCCGCCAGCGTTTCCGGAAACATATCCCACAGGGCCGCAAGGCGGCGTATGCCTTCCTTGCTGGCCTGCACATCCCCGAACTCCGCAAGGCCCTTGTATATCAGGGCATCAATAAGCGTGGGCTGCGCCCCTCCACAGGCCATGCACGGTCCCAGCCGTTCCGGCCCCACCCGCACCGCCCCGGCCTGCACGTGCAGGCGGGAATCTCCGCCCACGCCTATGGATCGTGTACGCAACGCCCGCACCAGCGTGGGGTAGCTGCCCACCTCAATGCCGTCATTCTCTATCACCGGCGAACCGGAGGCAAAAATGGCAATATCCGTTGTGGTGCCCCCTATATCCAGAATGATGGAATCCTGCCGTATGTCGCACAGGGCGATAATGCCCATAACGCTGGCTGCCGGTCCGGAAAGAATGGATTCCACAGGGTGCTCGCGAGAGATGGAAAGAGGCATGGTGCCGCCGTCCGCCTTGAGAATATGCACCGGCGCATACACGCCGTATTCACGCACGCACTGCTCCACCGCGTCCGCAAACCGGTTGTACACGCGCCATACGGCGGAATTATAGTACGCAGTGGCGATGCGCCGGGGAAAATTAAGCTGGCCGGAAAGCCGATGCCCCTGCGAGACAAAATCCGCGCAGGCCATCAGTTCCTCAGCCAGCATCGTCTCATGGGCCGGATTGCGGGTGGAAAACTTCCCCACCACGGCGTACACCTTCAGGCCCGTATCGCAGCAGTCACGCACCAGCGCGCCTATCTCTTCCTCGTCCGGAGGGGCAATTTCCTTGCCGCGATGGTCCACCGAGCCGCTCACCGTATAGTAAAAGCGCCCCACCTGATAATCATCGGGATTCACCCCCGGTCCGGCAGAGACAAGCACCCCCACATCCTCGGTCTTGCCTTCCACAATGGCATTGGTGGACAGCGTGGTGGAAAGATTGAGCCGGCTCACTTCCTTGGGGTCCACCCCGGCAAGCACGGCCTCCAGCGCCCCGCGCACAGAAAGCAGCAGATTGTGATGGTCCGTAGAAACCTTGGCAGAAGCGACCACCCTGCCTTTGTCAATGACAACCGCATCCGTGTGGGTTCCGCCCACGTCAATGCCTATGCGCACGCCCTACCTCCCTGCGGCTGTCCGGCAAACGCCGCGCCCGGCCATTCCTGTCCCGTTTCCGCCTCAGCCGCAGCAACATCGCGCGGCGTACCCGGCTTCCCTCACTCCGGCCATCCGGTCATCAGGGCGGCGAGCTTCAGGGCTTCCTCAAAGCTGCCCGTTTCGGCAACATCCCTGCCCGTAATGTCAAACCCCGTGCCGTGGTCCACAGAGGTGCGCACAAAAGGCAGCCCCAGTGTCACGTTCACGGCACGCGAAAAATGCATAAGCTTCAGCGGTCCCAGCCCCTGATCATGATACATGGCCAGCACGGCGGCAAACTCGCCCTTGGCGGCGCGGAAAAACACCGTATCCGCAGGCAGCGGCCCTGCCACGGCCAAGCCACGCTTGCGGGCATCATCCACGGCAGGCCCAATAATCTCCACCTCTTCCCGGCCTATACGGCCCGATTCCCCCGCATGGGGGTTCAGACCGCACACGGCCACCGGCCCACCCAGCCCCAGCCGCCGCACAAATCCCACGGTCAGGGCGATGCACAGCTTCACCCTTTCCCGCGTTATCAGGTCCGGCACTTCGCGCAGGGGCGGATGCGCCGTCACAAGGCTCACCCGCAGCTTGGGGCCGCACAGATGCATGCACACCTCGTCATCACGCAGACCGGCAAAACGCGCCAGAAACTCCGTATGACCGGGAAAATCAAACCCCGCCTCCTGCAACATGGCCTTGTGCAGCGGCAGCGTCACCACACCGTCGGCCACACCGTCGCGGATGAGCCTGCACGCGGCCTCCAGCGAAACACCGGCTCCCCTCCCGCCGTGCGGCGTTGCCGTGCCCATATGCAGGGGCAGTCCTTCCAGCGCGGGCGGCTCATACAAAAAGACGCCCGGCTCATCCCCCGTCACTCTGGCAGGATCGGCAATGCGGGTCCAGAATATGCCCGTGCCCAGCCGCTCCGCATGCATGCGGAGCGCAGCCTCGGGACCAACCAAAATAAGCGGCACAAGAGGAAGCGATCCGCTACCGCCCATACCGAGCAGGCGGCAGGCCAGTTCCGGCCCAAGTCCGTTGGGATCACCCAGAGTAACAAGCAGGGGACGCATGGTCACGGCATCACCATTCGAAAGGCTGAAGATGAAAGCGCAAAAAACCGCCTCACAACCGCATAAACGCCTGCCGGTCCGGCCTTTGCCGCCGTCAGACACATCACGCAAACCTATGCAGTTTTCCCCTGCCTGTAAAGCGGCAGCCCGCTCCGGCCCCGCCGTTCAAAATCCCTCCCTCCTCCCGGTCGGGCTAGCCTTGTGCCGCGCGATGTGCTAATCTTGTCTGCATGTTGAAACCCCATCCCCAGGAGCTGTCCATGGCCAAACGCAAGGTGAACACCGCAGGTATCTCCCCAGACATCTCAATAGATACCGCCATCCCCACGCTGGGCACCCCCAAAATACCGTCTCCCATTTCCCATTGCCGGTTCGAGGATGACGTCAATGGCGTGAACATGTTTCTGGATAAGGAATTTCTGGAAGAGCTGGGCGATGCCCCGCCCATTCCCATCCGTTTCGAAAGTGCTGGACCGCGCCGCAACCTCTTTTTCGACACCTCCAAGACCAAATGCGCCATCGTCACCTGCGGCGGGCTGTGTCCCGGCATAAACGATGTCATCCGCGCCATCGTCATGGAAGCCTTCCACAACTACCGCGTGGCGGGCGTCATGGGCATCCGGTACGGGCTTGAAGGGTTCATCCCCAAATACGGGCACGAGATAGTAAACCTCACTCCGGATTCGGTGTCCGATATTCACCAGTTCGGCGGCACCGTGCTCGGCTCCTCGCGCGGCCCCCAGAACCCGGAAGACATTGTGGACGCGCTGGAACGCATGAACGTGAACTGCCTGTTCATGATCGGCGGCGACGGCACCATGAAGGCCGTACAGTCCATCGTCACAGAGGTAACCAAGCGCAACCTCAAGATCGCCGTCATCGGCATCCCCAAGACCATCGACAACGACATCAGCTTCGTCCCGCAGTCCTTCGGCTTTGAAACCGCCGTGGACAAAGCCACGGAGGCCATCCGGTGCGCCCATACAGAGGCGCAGGGAGCCATGAACGGCATCGGTCTGGTTAAGCTCATGGGCCGCGAGTCAGGCTTCATCGCCGCGCACTCCACCTTCTCCATCAAGGAGGTGAACTTCGTGCTCATCCCCGAAACCCCCTTCGAGCTGGACGGTCCGGGCGGCCTGCTGGAAGCTCTGGCCGAACGGCTCAAGCACCGCAAGCACGCCGTCATCGTCGTGGCGGAAGGGGCAGGCCAGCACCTCATGTCCACCAGCAAGGAAACCGATGTTTCCGGCAACCCCGTGCTGGGCGACTTCACCACCATGCTGCGCGAGCGCATAAGGCAGCATCTGGACTCCATAAGCATGTCCTATTCCCTCAAGTACATAGACCCCAGCTACATTATCCGCTCCGTCCCCGCCAACGCCAACGACCGTATCTACTGCGGCTTCCTCGGCCAGAGCGCGGTCCATGCGGCCATGGCGGGCAAAACCTCCATGGTGGTGGGCAAAATCATGGACCGCTACGTACACCTGCCGCTGCATCTGGTCACCCGCAAGCGGCACAAGGTAAACATCCACTCGGTCTACTGGCGCGCCGTGGTGGAATCCACGGGCCAGTCCGCCCTCAAGGGCATGGTCCCCGCCAGTTACTGCGACTGAACCGACGTCTGCGTCAGGGGCCCTGCCTGACCCCGATCCGGGACCGGAACCAAACCGGAACCTGACAAGGAAAACGCGCAACACCATGTCCGCCATGCTGCAACAGATACAAGCCTCTGCCGGGTCAGGAAAAACATACACCCTGACCCGGCAGTTTCTTACGCTGCTCAAAAACGCCGCAGAAGATTCCCGCAGCCCCGCCTGCGCCATCGCCCGCGCCCCCGGCGACCCTCACTGCTGGCCGGAAATCCTCGCCGTCACCTTCACCAACAAGGCCGCCACGGAAATGCGCGAACGCATCGTGCGGTCACTCAAGGAACGTGCTCTGGATACAGAACGGCACAATGCCGCATCAGACTGGAGCAGCGAAGCGGCACAACGCTGGGTGAACATCCTGCTGCGCCGCCTTTCCTCGCTCAATGTACGCACCATAGACAGCCTGCTGAACATGCTGGTGCGCCTGTCAGCTCTGGAATTGGGCCTCCCCCCGGATTTTGAACCCGTGTTCGACAGGCGCGACCTGTACGACCCGCTCTACGACCAGTTGCTGGAAGCAGCCAGCGCGGGCGGACCGGAGCACGCCCTCATAGCGGAAGCGTGCCGCACCCTGCTCCTGCACACGGAAAAGGAAGGCTTCGTCCCCGGCGAAAGCATCCGCGACAGGCTCTACGAACTTACGGAAACACGTCTGGCAGACACCGCCCGCCATCAGGATGACGCCCCGCCCTTCATGGATGCGGAAACCCTGCGCGGCTGGCTGGTCAACCTCCACGCAGACTACACCGCCGCTGCCGCCGACGTTACCCGCCTCATGCGGGATGAAGGGCTGGAGCCACAGGCAAACTTCACCAAGTTCCTGTCCGCGTGCGGCGAATCCGGCCCGTTCCGCAAGCCCAAATCCTCCGCCTATGCCGCCAAGAACCATGTGGACGAATGCCTGCTCAAAGCCTCGCGCGGCAAGGCCTCCCCGGACCTGCAAAAGGCCTACGCCGATCTGGTGCAAAGCCATGCCGATCTGGAAGGTCCGGGCCAGTTGCTGCGCAAGGCGCTGGAAATAACCCCCTTTGCACAACTGGCGGAATCGCTGGCCCTGCTCGTGGAAGAGGCACAACGCGCACAGGGCAGGGTGCCCGTCTCCCTCTGGCCGCGCTACGCGGAACGCATTCTCACCGGCGGCGCAGGTGCCTCAGAGGCCTTCTGCCGCATGGGCACCCGCCTCACCCACCTGCTCATAGACGAA
>CAYRLL010000168.1:0-5547 GCA_964425115.1 uncultured Desulfovibrio sp. | reverse complement strand
CTCTTCTCCTGCCTCGCCATCCTCCGCACCTCCGCCGGGAGAACCTTGCTCGGATACCACTTCCTCGCCCTGCCGCGAGCCGCCTTCGGCACCGCCGTGCGTCTCTTCCTGCAAGGCGAGCAGTCCGGCATAAATGGCGTCTGCGCTCAATCCATGATGGGCAGGATTATCCAGATAGCCGGACGGCAGTTCTATGCCCGCCTCCAGCAGAACAGGGTTTATGGCGTAATCGCAGGCCATGTTCCACAGCCGCTCATCCCTTCCGTTACGGCGTGTATGGTGGTTGCAGACCAGATGCAGCACCTCGTGGCACTGCATTCCCTTGAGCTTGCCGAGGGGGAGGGATTCCACATACAGGGGGTTATAGGCGAGCACGCGGCCATCGGACCATGCTGTGCGGCAGGTGGGATCTTCGCGCATCTCCAGCCGCAGGGCGAGGTGCGCAAAGAAGGGATGGTCGAGCACCAGTTCGCTTCTGGCACGCTGCATTTTGCGGTGTGCCGCTTCATTGATCATGAGGGTTCCCCAGATTATCAGACCAGCACATCGCTGTTTGCGCAGGCCCAGCCCCGGAAGGCTTCCGTCTCTACTATGGAAGGCTGGACCGCCGCCGCATCCCGCATGAGGAGCACCCCGAACTCTACAGGCAGCCGGGAAGCCAGCACCGCAAATTCCGGCATAACCTCTTCCGCCGCCTTGCGGGCCACGGATTCGCACAGGGCGCAGATGACGGCGGGATCTTCCGGCAAATGTATGCCGCCGGGATTGGCGAGAACGGCGTCCGCATCGGGCATGGAGGAGTATTGGCGCAGGAAGGCGCAGAACTCCGCCGCTGCCCCTTCGCCCACGGTTCCCCGGAGGAGTGCTTCTAGCGTAAGCGCAGAGGGATGGGCCGAAAGAATGCGGGACACGAATTCCCATGACCGGGGCGAGGGAAAGGCCTTATCGTTGCGCTTGGGGTCGAAGGCATGGAGAAGGCGCGGGCGGAACTGCAAAAATGCGCACAGGCGCGCATCGATACCCGCTTTTTTGGCCCATGTCAGCCAGTCTTCCAGATCGGGGTCCACATCCAGATGCACCATGCGGTTGGCAAGGGCCGAAGGAATGCGGTGCGTGACGGCCTTATCCGTTTCCCGGTTGCCTGCCGCGATGACGGTCCAGCCTGCGGGCAGCTCATACTCTCCCAGCCTGCGGTCCAGAACCAGTTGATAGCAGGCGGCCTGCACAAGGGGCGGCGCGGCGTTCAGCTCATCAAGGAACAGAATTCCCCTGCCCTGTACGGGCAGGAAGGACGGCGGACACCAGACGGTGCGGCCTGCGTCGTCAAACCGGGGAAGACCCCGCAGGTCTACCGGGTCCAGCAGCACGGCACGGATATCCACAAGGGCGAGTCCGCTTTCTGCCGCGACCTGCGCCACGATCTGACTTTTGCCCACACCGGGCGGCCCCCAGAGAAAGGCGGGTTGTTCCACGGTTATGAGGGTGGCGAGGGCATTGACTATTTCTGACGGCTTCATGCGGATGTTCCTCCGGTCTGTATGGCTGCTTCGGGTATGCAGGGGTGAACGTAGTGAAATTGAATTTCAAAGTCAATACAGGACTGGGTTCACCCTACAGAGACATACATGTACGGCACGGGGGCGCACCATTCCGCAGAGGACAGGAAAAAGGCCGCCCCGGTCGGAGCGGCCTTTCGGTCTGCTATTCTTTTGTCTCGCATCTGGGCGGACGGATGTGATCCATGACCCTTTGGTAGGCTTTACGGGATTCATCGGTTTCCAGCGCGGGAATATCTGCCCTGTCTACAAACAGAATGGCTGCGCAGGGGCACATTTCCACGCAGGCGGGGCCAAGCCCGATGGCGCGGCGCGAGGCGCACAGGTCGCATTTTGCCACGGCCACCCCGCTGCACGTGGCGAAAAATGCCGCATAGGGGCAGGCAATGACGCAGTTGCGTGTTTCGCAGCCACGGCAGAGCAACGGTTGCAGCACCACGGCACCGTCTCTGTCGCGGTTAAGCGCGCCACGGCTGCACACGTTCATGCACGATGCCTTTTCGCAGTGCTTGCAGTAGAGGGGAACCATAATCCCCTCTGTGGTCCGGGTCATGGTGATGCGCGGAACATCATACAAGAACTTGCACACGGCTTCGCAGGTTTCGCAGCCGATGCATTTTGCGTAATCTATATAGAGCGTTTTTGTGCCCTCAAGCATATCCTTTGCCTCCGGGACAAGGGGAACCGGCGGGAGCGCGTATTCTGCCACTGCATGCCGCCGTGCGGGGTAAACGGAAAAACAACTGCCGGAATGCCGGAAAACGGGGGGCCCTGCCCCGCCATGGACACGGCAGGGCCGGTGCCGTGGCGCAGCCAGAGCAACGCCGGGCTACCGTGTCATCTTATCCGCGTCAAAATTGTATTCATCCTCACGGTGCTGCGCCTTGAGGTCCAGCCAATTGGCCAGAGAACGCGCGGCACGCAGTCCGCTGTAGACGGCCTTGCCTATCTTGCTGGGGCCGGAGAGCACATCGCCCGCCACGAAAACATTGTCTATGGCGGTCATGTTCAGCCAGCGCACCTCGCCCCGCCTGACGTTTTCCAGCCCCAGTTCCTTCTGGAACGGCGGTGTGGGAATTTCGCCAATGGCGCTGACCACCACGTCCACGGGCAGGGTTTCGGTTTCTCCGGTTGCGGCGTTGGTTATCTGCAGGGCTTCCACCCTGCCCTCTCCGAGAATGGCCACGGGGGAACGGCGTTCCATCCACTGGCAGCCCATTTCGCGCATGCGGTCTATCTCAAAGCTGCCGCAGGGGGCCTCACGCGCGGTACGCCGGTACAGCAGGTAGACTGCGGAGGCTCCGAGGGAATGGGCGGAATCCACCACATCCACGGCGGAAAAACCGGCCCCGATGACGGCAACGGCCTTGCCCTGCACATCCGGCACTGAGACGTTGGTGGAGGCATACCGGACGGCGCGGATGGGGAACAGGAACTCAAGCCCGGAATACACGCCCGGCAGGTTTTCTCCGGGAACGCCCAGCTTGCGGGACTTCCACGAACCGGAGCAGATCATTACCGCGTCGTAGTTCTCCACAAGGTCGTTCAGGCTGAGGATGTCGCACGCAAAATGGTCGCCTTCTTCCTCGTGCATGGGCGCGCTGCAGCATATTTTCGTGTTGGTGCGGAAGACCACGCCGAGGCGTCTTTCAAGGTCGCGCACGCCACGCTGGATGCGGTTTTCCGGAATGCGGTGGCCGGGAATGCCGAATACCATGAGTCCGCCCGGTTTGGGCAGCTTGTCGTACACATGCACCTGATACCCCAGACAGGCCAGATAGCCCGCCGTGGAAAGCCCGGAGGGACCGGCCCCGATGACCGCCACGTTGCGCCCGTTGGGGGGAGCGGATTCTGCCTTCATAAACCCGAAGTTCATGGCTCCGGCACCTGTTTGCGCCGTATGCGTGCTCATTGTCTTATCCTTATTGTACAGGACATTACGGGACTGAACCGATCTGAACCGATCTGAAGCGGTCTGGACCGGTCCGAATCGGCCTGAATAGATCTGAAGCCGCCTGTATTGGCCTGCACTGGTATACTCCCCCATGCCGGAACGATGATTCCGCAGGGGAGACATGCCGGGTGGTATCCGGAAGTACAGGTATACGCGAAGCAGCACTGCATGCAAGCCGGAACAGTGTGAAAAAGTGAACAATCGCGGGAAGCGCATGGCAGAGGCCGCTTGTCATCGACCTCTTGGAGTGATACAGGAAAATGACAATTTGCCTATCACCGTTCCGGACCATGCGCAGGCACCCGAAGAGGCAGTGCCCGCAGGAACGCCCCGCATACAGTAACAACGGACCTACGCCTCGGAGGAAAACGCCATGAAAGTCGAACAGATATCCGTATTTCTGGAAAACAAGGCCGGTCGCCTGGCCGAGGTGACGAAGACCCTCGCCGATGCAAAGATCAACATCCGCGCCCTTTCTCTGGCGGACACTTCGGACTTTGGCATCCTGCGCCTTATTGTCAGCGACCATGAACGCGCAAAGGCCGTGCTCAAGGATAACGGGTTCACCGTGGGCCGGACCACCGTGGTGGCCGTGGAAGTGGACGACAAACCCGGCGGACTGCATCACATTCTCTCCACGCTCAGCGACAACGGCGTGAACGTGGAATACATGTACGCCTTTGTACAGCAGGGCGTGGCCAACGCCACCCTCATCTTCCGCTTTGACAGGACCGATCAGGCTCTGGAAATTTTGCAGAAGCACTGCATTCCCATCGTACCCGGGGAAAAGCTCTACGCCTGCTAACAAGACAACCAAGGCCGGACTGTTCCGGCCTTGTGTATTTTTGAACCCCGATCAGTGCCATGAAACATAATAAGACCAGAAAAGACAGGCACAATAGCACACCTGCCCCGCCCCTGCATCTTGTACGGGAATCTGATGCCGTGTGGCGTATTGACCCGCAGGGAGACATGCGCGTGCCCTGCCGTCTGTTTGCCACGGACGCAGTGCGCGCCACGCTGGACGCGACCACCCTGCGGCAGGCATGCAACGTGGCCGCGCTGCCCGGCATTGTCACAGCCAGCATGGTCATGCCGGACGCGCACAGCGGATACGGGTTTCCCATAGGCGGAGTTGCCGCCTTTGACCCGGAGGCGGGCGGGGTTGTATCGGCAGGCGGGGTGGGTTTTGACATTGCCTGCGGGGTGCGCTCGCTGGTGACGGGGCTGACCCCGGACGATGTGCGTTCCCGCGGGCGGGAGATTGCAGACGCCCTTTTCGCCACCATTCCCTGCGGGGTGGGTACCGGAGGTGCCATGCCGCTCACCCCGGGCAGACTGGACGATATGCTGCGGGGAGGAGCCGTATGGGCCGTGGAAGCAGGATACGGCACAGCCGCCGATCTGGACAGGACGGAGGAAGGCGGAAGGATGCGCGGAGCCGACCCCGCCCATGTTTCCCCCGAAGCGAAAAAGCGGTTTGCGGACCAGCTGGGCACGCTGGGGTCCGGCAACCACTACATGGAAGTGCAGCGGGTGACGCATATCCATGACGCCGAAGCCGCAAAGGCATTCGGGCTGGCGCAGGACGATATTCTGCTTTCCATCCATTGCGGTTCGCGCGGTCTGGGACACCAGATAGGCACGGACTATCTGGCCCGGATGACCGAGGCGGCACCGCGTTTCGGGCTGCGCCTGCCGGACAGGGAACTGGCCTGCGCCCCCATTCTTTCCGAACTGGGCCAGCAGTATCTTGCCGCCATGCGGGCGGGCATAAACTGCGCACTGGCCAACAGGCAGGTGCTGACGCATCTGGCGCGGGCGGTACTGCACAGCCTTTTCCCCCACGCGCGGCTGCGCATGGTGTATGACGTTTCACACAACACCTGCAAGGAAGAAACCCATATGGTGCAGGGGGTTGCCCGCCGTCTTTTTGTGCATCGCAAGGGGGCAACGCGCGCCTTCGGCCCCGGACACGAGGCACTGGGGCCATTCTGCCGCGCCGTGGGACAGCCTGTTCTGGTAGGCGGCAGCATG
>CAYRLL010000167.1:0-5583 GCA_964425115.1 uncultured Desulfovibrio sp. | reverse complement strand
GTCTATGATTGGGCAGGCGAAGAACGAAACGTTTCCATATCCAAAGGCCAAACCCGATTCGCCACACCATGCTTTATCAACCAAGCAGTAACAGAGCTTTTCAACCGTCTGGCCAACGAAGACCATCTGCGAACGGCCCCGCCAGAACTTTTCGTAGAGAGAGCTGCCTATTACGCACTTGAATTGAACGTTGCCCATCCTTTTCGCGAAGGAAATGGTCGTGCAATACGCTACTTCCTTTCCCTGCTCGCCCAAAATGCAGGCTACGAAATCGACGAAGAATTACTCAAGGGAGGCTGGCTGGAAGCATGCACCAAGGGCATGTTGGACGACGGACTCCTCATGCGCAACGTCTTGGCCCATGCCCTCATAATTCTTGAAGACTAGCTAAACCCATCAACTTTTGATTCTCCCCCTACCCCAAATACTCCAGAATATGCTTGGCCACCCCATCCACAAGCCCCGGCGCGAGCATGGTTTCGTGGGTTCCTTCCGTCCATCGCAGATCAATGTTCTCCTTGCGCAGAAAACGGCTCCAGCCCTGATAGTCGTCATCGGGCACAATCTGGGCGTTGCCTGAAAAATCCAGCGCACGCACAAGCAATATGCGCTTGTCAGTGGGCGTAGGCGAGGTATACCGGGCAACGGCAATGGTGTTGATGCGGTAGGTCTGCAACAGGTTATCCATCTGCACGGCGCTGAACCCGGCAGGAAGCAGCCCTTCCCTTTCACCGCACTCCACAAGGTATGCCAGCTTCCCTTCGCGCGGCAACGAACGCAAAACCTGCTCGTCAAACCCGAACGATTCCTGCAACAGCGTCTTCAGCAACTCCACATCATCCTTGGCCGCTATCTTCCGGCTTTGGCTACTGTCCGCCACGGTATCAAGAATAAGCACAGGCCCCGCTCCATACCCCATCCGTTCATAGAGGCAGGCGGCCTCATACGCCAGCAGCCCCCCGAAGCTCCAGCCCCCGAAGACAATATCGCGCGTCTCCACCTTGAGTATCTCTTCCAGATAATAAGCCGCCAGATCCTCCACCCGGTGCAGTTCCGTGTTCAGGGCCGTTCTCTCCGGCCTGAACCCCGCCGCCTCCACCGCGTACACGGTGTATTCATGGCCCAGCAGACTCGCAAGGCCGCTGTAGCAGAACACGCTCCCCCCCACCGGATGGAACAGAAACAGATTCTTCCCGCCCTCCTTATGGCAGAGTCGTATAACCGGGCTGTCATTCGCCTGCGTCTTGCCCCGGAACAATCCGGCAAGCTGCGCTATGGTGGGGTGCGCAAAAAGCTCATTCACCGTAAGGTGAACCCCCATCTCCTTCTCGATCATGGCAATCAGGCGTATGGCCAGAATGCTGTGCCCGCCCAGATTGAAAAAGCTTACCTCCGCATCGGCCACGTCCACCCCGAGCAGCCGCTTCCACATCCCGGCCAGCTTCTCCTCAACCTCTCCCTCCGGCCTGCGGCCCCCTGTGGCAACATGCCGCCCCACCGGCGAAGGCAGCCCCTTCCTGTCCACCTTGCGGTTCATGGAGAAGGGAAGCTCCACCATGGGAACATAATACTCGGGCACGCAGTACGAAGGCAGCTGCACTTCCAGATAACTCCGCAACGCCGCCGTATCCACCTCCCCCACCACATAGGCAGCCAGACTCTTCTCCCCGCCGCTGCGAAAAGCCCCCGCCACCACCGCCACCTGCCGCACGCCGGGAAAACCGGCAATGGCGTTTTCCACCTCGCCCACCTCAACCCGGTTACCCCGAATCTTCACCTGCTGGTCCTCGCGCCCCACATAAAAGAGCAGACCATCCTTCATAAACCCGTTGTCGCCCGTGCGGTAGCAGCGCTCATCCCCGGCAGTCACAAAGGCACCATCGCCCCCGCTTCCGGGCAGATATCCTCTGCAAACCCCCGCTCCCGAAATCCATATCTCGCCCGTCACGGAATCCGGCAGCACGCGGCCATCCCTGTCACGGATGGTAATATCCACCCCCTGCAACGCCCGGCCGATGGGATACGATGAAAACGCCCTGTAATTGCTGAAATCTATGCGAAACGCGCTGCTGTCCACCGTGCACTCCGTAGGCCCGTACACATTAAACAGCACCACCCCCTCATTCCCCGCAATACCGTAAAACTTGCGTATGGTATCCGGCCTGAGAACCTCCCCCGCCAGCAGTATCCGTCTGACAGGCAGCGCCAGCTTGCGTTCAAAAAGATACTCCACCAGCACATTGAAGAACGCCGGGGTCATATCACACAGGTCTATGCCGTTGCGCACAAGGCAGGCATGAAAGAGCTCCGGGCTTTTCCGCTCCGCATCAGACATCACATACAGCGTATTGCCGCAAAAGGTGGATACCGCAAGCTGCTGCACGGACGCATCAAAAGAAAGAGGAGCAACCAGCGCAACCTTTCCGCATCCCTTCGCGAACTCCCGCAACGCCCGCAGGATATGCAGAAGATGGCGATGCTCCACCACAACCCCCTTGGGAACACCTGTGGAGCCGCTGGTATACACAATGTACGCCGCCTGCTCCGGGGCACAGACGGGCAGTTCCGCAGCAGCGAGCGAATACATATACTCCGTGCCGAACCGGCACCTCCCGGCAGACCGCACCGCCGCAGGATTCTTGCGGATAACAACGTCATAGCGATACTCCGCCAGTTCCGCATTGCCCACGTCAATGCCCGTTATGGCAATCTCCACCGGAACAGGCGATTCCGCCGCCCACTCCGCGAAAAACCGGCCGGGTACAAACAGTTCAGCGGCGGTATCCAAACGCAGCAGCCCGCTGTTGCTGCCGGATGCAAGGGCATGGGCCTTCAGCGCGTCACGCAACGCATCCCGCCTGTCCATGTCCCATACGCTCCCAACAAACAGCACCCCCTCGTCAGAGAGCATCTGCACGGCGGCATCCAGCACACGACGCAGATAGGCATACCCCGGAAAATTCTCCACCACCCCGTGCAGCGCAATAAGGTCAAACTCCTCCCCTTCCAGAAAAGAGATATCCAGCGCGTCCATCTGATGCGTCCGCACCGGCACATCCGCCTTCCAAAGCCCTATGCGGTCCAGCTCGTTCCGCGCCAGTTCAACAGCCGTGTAGCAGTCCGATGCGCCCATGAGCGTTCTGGCCACTACCCCCGAGCCGCTTCCTATATCCAGCACCCGCTTCCGCCGCATCCCTGCAATGCCGCTCTTGCCCAGCACATTGCCTGCCAGCGCGTGCAACACCTCCCCGTCCAGCGGGGCGGCTTCAAACACGCTCTTCCACGCCCCGTCGCTGCCCGCCTCCGCAACGTGCTCCCAGAATGCCGTGCTCGCAAGCTCGGTTCCCTTCTCCACGCACCGCGAAACCTCAGCAACGTCAATGCACAGCACATGCGCAATGCCGGGAAGCCGGTACCGCAGAAACTCCGCCTCACGCAGGCAATGGCTGTCGGTTATGATCAGGCGCGCGGGCCTGAGCATGGCTTCCTGCCGGGCCAGCGGCTGCTCGCGTTCCACCGGCACATACACCGCTCCCGCCCGCAGCACCCCAAAGGCTGCGGCAAGAAACAATGCCCCGCGCCTGCAAAGCACTCCCACCGCCGCCTCGCTGCCATAGTCCATCTGCACTATGAACCGGGCCACTGCAGCAGAAAGACCATCCAGTTCAGAAAACCGCAAGGTTGCAGCCTCATCCGCCAGTGCCGCACGGTCCGGATACCGGCTCACAACAGCGCGGATCATGTCCTCAAGGGTGGCACCGTCCCGCACGGCCTCCCCGCTCTGCTCTCTGCGGTGTGCGGGCAAATCGAGCCTGAGGTCAGAAATCTTCATCATCAATGTCCTTTCGCCGTCTGACGATTAAAACCCCGGTCCCGCAGGCCGTCCGAAAACGACGCGCGGGACCGAACACTCATGAACGCTGATGCAGCACGCTGCCCTTGCCCCGGCAGATTCCCGGGGCTTAACCCGCTATGCCGGTCAGAAAATTCTCATAATAGCCGAGCCAGTCTTCCGCCGTCTCCACAGCCAGCAGGCGGGTGTCGTGGTCAAACCGCACAACGGTCCCTTCCCTGCCGCCCGTACCGTCCTGCACAAGGCAGACAAGATCATGCCCCCGCTCAAGCGCGGCGTTCTGCACACCGCTTCCGGCATTGCCATACCCGAACGCTATGCGCAGCACTCCGCCTTCTCCCGTTTCCCCGTCAACCTGCGTGGCTGACCATACGTCGGGTCGCGCCGCTGCCTGATTCACCTGATTCACCTGATAAGGCACATCGCCCGCATCCCGCACAGCAGTCAATTCCGCCTGTGTCCGCAGGAGCAGGTCGTCAAACTCGGTATCATCATCCAGACGGAACGCAACCAAACCGCCATCCACGTCCACCGCAAGGTCCTGCCGCCCTGTAACCCGCCCCAGCAAGACCGCAAAGGTCGCAAGCAGCACCGCCTCCACACAAACGCCTCTGTCCTCCGCCAGCCCCCCCAAACGCTCCCGCAACTCCAGGGGCAGCACCCTGCGCACACTCGCCACCGCACGCCGCTCACGGGGCACATAGACAAAATCAACGGGCAACGCAGGGTCTCCCGTGGTCATCTTCTCCAGAATACGCACCACATCTTCCGCCATGCCTATCACGTTGTCCCGGCTGAAGAGGTCCGCGTAATACTCCAGTGCAAAGCTTATGCGGTCGCCCACATCGCTGACAAATATGGTAAGGTCTGTATCGCTCACGGGCTTGCTGAACCGCAACGATTCGAACAACCGGTAATCGCCTGTGCCGTACTCAAAATTCATATAGGAAAGAATCACTTCCGAGAGCAACGACCGCTCCGGGCACAGCGGCGGCTTCATATCCATGAGCAGGTCGTTCAGAATGTACGAACTATGCCGCAATGCCTCGTTGCTCACTGCCTGATTCTCCTTGAGCAGCCTCCCCAGCGGCGTGCCGGACCGCACGCCAAGCCGCAGGGGTTGCAGCGATGCCAGCATGCCCGCCGTGTTAAGATACTCCTTCCTGTTGTCCACGGTCACGGCCAGCACCACGTCTTCATTCCCGGTATACGCATGCACAAGCACAGCCCAGGCGGTCATGACCACATGGTAATTGGTCACCCCCTCCCGCCGTGCCAGCCCCTTGATTCCCGCCACAACCTCGGTGGGAAGCTCAAACTCATACGCCCCTCCGCGGAAGGTATGCACCGGCGGACGCGGAAAATCAGAAGGCAGGTCCAGCGTGGGCACCCCGTCCCTGAACACACCATGCCAGTATTCCTTGTCCTCCCGGCTGGCATGGGTGAACTGATGCCATGCAAAATCCTTCATCTGCAGCCGTACGGGTTCCAGCGGCTGCCCGTGATACAACGCATAAAGCTCCACGTTGAACAACGATATGGTCCTGCCGTCCGCCAGCGCGTGGTGAATGTCGTAATACAGCACGTTCTCCGTTCCATTCACCACCAGCAGCATGGCCCTGAACCCTCTCTCCCGTTTCAGGTCAAAAGGCCGGATGAAAGAATCCTTCAGGGCGATGTCTGCAACATGCACCTCCTCCAGCGTAAACCCTTCAAAGGGATGAATAACC
>CAYRLL010000166.1:0-5624 GCA_964425115.1 uncultured Desulfovibrio sp. | reverse complement strand
TTGGGGCGCGGCTGAAAGGGTACACAGAAAAGGTTGTTGTTAGCTTTGTCGATGTTGCGGATTACCGGAAAGTTCAAAATACCATAAAGCGGATTGGTTTGGATTTGCGCGCGCCCTCCATAGACGAAGAAATATATTTGGCTAAAGAGCTAAAAAAAATGGCGGATGAATGGGGAATGGAGATAGCTACTTGTTGTGAGAAAAGAGATCTTACGCGTTATGGGGTGAAGAAAAATAAATGTATTGATGATGAATTGCTTTTTAAAATCTGTACCTCAAGAAATGATAATTTGAAGCGTTATCTTGAAAGCTACTTTGGGCAATTAAGTCTTCTTTCTAAGTCAAATGATGGTGGTGTTCCCAAAGACCTGGGGCAGAGATCTGAATGTGGCTGTGTGGTGAGCAAGGATATAGGCATGTATGACACTTGTGCTCATATGTGCGTTTATTGCTACGCAAATACTTCTGAGAAGGTCGTTTACAAGAATATGGCGTTGCGTAACCCTGAAGCTGAAACTATCGTGCCTGTCTAGTGATGATGAGGTTGATGTTTTTTTAAAGGCAGACTCTTCGCTCAAGCCTTGTTCTTGAAATCTACCCAGCTGGATCGCAGTGATATTCGGATCTGCCCCACCAAAGCTCAATGCCAAACCAAAGCCCTACTTTCCGATGGGGGGTCTTTTTTACTTCTCCGGTCGTCCTGTGGACGGTTGAGAGTTCCGGCCCTATCTGGTTTGATGCAGGCAAGCGAAAGCGGCTCCGGTATGGAATCCGGAGCCGCTTTCGTTGTTTCGGTATGGTGGCTGGTGCGGGATGCAGGAGCCGCATGGTCCGTTAAATTTGACTCTCCAGACGTTGAGGCTTCGCGTCTGGAGAGATCGCCGGGAAGGCTTACCGGAGGAGATTGCCGGAAAAGCTAACCGGAAGGGCTTACCGGGGAGGAGGATTGCCGGATAGCCGTGGGGTGGTCCCCGAGGGGTTTACTCATCCTTGCTGAACCGGATGGAGGCGGCAAGGGAGACAACGAGAATGGAACCGATGTTGTGCGTTACCGCGCCGAGGATGGGGGTGAGCAGACCCATGGAGCTGGCAACGAGGGCAATGGCGTTTATGCCGAAGCTGAGCAGGATGTTTATGCGTATGATGCGGGACATTTTGCGGCCAAGGCGGACGAGGAAGGGCAGAAGGTCCAGCCTGTCGTTCATGAGCACGATGTCGGCTGTTTCCAGCGCCACATCGGCCCCGCGCAGCCCCATGGCGATGCCTGTGGAGGCTGATTTGAGGGCGGGGGCATCGTTGATGCCATCGCCGACATAGACCACGCTGTCATTACCGTACGCGGAGATGGCGTTCAGCTTCTCGCCGGGCTTCTGGGCGGCGTGGTACTGCGTTATGCCTACCTCTTCCGCAATTTTGCGCACCGAGTGCGGTTGGTCTCCGGAAAGGATGACCAGATCGCGTATGCCCTCTGCACGCAGGGCGGCGACGGTTTTTGCCGCCGTGCTTCTGGGGGAATCTTGCAGGCTGATGGTGCCTGCCGTTGTGCCGTCTACCAGCACGTCTACATTGGTATAGCCGTTTTCATCCGGCGTGGCGGAGGCCGCTATTTCCACCTTCTGCCCGGCGACAAGCCCGCATATGCCGCGCCCCGGCTCGGTGTGAATGTCGCCCGCCGCCTCAAAGGCGTAGCCCATGGTTTTGGCCTTGTTCACAATGGCAATGCCCAGCGGATGCAGGCTGCCCTTTTCTACCGAGGCGGCCATGCAGAGGATGCTTTGTTCATCGTGGCCATTTGCAGGGCGCACGGCTATGATCTGCGGTTCGCCGCTGGTGATGGTGCCTGTTTTGTCGAAGAAAAAGGCGGAGGCTGCGGCCACATTTTCCAGATATTTACCGCCCTTGATGAGGATGCCGGACTTGGCGGCCCTGCCGATGGCGGCCACGGTGGAAACCGGGCTTGCCAGCAGGAACGAGCAGGGGCAGCCCACGATGAGCACGGTGATGGAGCGGGTGATGTCGCCGGTGACAAGGTAGGTGAGCACGGCAATGCCCAGCACGATGGGCGTGAACCACGCGGCGTATCTGTCTACGATTTTGCCGCTGTCTGTCTTCTGCAATTCGGCGGCGTTTACCATCTGGATGATTCTGCCTATGGTGGAGTCGTCGCCCACCCTGTCTGCGCGGACTTTTATGAAGCCGTTCACGCACAGGGTTCCGGCGTATACGGCGTCTTCCACGCCCTTGTCCACGGGGATGGATTCGCCGGTTATGGAGGCTTCGTCCACCGAGGTGCCGCCCGCGATGATGGTGCCGTCTACCGGGATGGTGTCGCCGGCCCTGATGACGAGGATGTCTCCCCGCGTGACGCGCTTTACGTCCGTGACCATCTCTTTGCCGTCCACTTCCAGCACCGCCGTGGTGGGGGTTACTTCCACCAGCGCGCGGATGGAGTTTCTGGCACTGTCGCTGACCGCTTCTTCAAGGAGTGCGCCGAAGACCATGATGGCGCTGACGATGGCGCCTTCCAGATAGTTTCCGGTGAGGAGACAGGCGATGATGGCGATGCTTACCAGCTCGTCTACGTTGATTTCTCTGGCCCACAGGCCCTTGGCGGCCTCTGCTATGATGGGCAGCCCGTTTATGGCGATGGAGATGAGCAGCAGGATGCTGCCCCATGAAAGGTCGGCCGGGAAAGGCGAGGGGGTGTCCATGAGGGCAAGGGCCACGGGTATGGGCAGAATGCCGCAAACCACTCTGGCAAAGTCCTGAGAACGGAATATTTCCCGGTAGATATGGAGATGAGCGTGGCGGCCTATCATGATCGGCTCCTGTTTAGTTTGAGTATCAAAGTATGTGCGGAGGGGTAGCATCAAGGTTGTTCAGAAGTCAAGTTGTTTGGGAGACGTTTTGTTTGAAGGGCAAAATAGTTTGTCCCGCCGGATATCGTGGAGGCCCGAGTGGAGGGCCAAAGTGGAGGGCCGAGTTGAGTGCCGCGTGAAGGGCGGCGCGGGCTGGCAGTGGGGCAGTGGGATGAGCCGTGTGGCAGGCCGGGCGCGCATTCTGTGGAATGGAAGAAATATGCCGTGGTAAGCGGTTATTGACAGGGCATCCGGCCCGCAGGTATAGCTTGGCTCAGAAAAAGGGCATACGCCGCGCTGCCGCGCACGGTTGAGCGCTTTGCGTACGTTTTTGTGCGCGTGGGCCTGAACACGTTCAGCGGTTTGCACTGTACCCTTTCGGGATGGCCCGCAGATGGCGTTGTTTTAATAGTTTGCGGTCCGGTAAGGATAACTTTTTAGCAGCTTAGGCGAGGATAGTGGATGCGTACGTATAAGGATTCTGTTCGTTATGCCATAGCAAGGGCTGTTGCATAACAACGTAGAAATTACGGCAATAGCCCTTGCTCGTTCCTGATACATCATTAGGAGGAGCATAATGGGCTACAAGAATGCGAAATGTGTGCTGCCGCAGCAGGTGTTGCAGGCCGTGCAGGAGTTTATAGACGGCGAATACCTGTATATTCCCCGCAAGGAGGAATGCAGGAAGCAGTGGGGAGAGACTACGAGCAGCCGTCAGCGGCTGCTTGCCCGGAACAGAGAGATAGCCGCAGGGCGCAGGAACGGGGTGACCGTTCCGGAGCTTGCGGAGCGGCATTATCTTTCCGTCAAGGCTGTGTACAAGATACTCGCCGCCATGAACAGGAACTGACGCAGAAGCGTCCCGGATATTCCGGGGCGCTTTTTTGTTTATGAAAAGAATGGTGGGGTGCTTCCCGTGCGCAGGCGGTGTATGTGCGGTGGAAAGGCTGAGGTTGCTCGGGCTGGCAGTGGCTGTCTGTGCGTTTGCGGGTATGTGGAAGAGGTGGTTGGCGGCATTTGATAGCCGGGGGTGGCATGGAAGCATGTGCCGGACAAGCTGGTTGCTGGCGTGTGCCGGTGCTGTTTTGCCTGCGAGCAATGCCATTTCACTGGTGAACAGATGGCGTTTTGCCTGAGAGTCATGCCATTGTATTGGTGCGCCGGGGCCACGCCTTCATGTACTGTTCATGTGTAACTGTAAGGAGTTTGCTGTAATGGATATTCCACGGATTTTTAATATAACCGAAAGTGCTCACCGCATTCACAATCCGTTCACACCGGAGAAATTTGTCACGCTGGGCGAGGCGTTGCGGCTGCAGCCCGGTACGCGGGTGCTTGATCTGGGGAGCGGTTCCGGTGAGATGCTCTGCACGTGGGCGCGCGATTACAGTATTACCGGCACCGGGGTGGACATGAGCCAGTTGTTCTCCGGGCAGGCAGAGCGCCGCGCCGGGGAGCTCGGCGTTGCCGACCGGGTACAGTTTATCCACGGCGATGCTGCGGGCTATGTGGCTGACGAGAAGGTGGATGTGGCAGCCTGTGTGGGGGCAACGTGGATTGGCGGCGGCTTTGCCGGAACCATTGATCTGCTGGCTCAGAGCCTTGCTCCCGGCGGGATTATCCTTATCGGCGAGCCGTACTGGCGGCAGTTGCCGCCGACGGAAGAGGTTGCCAAGGGGTGCCTTGCCCATTCGGTTGCGGATTTTCTGCTGCTTCCTCAGCTGATCAGGTCGTTCGGTGACCTTGGCTATGACGTTGTGGAAATGGTTCTGGCGAATCAGGACGGCTGGGACAGGTATGAGGCGGCCAAGTGGCTTACCATGCGCCGCTGGCTTGAAGCGAACCCCGATGATGATCTCGCGGGAGAGGTGAGGGCGCAGCTGACCTCTGAACCGGAGCGTTATTCTTTGTACACGCGCGAGTATATGGGCTGGGGCGTGTTTGCGCTGATGGCGCGGTGATACGTGTGCGCTGATGGCGCGGTGCCAAGAAGAAGAGGAAGAAGAGGAAGAGGAGAAGAGGCTTATGGATGAGTATCAGTTGCTTGCGGACCTGCATGAGGGAACCGCGCGGCAGGGGCCGGGCGGAGAGGCAGAGACGCTTCTGGCCATGAGGCTTGCCGGGCTGGACAGCTCTCGCCCGTTGCGCATTGCGGACATAGGCTGCGGAACCGGGGCTTCTTCCGTTCTGCTTGCCGGGAAGCTGGATGCGCATGTTGTGGCGGTGGACCTGTTTGCGGAGTTTTTGGGCCAGCTTGACCGCAGGGCCGCCGCAGCCGGGGTGGCGGACCGCATAACCACCCTTGCCTGCTCCATGGACGCACTGCCGTTCCGGGAGGGGGAGTTTGATGTTGTATGGTCCGAAGGGGCTGCCTACTGCATGGGGTTTGAGGCGGCGGTTTCGGCATGGGGGCGGTTTCTTAAGCCGGGGGGCGTGCTGGCTGTTTCCGAAATCACATGGCTGGGCGCGGCCCGTCCGCCTGAGCTTCAGGAATACTGGGAGCGTGAATACCCGGAAATTGATGTGGCCTCTGCCAAGATGGGGGTTATGGAGCGGTGCGGCTACAGCCCGGAAGGGTATTTTGTCCTGCCGCCGCATTGCTGGCGGGAGCACTATTACCGCCCTTTGGAAAGGCGTTTCGACAGCTTTCTTGCCCGGCATGGCTGCTGCGGCGCGGGCGGGCAGGGAAAGCAGGCTCAGGCCGTTGTTGATGCGGTGAAAGCCGAAATTGCCCTGTATGAGCAATATGGTGCGCATTACGGCTAC
>CAYRLL010000165.1:895-5631 GCA_964425115.1 uncultured Desulfovibrio sp. | reverse complement strand
CATCATTGGCGCAGGTCCTTTTCGCCGATTGGGCCGATTGGGCCGATTGGGCCGGTTGGGACGGTTGGGACGGTGGGGGCTGCGGGGGCAAGGGTTTCCGCCGCAGGGTGGTCCAGCAGGGGCACGCTTTCAAACACCCGCTCCTGTCCTGCGGGGCGGAAGGTGATGCGCATGGAGCCCGCGCGTCCTTCTTCCTCGCGCAGCAGGTCGGCAAGGTGTGTCCGTTCCGCATCGGGCAGGGTGCGGATTACCTCATGCAGCCGCCATGCCGCAAAGGGGGCAACGGCGATGGAATCTACCAGCGCATGGGGCTGCGCGGCAATGGCGCGCAGAATGGCAAGGGTGGCGTGGGCGTCGAAGGTGGTGGAGCCGCTGGTGGCATCGTCCGCATAGCGCATGAAGCGGCCATAGCTAAGCAAGGCGGGGCGCTGCTGCGAGAAGCGGCCGTTGGCTGCGCGGCCTGCGTAGCCTATGTCGGCGGTCCACCCTGTGTTGTCCGCATTGGCGCGGCGGGAGGACAGGGCATGAACAGCCATGGGCACAATCTCTGCCTCACCGCCCATGCGCCGGGCCATTTCCTGCGCTGTCTGCCGCAGCGAGGCGGCAGCCCCGGCAAGCGAATCCAGCACGGCTTCGTGCGCGTAGCATTGCCCCATGAGCCATGTGACCGGGTGCTGCACGAACAGGTTTTCCTTGCTGGGCGGCAGGAGCCGCCAGTGCGGTTCCGTTTCAAGCTTGGCGCGGATGACAAACGCGCCCAGAACGCAGGCGGCAAGGGTAAGGATGAGCAGATTTATGTGCTTCCACTGGGATTCCGGCTTGTGCATGCTGTGCAGAAACTCCTTTGAGATTGGCGCGGCGTGCGCCGCGCGTGTGGGACGGTTGTAGGCTATTTCACGCCGGAGTCAAAGGGAAGACCGCCGATTGTGTTCCTGCATCATCCGGCAGGGGTGGTGCTGTAAGCAGAGGGCGGGGCTGTAACCATTTGTATCTTGGCGGCACATTTGATACATCTGGCGGGTACGGATGCATACCGGAGACGGAACGGCGCGGTAACGGACCACCGTGCGGGCTTTCATGCGCGAGGAGTTCCCCATGAAGCAGTTCAGGGCTGATTTACATATACATTCCCGTTTTTCCCGCGCCACCAGCAAAAAGCTGAACCCGCGCCATCTTGCGGCATGGTCACGGGTGAAGGGGCTGGACGTGCTGGGCACCGGCGACTTTACCCACCCGGAGTGGCTGGATGAACTGGAGGCCCAACTGGTGCAGGACAGCGCCACCGGCCTGTACCGCCTGAAGGACGACCGCAGGCTGGACCACGAGATACCGGATTTTTCCGGTATGCCGTTTTCCGGGCGCACGCTGTTCATGCTGCAGGGAGAGATAAGCTCCATTTACAAGCGCGGCGGCAAGGTGCGCAAGGTGCACAACCTTGTGTACATGCCCACGCTGGAGGCTGCCCGACGTTTCAGCACCCGGCTGGCGGAGGTGGGCAACATTGCTTCAGACGGGCGTCCCATTCTGGGGCTGGATTCCCGTAACCTGCTGGAAATGGTGCTTGAAACGCACCCCCTTGCCTTTCTGGTTCCCGCGCACATATGGACCCCGTGGTTTTCCATCTTCGGTTCCAAATCCGGATTCGACAGCATGGAGGAGTGCTTCGGCGACCTTGCATCAGAAATTTTTGCGCTGGAGACGGGCCTGTCTTCCGACCCGGAAATGAACTGGCTCTGGAGCCATCTGGACCGTTTCCGGCTTATCTCCAACTCGGACGCCCACTCCGGCGATAATCTGGGCCGGGAATGCAACCTCTTCAGCGGCGAGATATCGTACGAAGGGATTTACCGGAGCCTGCGCGGCGAGGCGCTGGGGCATAAGTTCTTGGGAACCATGGAGTTTTTCCCGGAAGAGGGTAAATACCATCTGGACGGGCACCGCAAGTGCGGTGTGGTGATGGAGCCGGGCGAAACCCGCTCGCGGGATGGTCGCTGCCCCGTATGCGGCAAGCCGCTTACCGTGGGTGTGCTGAACCGCGTGCTGGAACTGGCGGACAGGGATGTGCCAAGGCAGCCCGCCGCCCAGCCGGGATTTGTTTCGCTGGTTCCGCTGCCGGAGCTCATCGGCGAAATTATGGGCACGGGCTCCAAGAGCAAGAAGGTTATGGCGCTGTATGCCCGCGCGGTGCGGGCTTTGGGGCCGGAACTGACCATTCTGCGCGATGTGCCGGAAGAGGAGATGCGCAAGGTGCATCCGCTGCTGGCGGAGGGCGTGATGCGTATGCGGCGGGGCGAGGTTATGCGCCAGCCCGGCTATGACGGCGAATATGGCGTGGTGCGGGTTTTTTCGCGCAGGGAGCGGGACACCTTTCTTAAGGGTGCGTTTCTGGTGGATTTGCCGGAACGTGGGGTCGAACGAGAGTCCGGGCGAGAGTCCGGGCGAGAGTCCGGGCGGGAGGCAGTCCGGGCACCACATGACGGTACGGGGGATGATCCGTATTACGGAGCCGGGCAGGCTGCGGGAAAGCTTTCCGACTCCGGCGTCGGCCAGTCCACAGGTACCGGCAGCGGAGGGGGACTGGCGGGAGCAGACAAAGATTTGACGGAAGCGGAGCGCGCCGCCGCCATGCCGCTGCTGGCAAACGCCCTGCGTGAGCGCAGCGAGGCCCGGTCTGGCATGTACGCTCCCGCAGAGGGAGCGGGTGCCGTTGCCGGGGTACCGGAAACACCGGGGATGCAGGGCGCAGCCGATGCGGCAATGGAGCACGGTTTGCGCGCCGATGCGGAAGGGGCCGGGCGTATGGCTGCCGTGCCGTCCATCGTCTACAACGAAGGCCAGCAGGCCGCCATTGCCGCCGGGCCGGAACCTGTGCTGGTTCTGGCCGGTCCGGGAACGGGCAAGACGCGCACCCTTGTGGGACGCATCCGGCATCTGCTGGAGGCCGGTGTGAGCGCTCGGCATATTTTGGCCGTGACCTTTACCAGACGCGCCGCACGCGAAATGGAAGAGCGGCTCGTGGCCTTGCTGGGAGAGACGCAGGCCTCGCCCCGCGCCGACACGCTGCATGCGCTGGCCTTTGAATACTGGCAGCATTCCTATGACGATGCCCCCACCCTGCTTTCCGAGGAGGGGGCGAGGCGGGTGTTTGCGGAGGCCAATCCCGGAGAATCCGCGCAGCGTCTGCGCGATGCGTGGGACGGCATTTGCCTGTGCCGCGAACGCATGCAGGTGTGCACGCTGGAATTTCACGACCTGTTCGTGAACTATTCCAAGCTGAAGGATTCGTGGAATCTGGCAGATTACACCGATCTTCTGGAGTTCTGGCTGGAGCAGGCGGATGCCGGGGTATACTCCTGCCCGTGGACCCATGTGCTGGTGGACGAGATTCAGGATTTTACCCCCCTGCAACTGGCCCTTGTGCGCAAGCTGGTGCCGCAGGGGGGGCAGGGCTTTTTCGGCATCGGAGACCCGGACCAGTCCATTTACGGCTTCCGGGGGGCGCATGGCGATGTGGCGGCGACTCTGGCCGAGGCATGGCCGGAACTGCGCATGGTGCGGCTGGAAGAATGCTACCGCTGCGCCCAGCCCGTGCTGGATATGGCCGCCGCGCTCATGGCGCGTGGCGCTGCCCCGCAGCCGCTGAAGGCCATGCGGGCCATTCCTTCCGACCTGCGCATGTTCGAGGCCCAGTCTCCGGAAGGCGAGGCCTCATGGATAGGCGAGCAGGTCCGCGGGCTGATTGGTGCCACCAGCCATTCGCTCAAGGATGCGGAAGGGGACGGCAGGTTGCTCGGCGGCGAGCTTTCTCCCGGTGATGTGGCGGTGCTGGTGCGGTTCAAGGCGCTGGTGGACCCCATTCACCGCACGTTGTCCCGGCTGGGCATTCCGTGCGCCGTGCCGGAGAATGAGGCCTTTTGGGTGGAGCCGCGCATACGGCTCATTCTGAACGCCGTGGGCCGTTTTCTGGGCATTGCCGGTACTCCCGGCGAGGATGCGCTTTCCTGCCCGGATACCATGCTGGCCAAGGGGCCGCTGGGTGTTGCCGCCTATCTGGAAGACATACCTCCCTTTGACCGCCTGTTCTGGAAGTCTGCCGCGTTCCGCGAGATGGCCAAGCGCCATGACGAGCTGGGCGGCTGGGCGGGACTGCTGAACTGGATTAACCTGCAATCTGAACTGGAACTGGTGCGCAGGCGCAGCGAGAAGGTGCAGATTCTTACCCTGCACGCCGCCAAGGGGCTGGAGTTCAAGGCCGTGTTTCTGCCTGCGCTGGAAGATGGCATTCTTCCCTTTGCGGGGGCGGGGGTGCTTACCGGCAAGGCGGACAGGAACGAGGGAAGCTATGATGCGGAAGAGGAACGCAGGCTGTTCTATGTGGGCATAACCCGTGCCGAGCAGGCGTTGTTTCTGAGCTGGTCGGGCAAGCGCACGCTGTATGGCAGGGAGATTCGGCTCAAGCCTTCGCGTTTTCTGGCGGAGTTGCCGCAGGAGGGGGCGGTGAAGCGGTCTGCGCTTAAGGCGCACACCAAGCGTAAGGAAAAGCAGCTTTCGTTGATGTAGGGGGCGCGGGGGTTCCGGCGGCGGAAGAATGGTCTTTTTCCGCGCGGTGGGGGGCTGTAAGGGGCCGGGGCGTTCTTTCAGTATCTTTTCAGGCTTCCGTTCAGTTACCTGTGCAGATGCCTGTGCGTAAGCATAGGACGCACATATGTGGGGCCCTGCGATACGTCGGATGAGGG
>CAYRLL010000165.1:0-885 GCA_964425115.1 uncultured Desulfovibrio sp. | reverse complement strand
GATGTAGGGGACGCGGGGGCGGCTGGCGGCGGGAGAACGGATTTTCCGGCACGGCAGGGTATCGCCGTGCGCAGGAGGCCTTTCTGCCGTCCGATCTGGTGACCGATTTGGTGACCGGTCAGGTGATCTATCTGGTGATGGCCTATCTGGCGACCGGTCAGGCTTCGGGCAGGGAGCTGCGGTAAAACCAGCGCTCGTACAGGCCGGAAACCCTGTGGGCGGTTCTGCGGCTGAAACCGCAGTCCCGCAGCCTACAGTAGACATGCAGGGGGTTGAGCCTGTGCTGAAGATAATTGCGAACTTTAACCATGGCGAACCTCGTCGTGCACCGTATTTCATGAAAGCATTACTGCAATCCATGTGCCCGTATGCCGTTTTTCCAATGGCGGGGGCAGTTACGTTTTGTGCCGTGCGTCCAGGGGGCAGACAATGCCCCGCATGTAACTCTTATCGGCGGAAAACCGGCATCCCTGTAGGGCTGCATGGTCTTTTCAGAGCACGGCATGCCTGAAACGCATACGCCGCATGGAGGCATGCTGTCAATGGGCGGAGGCACCAAGTCCGGTTTTCCGGCGCTGCGGGAACGCACCATTGCCGCGCCCTCGTGGGTGGTGCCGGATACCCTTGCCGCAAACTGCCGCTTTCTGGCAGGCAGGGTGGACGAGGTGGGGCTGCTGTTTTTTGAGACAAAGGCCTGCCTTGCCTACACACGGCAGGATCTGCCGCCTGACCTGGCGGGCCTGCCTCTTGCATGGCATGTGCACCTGCCGCTGGACCTGCCGTGGCACGACCCGGAAGAGACGGCGCGGGTGTGCCTTGCCCTGATGGACAAGGTGGCCTTTCTGGGAGCGCGGCGGGCCGTGCTGCATCCGCCGCAGCCTCACC
>CAYRLL010000164.1:0-5631 GCA_964425115.1 uncultured Desulfovibrio sp. | reverse complement strand
CATGCGACCGTAGCCCCAATGCTCTGCTCAAAATCTTCCGCCCCCCACACATACCCGCAGCAACGCAAAACGGGCGAAAGGCCCTTATAGCCTTCCGCCCGCAACATTTCCGTCTGCGATAACGCCTGCAACACCGTCCGCAACACTACCTAGGCAGGCGCGTGCCACACATCAAAGCAACGTTAGTCCCCGTTTTCCAAGGGCATTATCCACT
This sequence comes from uncultured Desulfovibrio sp., assembly GCA_964425115.1. Taxonomy (GTDB): domain Bacteria; phylum Desulfobacterota; class Desulfovibrionia; order Desulfovibrionales; family Desulfovibrionaceae; genus Halodesulfovibrio. The sequence goes on along the minus strand of CAYRLL010000164.1, from coordinate 5,417 downwards.
GCATGAGCAACCGCAACTCTTCCGGAGAAAGATCAAACTGCGTGCGGTTGCACAGGTCTTTCACATTGCGCATGAAGGCCTTGGCAACCTCCTTCAGGCTCACTCCCTTCTGCTCGGCAAGGGCGTACCCGCCACGGGTTATACCCACCAGCACAAAGTTCACATGCGCCCTGCCCACCGGCACCCCCCGCTCCACGCACTTGTCACGCACGCTCCGCGAAGTGTTGGTCAGGAAAAATCCGTTCTCGTTCACCTCTTCCACAATGAATCCCAGCACGTCCCGGTAGTGTTCAGGCATAAGCAGCGGCACGTCGGTCAGCCTGTGCACTCTCAGGGCAAAGTCATAGAGTTCCGGGTAGCGTTCCTTGAACTCCGTTCTGGCGCTGGTCTCCTCCGGCTCCTCATGGCGGGCAGGATCATACACATACCCCGGAACCACGTTTGAAACCTCCAGCCTGTCCAGTTCCAGCGCTTCCAGATAGTCGCGGAACCTGCCGAATCCGAACCAGTCCTGCCCGGCATCCAGTTCTTTCTGCAACGTGTGCGATAGCTGAGCCAGCGGAACAGGCGTGGCCGATTCCGAAACCATACGCTTGACGATCTGCGCTCCCCTCTCCATGTGCCCGCCTTCCGACCGCGAGGCAGGGCGGACGATGCGTGCGGATGTAGGCGAAGGCGGCTGATACTCGTCCATGGGCCGGTCTTCCAGAGCCTGCTGCACAAACCAGTCTTCACGTATGCGCCAGGAACTCGCCGCCGTGTACGCGGGAGAAGCATAGCCTACAGAAAGCACCAACGTCCTGCGCGCGTGCTCCTGAAGCCGTATGAGCAAGGGGGTAAAATCCGCATCTCCGGAAAGAATGATAAACTCGTCAAACTGGGTCTTGTGGTTCAGGGTGTCCATGGCATCCATAACCAGATGGATATCCGCGCTGGTCTTGCCCTGATTGGTCAGCGGCGGGCAGTCAATGACGTTGAAGGCCGCCCGGATAAAGAACGGGCGGTATTGGTGGTAGCAATGCGGGTTAAGGTAGCAGCACCGCTTGAGAATACGGCGGCGCACGCCCTCGCCGTACAGCATGCGCACGGCATGGGTTTCCAGCCAGCGCAGCCAGCGCTGCGGGTTGGTGGCAAACGAACGGGCGGCTGCGGGAGAAAACTCCTCCAGCCGGGTGAATATGTTGTCGAAATCGACAAACAACGCAGTGTACACTTCATCAAAACTCGTTACGCGGGACTGTCTTCTTTCCATGGCTCTCCTTCTCTCTTCGGTTTCCCGAAATAAATATTCTACCCATGTACCCATATTCTATGGAAAGGTCGGCTATCCTTTGTGGCGAACATGCCGCTCCCTTTCCAAAAACGAACCCGTAACCGATTGCGGGTCCGCCACTATCTCCTCCGGAGTTCCGCAGGAAACCACTCTGCCGCCGTTTTCGCCGCCTCCCGGTCCGAGGTCTATAACGTAATCAGACGCCAGAATCATATCGGTGTTGTGCTCTATGACCACAACGGTGGCACCCTTGTCCACCAGTTGGTCCAGCACGCGGATGAGCTTGCCCACCTCGTGCATATGCAGCCCGGTGGTAGGTTCATCCAGAATGTAAAGCGTGCCCGGCAGGCTGCGCTTGCCAAGCTCGCGCGAAATCTTTATGCGCTGCGCCTCTCCGCCGGAAAGCGTGGTGGCGGGCTGCCCCAGACGCAGGTATTCAAGCCCCACATCTTCCAATACGGCAAGACGGCGTTCCAGAACAGGATAATTCTCGAAAAACGCCCTCGCCTGCCGTACCGTCATATCCAGCACATCAGCGATATTGTTACCCTTGTAACGCACTTCAAGCGTCTCATGACTGTACCGTTTGCCCTTGCACACATCGCAGGTCACGTACACGTCCGGCAAAAAGTGCATTTCCACGCGAATCTGCCCGTCGCCGCCGCACGCCTCGCAACGCCCTCCCCGCACGTTAAAGCTGAACCTGCCGGGAGCGTAGCCGCGCTTCTTGGCATCGGGCGTCATGGCAAAGATATTGCGTATCTCGTCAAACACCTTGGTATAGGTGGCGGGGTTGGACCTCGGCGTCCGCCCGATGGGCGTCTGGTCTATGGCGACTATGCGCTCAATGTGTTCCAGCCCTTCTATGCCCTGTATCTGTCCGGGAGAATCCACCTTTATGGACTGGTGCAGCGCCACGTGCTTATACAGCGAATCCACCACAAGCGAGCTTTTTCCCGAACCGGAGGGACCTGTAACGCAGGTGAGCGCCCCCAGCGGAATACGCACATCCACATTGCGCAGGTTGTTGGTGGTCACCCCTTTAAGATACAGCGCCCCCTTGCCGGTGCGCCTTGATTCCGGCAGGTCTATGAACATCTCTCCGCGCAGGTACTTTGCGGTAAGCGATTCGGAATGCGCCAAAAGCTCGGGCACCGGGCCGTTGAACATAATCTCGCCGCCCAGCATGCCGGACCCCGGCCCCAGTTCGATAACGGTATCCGCCTCGCGTATCGTCGCCTCGTCATGCTCCACCACCAGCACGGTGTTGCCGCGCCGTTGCAGGCTGCGCAATGTATGTATGAGCCGCTCGTTGTCCCGCGGGTGCAGCCCTATGGAAGGCTCATCCAGCACATAGGTTACCCCCACAAGACCGGACCCGAGCTGCGATGCCAGCCGTATGCGCTGTGCCTCCCCGCCCGAAAGCGTGGTCATGTTCCGCCCGAGCGAAATATAATCCAGCCCCACATTAACCATAAAACTGAGCCGGTGGGTCAATTCCTTGAGCAGCGGCTCCGCAATGGCAGAAAGCGATGCGGCAAACCTGCGCCCGTGCAGCCATTCCAGCGCCCGCCCCACCGAAAGCGAACAGAAATCGAAGATGGAAAGATCATCCACCCGCACGGCAAGCGGCTCTTCCCGCAGCCGCGCCCCCTTGCAGACAGGGCACGGCCTGCTCTGCCGAAAACGGGAAAGTTCGTCACGCCATGTCTGGCCAAAGTCCATGCCCCGCTCAAGAATGGCGGCAACTCCCTCCCATCCGGCAGCAACATCACCATGGAACAGGGCGTTCCATGCTTCTGCGGAATACTCCTTGAACGGGGTCTCCAGCGAAAAACCATGCGCCTTGCCCAGCTTTTTCAGCCCCGCCTCATACCGGGCCATAACCTTGGCATTCTTCCACGGCAGCAGCCCGCCGTTGGCAAGCGACAGGCCCTTGTTCGGGGCAAGCAGGTTCGGTTCAAAATACTCCACCGCACCAATGCCGGAACAGCGCGGGCACGCCCCCTGCGGACTGTTGAACGAGAACAGCTGCGGCGACAGCCTGGGCAGGCTTATCTTGCAGGTCGGACATACTGATTCCGTGGAATGCACCGTCTCCTCGGTGTTGCCATCCGCCGTAATCACCGCCACGGCAAGCTGCCCTTCACCGTATTTCAGGGCCAGTTCCACAGAATCCGCCAGCCTGCCGCGCAACCCGTCCTTCATCACCAGACGGTCCACCACCAGCTCAATGGTGTGCTTGCGGTTCTTCTCAAGCACGGGCACGTCATCAATGGCAATCACCTCGCCATCCACCCTTACCCGCACAAACCCTTCAGCCTTCAGCTTCTTAAAGCGGTCTGCGTGGGTCCCCTTCTGGTGCGCCACCAGCGGGGCAAGAATCATGAACCGGGTGCCGGGGGCAAGGGCAAGAATATCGGCAATAATCTCGTCCGCCGCGCGGGCGGCAATGGGCTTCCCGCACACGGGGCAATACATGGTGCCGAGCCGCGCATAGAATACGCGCAAAAAGTCGTATATTTCCGTCACCGTCCCCACAGTGGACCGGGGGTTGCGCGATGCCGCCTGCTGCTCCAGCGATATGGCGGGAGAAAGCCCCTCAATCTTGTCCACATCGGGCTTGTCCATCTGGGGCAGAAACTGCCGGGCGTAGGCAGAGAGCGATTCAACATACCGGCGCTGCCCTTCGGCATAGACAATGTCAAACGCCAGCGTGGATTTCCCCGACCCGGAAGGACCGCACACCACCACCAGCTCGTCACGGGGGATATCCAGCGTAAGGTTCTTCAGGTTATGCTGGCGGGCCCCTTCAATATGTATGGCATTCTTCTGATTCATTCCGTTCTCGTAACCATGTGGCGGTGTTGCATCACCATGCGCCGCTCCGCAGCAGGCGGGCCGTACGCAAAAATTGCAGACCTCTTCCTTAAAAAAAGGTTCTGCCGCATGGCGTGCGTTCATAAGACGTGGCTGTATAGTAAAAAACTCCGTTCCAAAAAGAACGTGACATCAGCATGCTGCGAAAACAGTGCAACATTCAGGAATGTCAAAAGGATATGCAAACCAACACACCTGAATCGTTCACAGCTTCACACGGGCTACCACATTCCTGCGGCCCCATAGCATAAGGCGTGCAGCAAAGAGTGCAAGCCCTGAAGCGGTAATGACCGCAAAAAACAACGGAACGGCGACTTACATGAGAAAATGCGCCAGAATAGGAGCGTAGAGCAAGGCAGGCAGCATGTTGGTCAGGGGTATGCGCCGCAGCTCCATCAGGTTCACGCTAATGCCTATGATAAGCGTGCCGCCCGCCGCAGTCAGCTCAATCATCATGGGCTCGGAAAGAATGGGCTGCAGCACGGTGGCAAACTGGGTAAGCCCCGCCTGATAGACAAACACCGGCACGGAAGAAAACAGCACCCCCAGCCCGAAGCTGGCGGCAAACGCCACAGAGGCAAATCCGTCCAGAATGGACTTGGTGAACAGAATGGTGTGGTCTCCGCGCAACCCTTCGTCAAAGGCACCAAGAATGGCCATGGAACCGATGCAGAAAAGCACCGAGGAAGAGACAAACCCTTCGGTAAACCGCTCGTTGCCGCAACGCAGCCGGCGCTTCATCCACTCGGCAAACCCGGTAAGCCGGTCCTCAAGCCGCAGCAGCTCACCCGTAATGGCCCCCAGCAGAATACTGAAGACAAGCACCAGCGGATTCTGCGTCTTCAACCCCATCTGCAACCCTATGATAAGGGTGCACAGTCCCAAACCGGTGAACACGATGGCCCGAACCCGGTCCGGCAGACGCCCGCCCAGAAACAAACCGACAACGCCTCCCACAAGGATGCAGACCACGTTGAACACAGACCCGAGCGGAAATACCATGAAAAACCTCCCGAAACGGTTGCGACAGAAAGAGGGTTAGGTATCCTATGCGCTGCTCGTTGTTAAGCGTTTTTATTGCCTGAACCGCACCCAAATATTGACAGAACACCCCATCTCCTCTATCAATCATCCCTCACACACGCCGGGGTGGTGGAATTGGTAGACGCAGCGGACTCAAAATCCGCCGCCCGCAAGGGCTTGAGAGTTCGAGTCTCTCCCTCGGTACCAAAGAATTTAAGGCACTTACAGACAAAATCTGTAG
>CAYRLL010000163.1:4106-5765 GCA_964425115.1 uncultured Desulfovibrio sp. | reverse complement strand
TGTGGCAAAACTCGACAAGATTCTCCAGCAGATGCTCACCTCCCCGCAGAATGTCCGGTTCAACGACCTTGCCCACGTTTGCGAACATTTTTTCGGCGCACCACGGCAGGAAGGCACCAGCCACAAGGTCTATAAAACACCGTGGGCGGGTGACCCGCGTGTGAATATTCAGAACAAAAACGGCATGGCCAAGCCCTATCAGATTAAGCAGGTGCTTGCCGCCATTGAAAAACTGCGGAGGGGCGAACGATGAACACCAAACACTACACGTACCGTGTTATCTGGTCCGATGAAGATCAGGAGTTTATCGGCCTGTGCGCGGAGTTTCCCAGCCTTTCGTGGCTTGACGAAGACCAGATGCAGGCCCTTGCAGGTATTGTACGGCTGGTGGACGAGGCTGTGCAGGATATGCTGGCAGCTGGCGAAACAGTGCCGGAGCCGCTGAGCCACCGAAAATTTTCCGGCAAGATTTCCCTGCGCACCACGCCGGAAACGCACAGGGCGCTGGTTCTTGCTGCCGCAGAGCACAATGTGAGCCTGAACAGGCACATCAACTCGCTCATTGCCGGATAACCAAGAGCTCCCAAAACAGAAAGCCCACATTCCTTATGGGACGTGGGCTTTTCTAAGCCTCACAAACAATGACGCCCCTGCTACTTCTTGTTGGCTCCCAGGCAGTCCGCAAAGGGACCCAGCGCCGCAATAATGCAGGGGCGGATTTGTTGTTTGTGTTGCAACCCTTTGCTCGTTCGAAAATCTCTTTCAACTCTTTCTCAAGCGTGGCCTGATCGTACATAATGCCTCCTATGTTTGGCGTACGATATCACCACCGGATAACGCGGACATTGCATTTAATATCAGATATTGACTCATTAATTCCCTTGAGTTTCCCTCATCTCCAGCCAATCGACTCTGCTGCTTGCACACTTCAGTTCGCTCCGACCGGCAACCGCCTCTTGACACACCCCGCGCAACACCCTATCTGTTACACAGCTAGCTGAAAAGCAGCTAGGCAGTCACTACAACCTCTACCCCGCATAATATTGCAGCATAACAGGATGTTACATGCAGACAATATTCAAATGCAAAAAGACACAGGCACTGTACGAGACAGGAATATCCCGTCAGTTTCAGGCCGTTGCCAAGGTCGCCTTACGAAAGCTGGATATGATATTTGCCGCAGCCACGCTGGAAGATTTACGCATTCCCCCTGCCAACAGGCTGGAAGCACTGAAAGGTGACAGAACCGGACAATACAGCATCCGCATTAACGACCAGTGGCGCATATGCTTTGCGTGGGATGCCGCCCAGAACCGCGCGGTGCAGATTGAAATAGTTGATTACCATTAAGCCCCATACCGGAGCATGACCATGCGTATAAAAACTCACCCCGGCGAAGTGCTGCGCGAGGAATTCATGATTCCCTACAAGCTTTCGGCCAACAGGCTTTCCGGCTATCTGGGGGTTCCTCTCTCGCGCATTACCGAGATTGCCGCTGAAAAACGCGGAATCACAGCCGACACCGCCGTGCGCCTTTCCAAGTTCTTCGGCACCACGCCTGAGTTCTGGACCAACCTTCAGATGCAGCACGACCTTTCCAAAGTGCAGAATGAAATATCACCCGAGATAGGGCGCATTCCGCGCTGTAAGGAAGTGACG
>CAYRLL010000163.1:1599-4006 GCA_964425115.1 uncultured Desulfovibrio sp. | reverse complement strand
TCCGGCATTCTTGCGGAGTAGCATGCGGGCGACAGCGGCTTACCTGAACACCGCCTTGCGGCGTATATCCTCCGGCAAGGTCAGCCCGAAACGGGTGAGGCGACTCTCGTTGAAAAAGAACATGCCGTCCTGATCCATATAGGCTGTCGGCAGTCTTGGATTTTTGCCCTCAAGGATATCGCGCGCCATAAGTGCCGCCAGTTGGGCATGGGTTTCTCCAAAAATCACAAACGCCCCCACAACGCCATTTTCACCCACGGCATAATCCTGATAGGCGAACACGGGCACGGAGCTGTTTTCTGTGGTCCAGCGGACCACTTCTTCCACGGGCACATGCACTCCGGCGTCATCTTTCAGGTCATGGTACAGCGGCATGGTGATGAAATCGAATCCATGCGGCGACAGGATCACGCGCTGCCACAGCGCCCAGTCTGCGGCAACCTCGTACTCCACGCGCACACCATCCACCGAGAACTCCATCCTGTCTCCGAACGATACACGTATCACCGCCTCCGCTGTGGCGCTGCCGTCCAGAAGCACCAACGCATGCTCTGCACCCGGGACGATGCGCTTGAGATGCCGAATCCACGCAAACACGGGAACCCGCTCCAGCACGCCGGTTACGTTGTCCGGTATACGGCTGAAGTATTCACGCGGATTGTTGTTGATGCCGAAGTAGACAAGGGGCTTTCCCGTGGCCGCAATACGCTGCCCGAGCAGGCGCAGCGCATCATCGTCACCCACCATCACAAGATCAGGCCTGAAACGATCAAAAGCCTGCATGGCCTTATCCGCACGCTCCTGAAACTCCGAACGGTGAATCCGCTTGGTGTCCAGATACACGCGCTCCAGTTCGGCAAGCTCCGCAAGCACGCCGTCTATGCCGCGGTTGCACTGCGCAACCCACGGCAAACCCGGATCGTAACTGTGAATGACCAAAACCCGCTGTCGCCCGGCATGCGCCGCCACTGCGGAAAACACGCCCGCAAGCACGGCAAGGAGCATCAGGAATCGCTTCATGTTCCACCTCGTTCCCGCATGAGGCAACACATACCCCAAGCACTACGATTACCGAATGATTTCTTCGCAGCACGACAGCCGGAAGCATGGCTGGAGGCCCGGCCCTGTAACATAGCTGGAGACACGGCACGGAACCGCCCTGCGGGCAGGCATACAGACAGAATTACGGGCAGGATAAAGGAACGCGCGCACGCAGCGAACTCAGTCGCCCGCCATATCCAGAGGACGGATACGGCCGCATTCGGAGAGCAGGCGGTCGTATTCGCTCACGCCGTCCTTGCCGGGCTTGCGCAACGCTTCCAGATTCTCTTGAATACGGCGGATGAGCGCAGCCTCCGTGGCCTTGCTGAAGACGAAATACATGGGCAGTTCCTTGAGCACATAGATCATCTCGTACGCATCCGGGTCTATGCCGAACTGCCGCATGAGTGAAGGAACCACAGTATCCACATGGGTGATGCAATCCACGCGGTTCGCCTCCAGAATGCGCAGCTGGTGCTCGTTTTCTATCACCGGAGTCAGGGCATCCCCGGGCACGGCATACTCGCTGCGCAGAACCGATTCCGGGGCACTCCCGTGAATCACGCCTATACGCAGGCGATGAATAGCCGCCCTGTCACGCACGCGCACGCGGTTGGTCTTTTTGGCCACCAAGCCCATTTTAAGGGTAAACACAGGCCCCACCCAGAGATAGTCGGCTTCGCGCTCGGGCGTACGGGCAACCCCCACCACAACGCGGCCCGGCTTCTCCGCCGTTTCCTTCATGGACCGCGCCCACGGGACCGTACGCACCGCAGCGGCGTCAAACGGCACCCCGCTGCGTTCCATGACCCGCTCCAGAACACTTATGGAAAAGCCGTGCATCCTGCCATCTTCTCCGGCACAGTGATACGGAGGCAAATCCCCTGCATACACAAGGAATTCGCACCGCCCCTGTGAAGGTGCAAGCAACAGCATGCACACCAGAAAAACGGCGTACCTCATGTGCCTTAGCACCAAAGCACCATTAGTGCCGCCTGCATTGCGGCCACCGGAACATGGCATGAGCCCCCTCCGCACATGAATATGCGGTATCATACCTGCTTCCGCACCGCCTGTCATCGGCACGGTACGCCGCTCCCCCCACCGGGAAAGACGGCTAAAACCAAAAGCGATTTTTTAAACAAAAAGCATGCCGGTTAGTACGTATAGCAGCAGAAAGCTGTAAACGAATTGCGCAAACAACCCGCAATGCAATTTTCCGTGCCCATATTCCGACGCACACATGCTCCCATGCTCCCATGTTCCCCTGTTCTCAGGTTCCCAGATACCTGCCGCATTGACAAACCCGCCTGTCCACGTACCATGCCGCCAACGCACCGCGCGTCCTTTCCGCCGATTCAGAGAC
>CAYRLL010000163.1:0-1499 GCA_964425115.1 uncultured Desulfovibrio sp. | reverse complement strand
CACCACACCGGCACAGCACGCTTGACTCCCTGTGCATTCACGTCAGCCGCCTAGGGCCCTTCGGCTGCAGCCCCAAAGCCCCCGGCACCGCAGGCTCTGCCGCCGCCATGCTTGCCGCCCCCCTGCTGTTCATGCCCCTTTCTCCCGGCTGGCGCGTGGCGGTTCTGCTCGCCGTATTCCTGCTGGGCAGCCTAGCCGTGACGCGGGCCGAATCCCTGCTGGGCAAGAAAGACCCCGGCGAAATCGTGCTGGATGAACTGCTGGGCCAGTGGCTCACCTACCTGCCCTTTGCCGCCCTTTCGTGGGGCTGGCTGCTCATCGGCTTTGTCCTCTTCCGCGTATTCGACATCCTTAAGCCCTACCCCGTGCGCAATGCTGAACACTGGCTCCCCGGCGGGTGGGGCGTGATGATTGACGATGTTATCGCAGGACTTTATGCCATGCTCTGCCTGGGGCTGCTGCGCCTTGTCTTTGCATGAGCGGGCCGCCGGACCGATTCCCGGAAATGTTCCCATTCCCTTGTTCCTGATGTGCGCAACTCGCTTAACATGATGAAATAAAACACAGAATAAACGGCGACATCGCTGCCGCCGTTTATTCTGCATTGTGCATAACATGCATAATGGTTTGAAATTACAGACATTTTAAGGAACATCTTTTCCGTTTGCCACGGAATTGTGCCCGGCATGCGCGGCGGCATGTGATCAGACTTGCACTTGGGCCTGCCATTTGGCCAAGCGTTTGACCGCGGTTTGGCCTAACGTTTGGCCGTAGAATCTGCCTTGGAAGTAGCCTGTACGCCGGCAGCATGGGGCGCTGCCTGTTCGGCACACGATGGCGAACTGTCATCCCCCACGCAGAATCCCGAAGCATCGAACCCGTTCCTTTCCAGCCACGGAATGCGGGGCAGAATGAGCCGTACGGACCGCTCGAAAAACAGATAATCCCACGCCCAGTTCACCATTACGAACAGCCGGTTACGGAACCCGATAAGATAGGCCAGATGCACAAACAGCCACAGCACCCATGCCACAAACCCCGTGGCGGTGCGTTTGCCTATGCGCACCACCGCGCTGGAACGCCCGATGGTGGCCATGGCTCCCTTATCTGCATACCGGAAGGGCCGCTGCTCCTGCCCCCGGATGTGCCGCAGAATATTCTGCGCCGCCAGTGTTCCCTGCTGTGTGGCGTTGGGCGCGATCATGGGCGCAGCCAACGGCCTGCCGCCCTCCTGCGGCATGCTGAGGTCACCGGCAACATATACATCTGAATATTCGGCCAGTTGCAGGCTTGGCAGCACGTCTACCCGCCCGCCCCTGCCCAGCGGCAAGCCCATGTGCAGGGCGGTGCGGTTGCCCCGTATGCCTGCCGACCACACCACCGTTTCCGTGGGGAGCGGGGCCGCATCTTTGAAGATCACCGCCTGCGGTTCCACCCGCGCCACAGTGGCGCGCAGCCGCACATCCACCCCCATGCGCGCAAGCCGCCGGAAGGTATAT
>CAYRLL010000162.1:0-5879 GCA_964425115.1 uncultured Desulfovibrio sp. | reverse complement strand
AACGCTATTCCACATGAATGTCTTTTCAGGGTGAACGACATTTCAGGGTGAACGACATTTCAGGGTGAACGGCATTTCGGAGTGAACGGCATTTCGGAGTGAACGGCATTTCACCATCGAATGGTATTCTGCTGGCGAGCGTTGTTGTTGGATTGAAGGTCATGGTTTACGGACCGTTCACATATGGAAAGAACAGGGTGCAGCAAATGTTCAGGACTGAAGTATGCCGGGGCATGCGCGAAGGCCTGAACAGGGTTTGCCGCATCGCGGCAGACTGCCTTATTCTGCGACCAGTTAAGGGGCGCTAATCGTGTTTGTTACTCCGCACAATCTTGACGTGGCGTACCCGCAGGGCATAGCCGGGGTCATTTTCGACTGCGACGGCGTGATGTTTGACACCCGCCATTGCAATGTCGAATACTACAACCGCATTCTTGGGCGCATGGGATTGCCGCCTATGACAACGGCTCAGGAAGATTATGTGCATGTGGCTACGGTGGGTGCATCGCTTGAGCACATCATTCCCCGCAGCCGGTGGCATGAGATTCCCGAGGCGCGCCGGTCCGTGAATTACGTGAAGGAAATTATGCCGCACATGCGCCCGGAGCCGGGGCTCTTTGAGTTTTTGCAGACGCTGCGGGCGCTTGGCATTCGCATGGCGGTGTACACCAACAGAACCAACTCCATGGAACTGGTGCTGGACAGGTGGGGTATTTCCTCTTTCTTTCAACCGGTTATTACGGCCCAGAAGGTGCGGGGCAAGCCGCATCCCGAGGGAGCCTTCAGGATTCTGGAGGCATGGCGCACGGCTCCCGGAGAGGTTGCCTTTATTGGTGATTCCCATGCGGACCAGCAGGCGGCTGCCGGGGCGGGAATTCCTTTCTGGGCCTTCCGGAACGAAACGCTTTATGCCCACAGGCATGTGACGGATTTCTGGAGTGTGCGGCGTGCGTTCCTTCAGTGGAAGGCGCAGCCGAACTGCCTGTAACTCTTCGGTTTAGGTTTCTTTTTTTCATTAATCCGCAGCTTTTGCATTTTTTGCTTGATTTCGGCTTGCAGGAAATGGAAATATGCACAGTAAGGGGTGCCTTAAGCGTGCCAGCGGGCATACCCCCTTTGCCCATACGGAGGATTCATGGAGTTGATAGCAGGAAATTTTCTTATGGGCATCGCCGGGATTCTGGATGCAGTTCTTTCGCTGTATTTCTGGATCATCATAGCATCGGCGGTGCTCTCCTGGGTTAATCCGGACCCGTACAATCCCATTGTTCGCATTATCCGTGGCCTTACGGAACCGGCTTTCTACAGGGTGAGAAAGTGGTTTCCCTTTACCTATATAAGCGGGCTGGACCTTTCGCCCGTGGTGCTGCTGCTCGGCATACAGTTCATCAAAATGTTTGTTGTGCGTTCGCTGTACCAGTTTGCGGGTACCATGTAAGGAGGAGCCATGTCCGTCAGCCGCATTGATATCCTGAACATGAAGTTTCCCCGTTCCGTGGGTGGGTATAATACCCAGCAGGTGGACCGTTACCTGCTGGAGATTGCCGACACGCTCGGCCGTCTGAGCGAGGAAAGGGCCGGGCTGGAGGCCCGGGTGACAGAGATGGAGGAGCGCCTGCGGGATTACCGGGAGCGCGAAAGCGCCCTGCGGGATACCATGCTCACGGCGCAGCGGGTGACGGACGAGCTTAAGGCCACGGCGCAACGCGAGGCGCAGCTTATTCTGGATGCCGCCTACGCCAAGGCGGAGAACCTGATGAATCAGGGGCACCAGCGCCTTGCGAAGGTGCATGAAGAGATAAACGCCTTTAAGAAGGTGCGGGCCCAGTTTGAGATGAAGGTGCAGTCTGTTATTGATTCGCACCAGCATCTTCTGGACCTGAGCCGCAGGGAAGAGGAACAGGCGGGGGCTGCCGAGAAGAAGGTGGCCTACCTGAAGACGAACAACAGTTGAGCATGCATGTGCCGGAGTATGTGCTCCCGGAGCCTGACGGCGGCTATTCGCTGCTGGTGTGGGTGCAGCCGGGAGCGAAAAGGAACGAGGTGGTCGGCGTGCATCAGGGGCGTTTGAAGATTCGTCTGAACGCGCCCGCTGTGGACAACAAGGCCAACAGGGCGCTCCTTGAATTCGTTGCGAAACTTCTGGCTGTGAGGCCGAGCCGTCTGGAACTGACGGCGGGGCAGACAAGCCGCCAGAAGAAGATTCGTATACAGTCAGCAGAAGAACCCGTGTGGAGTTCGCTGCGCACGGGCGGTGCTGAATAACCTCCAAAGGAAGGAGACAGGCTTATGGAAGCAAGAGACATCGAACTGCTTGAAAAGTTTCTTCCGCAAGATGTTGAATTGAAAACCCTTTGGGATGAGCACATCATCTATAAGAAACAGCTCGAAAAACTGGAGAACAAGCCCTTCCGCACGCCTGCCGAGGAACTGACCCTGAAGGAAATTAAAAAGCTTAAGCTGGACGGGAAGACCCGTCTGCACATGCTGCTTGAAAAATACCGCAACGCGGAGGCATAAATGGAAATGACTGGGGCCAGAATCCTGTTGGAGTGCCTCAAGAAGGAAGGGGTTGATGTTCTTTTCGGCTACCCCGGCGGTGCCGTTATTGACATCTATGACGAGCTTCCGAGGCATGAGAACATAAGGCATGTGCTTGTGCGCCATGAGCAGGGCGCGGTGCATGCGGCGGACGGATACGCGCGTGCTTCCGGCAAGGTGGGGGTGTGTCTTGTCACCTCCGGGCCCGGTGCCACGAACACCGTGACCGGTATTGCCACGGCATATTGCGATTCCATTCCGCTGGTGGTTCTGACAGGACAGGTACCCACGCCGCTCATCGGAAACGATGCGTTTCAGGAGGTGGACATTGTCGGCATCACCAGACCGTGCACCAAGCACAACTATCTGGTGAAGGATGTGAACAAACTGGCTTCCACCATAAAGGAAGCCTTTTATCTTGCGCGCTCGGGGCGTCCCGGTCCCGTGCTTGTGGACATTCCCAAGGATGTTCAGAACCGGTTGTGCGAGTTCAGTTATCCTGACGACATAAAGATGCGCAGCTACAACCCCACGTACAAGCCCAACCTGAACCAGTTGCGGCGCGCCGCCGAGCACATTCTGCTTGCCCGCAGGCCGCTCATGTTTGTGGGGGGCGGGGTGATTACCTCCAACGCCAGCGCGGAACTGGGAGAAATGGCCCGGTCGCTGCGTATGCCGGTGGTGGGCAGCCTTATGGGGCTTGGAGCTTTTCCCTGTGACGATCCCCTGTGGCTGGGCATGCTGGGAATGCATGGCACGTATGCGGCGAACAAGGCCGTGAGCAATGCCGATGTGATCATTGCCGCCGGTGCGCGGTTTGATGACCGCGTGACGGGCAAGCTCTCTTCCTTTGCGCCGGGAGCGAAGATCATCCATATAGACATTGACCCCACCTCCATCCGCAAGAATGTGGAAGTGCACGTGCCCGTGGTGGGGGACTGTAAGCAGGCCCTTGCCGGGATTCAGGAAATTGTGAATGCCCGGTTTGCCGAGAAGGACTGGGCCGGTGTTCATGCGGAGTGGATTGCCCAGGTGGAGGAGTGGCGTGCCGCGCAGCCGCTTACCTACATTAAGAACGGTACGCTTAAGCCGCAGAAGGTGGTGGAAACCATATTCGAGCTTACCGGGGGCGAGGCCATTATCACCACGGAAGTGGGGCAGAACCAGATGTGGACTGCCCAGTTTTATAAGTTCAGAAAGCCGAGGACGCTGCTTACCTCCGGCGGACTGGGGACCATGGGTTACGGGCTGCCTGCGGCCATTGGGGCGCAGATGGCTTTTCCTGACAAGCTGGTGATAGACATTGCGGGAGACGGCTCCATACAGATGAACAGTCAGGAGCTGATGACCGCCGTGTGCAACAACCTGCCTGTGAAGATTGTTATCCTGAACAACGGGTATCTGGGCATGGTGCGCCAGTGGCAGGAGCTGTTCTATAAGCGGAACTACTGCAACACCTGCATGGATGCGCAGCCCGACTTTGTGAAGCTGGCGGAAGCCTATGGCGCGCTGGGGTTCAGGGTGACGGAAGAAGCGCAGCTTGTGCCCGTGTTGCAGCAGGCCTTTGCCGCGCCCAATACCTGCATAATTGACGTGCAGGTGGCGCGCGAGGAAAATGTGTACCCCATGGTGCCTGCCGGTGCCTCCCTTGAAGAAATGCTGCTGGTGTAGGAGGTATCCATGCGTCACGTGTTGTCTGTGCTTGTAGAGAATGAACCGGGGGTGCTCTCGCGGGTGGCGGGGCTTTTCAGCGGACGCGGATTTAACGTGGATTCCCTGAATGTTGCGCCTACCCTTGAGCAGGGGGTATCCCTTATGACCATAACCACCACCGGGGATGATCAGATTGTGGAGCAGATTGTGAAACAGCTCCGCAAACTGGTGACGGTGATTAAAGTTGTTGACTTTCAGGACCTGGCTGCCGTAGAGCGAGAAATGGCACTTATGAAGGTCTATGCGGAAGACAGCCGCAGGGCGGAGATACTGCGCATTGCCGACATATTCCGATGCAAGGTGGTGGATGTGAGCATGAACGAACTGACCATAGAAGCCACGGGCGACCATGGAAAGATCGAAGCGATCATCGCGCTACTATCGCGTTTCGGCATAAAGGAAATTGCACGGACCGGCACCGTGGCTATGCGCCGTTCCATGCAACCCGAGAGTTAGACAACAACGCCAGGCAACCCGCCTGAGTGCCGGTCGGCTCTCAGGCGGGTTTTTTTATACCCGCAACCTAAACGTGTGCGCCGCGTTTTGCGCGGCAGGGAGTAGTAATGAAGGTTTATTATGAACAGGATGCAAACCTGGAAGTCTTGAAGGACAAGACCGTGGCCATTATCGGCTACGGCAGCCAGGGCCACGCCCATGCGCAGAACCTGCGTGATTCCGGCGTGAACGTCATTGTCGGTCAGCGCCCCGGTGGCGCGAACTATGAGCTTGCCAAGGAACACGGCTTTGCGCCCATGTCCGCGGCTGATGCCGCCGCCAAGGCCGACCTGATCATGATCCTACTCCCCGACCAGTCTCAGGCCGCCGTGTATGAGAATGACGTGAAGCCGCACCTGAACGCAGGCAAGTCGCTTGTGTTTGCGCATGGCTTCAACATCCACTTCAACCAGATTGTTCCCCCCAAGGATGTGGACGTGTTTATGGTCGCACCCAAGGGCCCGGGCCATCTCGTCCGCCGTACCTACACCGAAGGTGGCGGCGTTCCCTGTCTGTTTGCCATCCACCAAGATGCAACCGGCAAGGCACGGGAGAAGGCACTGGCCTATGCCAAGGGTGTGGGCGGCGCGCGTTCCGGCGTTATTGAAACCACGTTCTCGGAAGAGACTGAGACCGACCTTTTTGGCGAACAGGCAGTGCTGTGCGGCGGGATAAGCGCGCTTATCAAGGCCGGATTCGAGACGCTGGTGGAAGCAGGGTATCAGCCCGAAGTGGCTTACTTTGAGTGCCTGCACGAGACCAAGCTTATTGTGGACCTGCTGTATGAAGGCGGCCTTGCCAAGATGCGTCATTCCATATCCGACACCGCCGAGTACGGCGACTACGTGACGGGTTCCCGCATCATTACCGAGGAAACCAAGAAGGAAATGAAGCGCGTGCTGGAAGACATTCAG
Organism: uncultured Desulfovibrio sp.; assembly: GCA_964425115.1. Taxonomy (GTDB): domain Bacteria; phylum Desulfobacterota; class Desulfovibrionia; order Desulfovibrionales; family Desulfovibrionaceae; genus Halodesulfovibrio. The sequence goes on along the minus strand of CAYRLL010000162.1, from coordinate 216 downwards.
TACGGCCGTTTTGCCAAGGACTTTATCCTTGAAGCCAAGGCGAACTACCCCACCTTTACCGCCCGCCGTCGCATTGAAGCCGCTCATCCCATTGAGCAGGTAGGCAAGCGTCTGCGCGACATGATGCCCTGGCTTAAGAAGTAGTTCTGAGCCTACGGCAACCGAGTGATCATGAGGCCGCCCCGCAAGGGGCGGCTTTTTTTGCGTATGAACCGC
>CAYRLL010000161.1:0-5979 GCA_964425115.1 uncultured Desulfovibrio sp. | reverse complement strand
GCCCCGATCTGTATCCAGAAAAGCCGCCTGCCCCCTTGCCGATTCAGGCTCAGGCCCGCTGTGTGCCGTATGCAGAACGCAGCAGGGAACGGGGCCATCGGCGTGTTACCCCGTTGTGGCCAACGAGCCGGAAGTTATGGGCAACTGGTGCCAATTACGGACAATTTCTGCACGTTCCTATCGGTTCCGCCATGCTCCGCCATGTTCCGATATGTTCCGATATGTCCAGATATGTCCAGATATGTTCCGGTGTGTTCCGGTGTGTTCCGATGTGTTCCGATATGTTTCGCCAACTGCCGGCCTTCAGCGTTTTTTGCCGGAGCGGCTGTTCCTGTCGGGCCTTTTGGCTGAATGGCTGCCACCCTGTCCGCCTGCTTTCCCCGTGCCGCTGTTCCCTTTTCCGCCACTTCGCGCCGGTTTTTCCCCTTCGGGGCCGGAATGCTGCGCCCCGCCGTTGTTGCGGGGGCGTTGCGGCTGCTTGTCCCTGTCCGGCCGGCCAGAGCGATCAGCATGCCCCGAACGTCCCGGCCTCTCTGGTCTCTCTGGTCGCTCCGAACGTTCAGAGCGCTCAGAGCGTTCAGAATGATCAGAACGGGCGGCGTTCTGGCCCCGGCGTCCCTGCCGGTCCTTTTCCTGTCGTGCGGGTCGTCCCTCGGCGGTGTTCTGCCTTTCCGCATCAGGCATGAGTATGTGGTGCTGGCGCAGGCGCTGCGCATCTGTGCGTGCAACATACAGGGGCGTGCCGTCCGGTGCCGTTTCAGTGAAAAACATGGCCGTGGCCACGGTGCCCGGCGTGGGAATAAAACACTGCACCTGCCGGGGACGCCAGCCCCTGCGGGCAAGCCAGTCGCCCAGCGCGCGCATGTCGTTGTCTGTACAGCCGGGAAAGCCGCTCATGAGGTAGGGCACCACATACTGCTCCTTGCCAGCCGCCTCGGAATAGCGTTCAAACGCGCGTAGAAACGCCTCAAACACCGTCAGGCCGGGCTTGCGCATGAGATGAAGCACCGTGTCGCAGATATGCTCGGGGGCAACCTTGAGCTGGCCGCCCGTAAATTCCATGGTGTAGGCGCGCATGGCGTTGTCGTCCCGCATGGCAAGGTCAAACCGCACGCCGCTGGCAACGCGCACATGGCGTATGTGCTGCTCGTCGCGTATGCGCCGCAGCATGTCCACGGCAAGAGACTGGTCCACCTTAAACTGCGGGCACACGCCGGGGTGCATGCAGCTTGTGCGCCTGCATTTTGCCGGGTCTGCCGCGCAGCGGGCCTGCCACATGTTGGCCGAGGGGCCGCCCACGTCACTTATGGAGCCGCTGAATCGCGGAATGGCCGACATGGCCCGCACCTCGGAAAGGATGGAGTCACGGCTGCGGGATGCTATGCGCCTGCCCTGATGCAGGGCCAGTGAACAGAAAGAACACCCGCCCCCGCACCCTCTGTGGGTGGTTATGCTGGTCTGAATCATGGCCTCGGCCGGAATGGGCTGCGTGTATGCCGGATGCGCCCTGCGGGCAAAGGGCAGGGCGTAGAGGCTGTCCATCTCCGCCTCATCAAGGGGCGGTGCGGGGGGGGGCAAGCACCACGGCGCGGTCGCCGGAAGGCTGAACGGCCCATGCCTGCGCCGCCTGAACGTGACGCTCCAGCATGAGCGTGGCTTCCATGAGCAGGGCCGGGGTGTGCTCCATGGCTTCATGGGATGGCAGGCACATGACAGTGGCCTCATCGGGAATGCCCTCTGCGCGGCAGGGGCTTTCCGCATCCTCCGCGCGTTGCGGCAGGCGGCCCATGACTGCCGTGCCGGGAATGCCGAAGGCGACCCGCCGCAGGGCTGCCGCGTCCGCCGTGCCGGTATCGTCAAGGCTCAGGGCCATGCCCCCCGCAAGGGCAAGGATGGCCCGTTCGCCCATGCCGTAAACAAGGCAGTCGGCCTTGCTGTCCAGCAAAATGGGGCGGCGCAGTTTGTCCGTCCAGAAGTCGTAATGCGTTATGCGCCGCAGGGAGGCTTCAATGCCGCCTATAACCACGCCCATGCCCGGAAACGCCTGCCGCACAAGGCTGGTGTAAACGGTTACGGCCCGGTTGGGGCGGGCACCCGCCTTGCCGCCGGGGGTATAGGCATCATCATGGCGTTTTTTGCGAAAGGCCGTGTAATGGGCCAGCATGGAGTCCAGCGCGCCTGCGGAAACCGCAGTGAACAGGGCCGGGCGGCCCATACGCTGCACGTCCTGCGGGGTATCCCAGCGTGGCTGGCTGATCACCCCCGTGCGGTAGCCGTGAGCCACCAGCCAGCGGCCCAGCAGGGCGGCGGCAAAGCTCGGGTGGTCCACGTATCCGTCGCCGGAAACGATAAGAATATCCAGTGCATCCCAGCCGAGGCGGTCCATCTCTTCGCGGGTCATGGGAAGAAAGGGCGGCTGCTCTAGCGGGGTTCGGTGCCGGGCAGGGGTGGTAAACGGCGTGCCGGGAGCTTCCGGGCGGGGGGGAGTGGGGGTGTGCATGCACGGACTATAGCAGGCCGCCCGGAAATGGCAATCAGGCGTATGGTGTCGGGGTGCTCCGGTTTCTTCTCTCTGTCCGCCTGTGCATGCCTTTTGTGCTGTGGCTTTGTGTCCGCACCTGTGCGCTCACTCTTGAATTTGCCTTTGCGTTGTCCGGTGCCGCTTTTCCGGTGTTCCTGCCGGGGTGGGGCATTCCGCGCGGGAAGACAAGGGCAGGGATGCGCGTGCGGCAAAGGATGAACGTCTGGCGGCCCTGCCTTTGTTGCGGAAAGATTGCGGAACCATGCGATGCCTTTGCCCCCCGGCAGCTTGTCACATGATGCCGGAAATATGCGGATGCACGGCAGATTGCGGATCCGGAGGCTTGCCTTTCCTGCAGTGGTGTATTACGTGAGCATTATATCTGCCATTCCGTAGGGATATCGTTTTGCGCGCAGCGGTGGTCAGGCCGTGACCGGAGAGATTCCGGGCAGATACGCAAAACCGCAAAGTCGTTGCGCACGGACGGGCCAGCACACCGCAGCAAGGGGGTGGTGTATGACGTTTACCACTGCCGCTTCCGGCAGAGTGGACGCCGTGAAGGCCGAAATGGCCGGTGCCGCCGTTCATCATGGTGCCGAAACCGCAACGGCGAAAGCCGGTGAAGATGCCATGCTGCGTTTTTCCGGCACGCAGGACCGCATGAAGGTCGGCGTTGCCCGGTACATTCCTCCCCGTGGCGGGGGCCGCCCGCTTACCGTGGAGCGCATCCGCAAGCTGCTGGCCGAGGCGGGCGTGAAAGTCCCCCTGAGCGAAAAAGGGGCGGAAAAGCTGCTGCACTGCATCAGCACAGGCGGCGCCGTAGACCGCATTGTCATCGCCCGCGGCGTGCAGCCGGAAAACGGCAAGGACGCCTACATAGTCCCCTACGGAAACTTCAATTATCCCGTCTTTCCCGGGCAGGCCATAGGCAATCTGGTGGCCGCAGTCATGCCCAAGCCCGGAATGCGGGTGGACGGTTCGGAAATTCCCCCCCACCTGCCCCACAAGCCCCGCGACATAGTGATCGCCGAAAACAGCCATTGCGTTCTGGACCCCGTATCGCACGACATCTCCTCCACCGTTTTCGGACTGGTGCAGGCTTCGGATACCGCCATAAGCGTCACTCCGCTGATGTCCGTTTCGGAGGATGCCATGCAGGCATCGGCCCGGCTTCATTTCCGCGATATGGAAGGGGCGCCCCTCACCAAGGCGCGCGTACTGGGGGTTCTGCATGCCCTGCGCGTTCCCGCCGCACTTGTGGATCAGGCTGCCATTGAAGAGGCTCTGGATCGTTGCGAACGCACGGGCAAGCCTTCTGACCCTGTGGTGCTGGCACGGGGACGCCTTCCCGTTCACGGCAGGGACGGATATGTGGAAATGCTGGCAGAGGAGCACGAAGCCGCTCAGGTGGGCATGACCAAGGCCAACGGTGCCATAGATTACCGCAACAGGGGGCTTATGCCCGCCGCCCGTACAGGCGCGGCAGTGGCCGTGGTGCATCCGCCCACGCGCGGCGTTGCCGGAGTGGACGTGCTGGGCAATGTGCTGCCCGCCAACGACGGGCAACCGGCCAAGGTGACGCTGGATAAGAGCGTGGCCCTGGATGCGGACGGTAAAACCGTTCTGGCGCAGGTGGACGGCCTTGCACAGTATGCCGGGGGCACGCTTTCCGTGCAGGAAGTGGTGCAGGTGGACGGCGATGTGGATTTTTCCACCGGCAACATTCATGTGCTCACGGGGTCGGTCCGGGTAAAGGGCACGGTGCTTTCCGGTTTTTCGGTCAAGGCTCCCGGTTCGCTGGTGGTGGGAGCCGCCATAGAATCCGCCCGCATAATGGCGGGCGGCAACGTGGAGGTGGCGGGCGGCATACTGATGAAGGAAAAGGGGTATGTCCGCTGCGGCGGCAGTGTGCATGCCGGGTTTGTGAACGAGGCTGTCATAGAGGCGCGTGACGATGTGGTGGTGCGCGATTTCATGCTGCACTCCACGGTGCTGTGCGGCGGCCGGGTCATTGCCACCACCGGGCGGGGCAGAATTCAGGGCGGCAGCATTACCTGCCGGGGCGGTGTGGAAGCTCTGGAACTGGGCGCAGAGCTGGGCGTGGCAACCAGGGTGACCGTGGCTGCCAGTTCAAAAGTCCTGCGCGAACTGGAAAAAGAGCGCGACACCGTAAAAGAGGCTCTGGCTAAGCTGACGGCCAAATTCGGCGAGGGAGCGGAAGAAGAACTGCTCATGCGCGCCCGCCCGGAACAGTACAAGGCCATAGAGGCGGCCTTGGCCCTGCGGGAAACCCTGACCAACAAATACCGCGATCTGCGGGAACAGGTGGCGGAGGCGCGGGTGCAGGCGTCTGCAAAGCTGCTGGATAAGCGGGTTGCCGTAAGCGGCGTGGTGCACCCCGGCACCGTCATCACCATAGGCGAAGCGGTGTTCACCGTGTCGCATCCTATTCAGGCAGCAGTATTCCGCTATGTGCCGGAGAGCAGGCGCATAGAGGTTGTTTCCGCCTGATCCGTTTTCATGAACCCCCTGTCCGGGCGGCATCGTGCAGTGCGGGGTGCCCCGTTGCGGATGCTGCTCCTGTCCGCCGTATCATCTGATATGCTCCGGCCCCTATGTATCGCGCATCGCAGGGCCGCATGAAAAAAACCCGCCTCATGCATATACGTGCAGAGACGGGGTTGATCTTTCTGTACCATGCACCGCCGGGGGCGTGCTCTGTCCGGTTATTCCGACTTTTTGGGCGGCTCTATGAGCATCTTGCCCTTGGAGGAGGTATCCGGGTGCCCGGGGGGCATGCCGCCCTTGCCCATGCCACCACCCATGCCGCCACCCATTCCTCCGCCCATGCCGCCTTTGCCGGAAGCGCCGTGCGAATCGGTAAAGGCATGCCATTCATCGTGCGAAATCTCGCCGTTGGCGTCAGTGTCAATGGCATCAAACGCGGCCTTCTTCATGGAAGGATACTGGGCTTCAAATTCTTCCCAGGTCACTGTGCCGCTGGAATCTTTGTCCATATGGTCGAACTTGTCGTCCGCCGCTCCGGGCGTGGTCCACAGGCAGGTTATGAGAGCCGCGAGAGCGAGTCTTTTCATTCCGTCTCCTTGCCGCCGCAGGGCGGCCTGTATGCTGTACTTCCGTATGGCTGTAGCCGATGCGGATGCACGCACCTCCTGCACCCCAAAGAGCGTTGCAGAAGCCGGGCATCCGTTTCCGGCAAGAGATACTCCGTCTGCTTCATCGTGTCCAGCGTTGGCGCGTTTCTCCGCACAGAATCGAAAGGTCCACTCCGCCTTGCCGCTCTGCATGCAAAAGCCCGCGGTGGGGCAACGTGGAAAACGTGCGTCATGCGGGATGCAGGCAAGGGGGAACGTGGGAAGTGGGAAATATCCTTATATCTCGCGTGCTCCGTAGTATCCCGCGCACGAAAAAGCCCCTTTCCTTGCGGAAAGGGGCTT
>CAYRLL010000160.1:0-6000 GCA_964425115.1 uncultured Desulfovibrio sp. | reverse complement strand
CGCACCGCGTTTCACGCACAGGTGGAAAAGGAAGTGGGCATAAAGAATTTTGGCCGCGGTTTCGGTGCCGGATGCATGCCTGCGGGGGACGCAGGTGATGCGGGTGAAGCCGGCGCAGCGGAAGGCGCGGACGCTCAGGCTCCCGCAGCAGGACATGACGGTCATTAAGATCACTACAGGACGCTACTACCTCCTTCACGCCTCCTCATGATACACCCCCGGTCAGACGGCTCCACCGTCCGGCCGGGGGCGAATCATTTTGCCGCCCTGCGTTTCTCCCAGCGCAGCGTATTCGTTTAGTCCAGCGTATTCACCCAGCGCAGCGTATTCGTTCAGTCCAGCGACCCAAAGACGCCTATCCCCCGGAACAACAAGCATCTTCCGGTGCCGCGCTTGCAACCTTGCAGAAAATGAGGCACTACTGTCTTCAGTTGCCGTGAGGGCGCTCACCCCGTTTCCCGGCGCTTCCGGAACAGCCTGCGCATTCCGCCTTCCGGCATAGACGCTTGCCATGCAGCTTGCAGGAGAAACCATGCCCACTTCTCCCCCCGTGAATTCCCCCCTGCAGCAAAAGCTTGCCGCCCTGCTGCAGCACCTTAAGGAACGCGGCGTTTCCGGCACTGCGGTTCTGGAGGCTACCTGCGACCTGCTGCGGGCAAAAAAGGGCAGCCGTCCGGGTGGCGGAGCAGAAAACATTGCCCGCAAGCCCGGTCATCTTCCCCGCCACAAGCCCGATGCGGGAACTTCCGGCACCGAGTAGGCCCGGCCCGGCATCTCTCACCGTTTGTCTTTTATTTCAGCGTGTTCCTGCGCATCGCTCTATGCAGCTCCCTCTGCTGCGCTGCGGAAACCGGACAAATTTCTGCACGGATCCCCCCTGAAGACGGCCCGACCTCTGTTTTGGCACACCCTGTGCTTTCTTAAGAACCGTAAGGAAATCTTTGCCGCGCGCAAGATTCTGCCCACGGAAACGGTTTCGGGCACCGTGTTTCCGTGAGGCCGGAGGTATATCGCGCGAGGAACACTCTGCGGGCCTGTGCCCGCGAGGGGGTCGATCATGGGTCTGACAGCACTGTCTACCGGCGCAAACGGCATGAGGACGCTGTCCACGGGAATGCAGGTTGTGGGTAACAACCTTGCCAACGTGAACACGGTGGGCTTCAAGCAGCAGATGGCCATCTATCAGGACATGCTGAGTACCGGCGTGTCCTCTGCCTCTGTCAACGGGGCGGGGCGCACGGACGGCGCGGCAGTGGGGTACGCCCAGCTGGGCATGGGTGTTTCCATGGCCGAGGTGCGCACCATCCACAGGCAGGGCTCGTTCGACATCGCCAACGAGGTGACCGACCTTGGCATTGGCGGCATAGGGTTTTTCGGCGTGAGCCGGAACGGTGTGACGCATTATACCCGGGCGGGGAACTTCCGGTTCGACAAGTCGGGTTACCTGATTGATCCTTCCGGCTTCCGGCTGCAGGGCAAACCCATTGTCAACGGCGTTGCCGGAGGCACGGGCGACCTGCGGCTGGACATAAACCAGAACGGCAAGGTGGTGCTGCCCGCCAGCCCCACCCAGAATGTGCGGCTCATAAGCAATCTCGGCTCCGTGGATGACCTTACGTCCGATACCTCCGACCCCTTCTTCTCGCTCGCCAAGACGTGGGATGGCACGCAGGAGCCCCCTCTGGGCAACAGCGCCTTCTCCCACAGTTCCACCATGCGGGTGTATGATGCGGACGGAAACGCCCGCGAGTTGACCGTATACTTTGATGCCGTGAACGGGGTGAGCAACGCAGGAAGCAACAGGTATTTCGAGTATATCGTGACCATGCCTCCCTCGGAGGACGGCCGTTCGTTCTCGGGCGCGGGCAAGGGGCTGCTGCTGGCGGGCACCCTGACCTTCGGTTCCGGCAATACCCTGACCGACATGACTGCCTTTGTGCCGGGGCAGGATACCTCCAACCTGAGCGGCTGGGCACCTGCATCGTTCAACGCGGACGGGCTGCCTCAGTTTGACATGTCGTTCCTGGGGCAGGGCGGCGGCGCAGGCGGTACGCAGACCGTTTCTCTGGACTTCGGGGTGAGCAACCCCGGCGGCGCGTGGACCAGCACGGCCACCAGCGCGGGAGCCGTGGGCAACAGCGCCGCCAATCTTCCCGGCATGGCGCAGGCTACCCCCGGCGCTTCCAACACCACTGCGTACAACGGCGCATCTTCCACGCTGCTGCAGCGGCAGGACGGCTACGGAGAAGGGTATTTGCAGAACCTGTCCATCGGGCGCGATGGTGTGATGACCGGCAAGTTCAGCAACGGCGAAAGCGCGGACCTGTTCCAGATATCCATCTACCGTTTTACCAGCGAATTCGGGCTGAAGCGGGAGGGCGGCAATCATTTTTCCGCCACCAACGCCTCGGGCGCGGCACAGGAAGGCGTGCCGGATTCTGAGAACTACGGCTATATCGCCGCCAAATCCCTTGAGCAGTCCAACGTGGATATGGCCACCGAGTTTGTGAATATGATCGTCACCCAGCGCGGTTTCCAGTCCAACAGCAAGGTCATAACCACACAGGACCAGATGATTCAGCACGCCTTGCAGATGAAGAGGTAGCCGTATCGTGAGGTTATGAGCTTCATGACCTGTAATTACGGACTGTTATCTGAGCCGGATGCGTGCGGGAATTTCATATTTCCAACCGGGCGATTTCCGGCTATAGTCTCTCGATTTCGGGTCGGGAGTCTTTGGCGTTTCCTGTGGCGGTAGTGCGCCGGTCATGCGCCGGGTGTGTGTTGGGCGGTCACCAAATATCTGATGAGCGTCGGGCGAGCATCTGACAAGCGCCGGGTGTTGCCGGTTCCGCATTGTCCGCCACGGCGGCGTTACAGATTCCCGGGGGAGTTCCGCGTCCGGCGCGGCAGCTCCGTAAGCAGCCCTTTTCCGTGTGCGCAGGCGGGCCCCTGTGGAGCACCTCATGGAACACCCCATGGAGTCTCACGGAGCGCCCACCCGCAGAACCGCAGGCACGCGGCATATACTTTTTGGAGGGCGAACGCGCGCAATGGCATCTGCCACCCCAGTTTTCGGCATTATCCCCGCTCGGTACGAGTCTTCCCGGTTTCCGGGCAAGCCCCTTGCAGATATTCTCGGCAGGCCCATGTTCTGGCACGTGTATACCCGTGCCCGGCAGTGCCCGCTGCTCACGCGCGTGGTGCTTGCCACCGATGACCTGCGTATAGCCGATGCCGCGCGGGAGCACGGCGTGGAGTGCGTGATGACCCGGGCGGACCATCCCAGCGGCACCGACCGCGTGTATGAGGCAGCCTGCCTGCTGGGCGTGCCGGAAGACGCGGTGGTGGTGAATATTCAGGGTGATGAGCCTGCGCTGAACCCGCAGATGCTCACCCAGCTGGTCAGTCCCTTCACGCCCTTCACGCAGGAAACGGCGGTGCAGGTGAGCACGCTGGCGCAGCCCATCTCCGCACAGGGGGCGCACAGTCCGGACGTGGTGAAGGTGGTGCGCGCCGCCAACGGAGATGCCCTGTATTTTTCGCGTGCGCCCATTCCCTTCCGCCGCGATGCGGAAGCGGGCGACCAGCCTGCGGGTGCCTATCACGGCCATATAGGGCTGTACGCCTTCCGCCTTGCGGCCCTGCGGCGGTTCACCGAACTTGCGCCCTCGCTGCTGGAGCAGACGGAAAAGCTGGAACAGCTGCGGCTTCTGGAAAACAACATTCCCATCCGGGTGGTCATGACGCAGTACAAGACGCACGGCGTAGACCGGCCGGAAGATATTGCCACAATCCTCAACATGCTACGGGAGACACCCTGATGAAAGCCCTTTTGGCCCTTGAAGACGGCTTCGTACTGGAAGGCCGCTCGTTTACCGGGCCCGGCGAGGCGGGCGGCGAGGTTATCTTCAACACCGGCATGACCGGCTATCAGGAGATTCTGACCGACCCTTCCTACGCGGGACAGATGGTCTGCATGACGTATCCGCTCATCGGCAACTACGGCATCACCAAGGAAGATCTGGAATCGGGCAAGGTGCATTGCGCCGCGCTCATCGTCAAGGAGTGCTGCAAAACGCCCTCCAACTGGCGTTCCGTGGAAAGCCTGCCGGACTATCTCAAGCGCTATGGCGTGCTGGGTGTGGAAGGCATAGACACCCGTGCGCTCACCCGCCATATCCGCATTAACGGTGCCATGCGCGGCATCATTTCCACGCAGGAGCTGGACCCCGCCAAGCTGGTGGAGCGCGCGCGTCAGCTGCCCTCCATGGAAGGGCAGAATCTGGTGGAAGTTGTTGCTCCCAAGGGCCCCTATACGTGGGACGGCGAAAAGCCCGTGCCCGTGACGCTGGCAGACGGAGAATACGCATGGCCCGGAACGGGGCCGCGCGTTGTTGTCTACGACTTCGGCATCAAGTGGAATATTCTGCGCCTGCTGAGCGAGCAGGGATTCGACCTGCTGGTCGTTCCGCCTTCGTTCACGGCGGAACAGGTGGCCAAGGTCAGGGCGGACGGCGTGTTCCTTTCCAACGGCCCCGGCGACCCGGCAACGCTGAAGGAAGAAATTGCCCAGATCACCAAGCTGGTGGACATGCTGCCCGTGGCGGGCATCTGCCTTGGGCATCAGTTGCTCGGTCATGCCCTTGGCGGCACCACCAGCAAGCTGAAGTTCGGGCACCACGGGTGCAACCATCCGGTCAAGGACCTGACCACCGGGCGCATAGAAATATCTTCGCAGAACCACGGGTTCTGCGTGGAATTGCAGAGTGACGATGTGGAGATAACCCATCTGAACCTGAATGATAATACGGTGGAAGGGATTGCGCACAGGACCAAGAAGGTCATTTCCGTGCAGCACCACCCGGAGGCCTGCCCCGGCCCCAACGACAGCCACTATTTCTTCCGCAGATTCCGTGATATGATGCAGGAAGGCGCGGGAGCCTAGCGACTGCCGGATTTATTCCGCAGGTCGCTCAGAATGGCGATGCAGGCAGCGGGATGTATTCAGGTTATCCTGCGGCACAGTGATATCTGTGCGCGGGGTGAACATGAAGTGGCATACCGTTGTATTCAGCCGTTCACAAGCCCCGCCGTGCTCCGGGTGCCGTACAATTCTGCGCGGCACCCGGAAGAACAGACCCCTTGGAGTACCTATGTCCGCGCAACTGACCAAGGCCCGACAACAACTCAACCAGATACGCACGCTCCTCAAGCAGGGGAAATACCAGCCTGCGGCGCAGGCGTATCATGATGCGTTGCTGACCTTCCTTAAAACCCCCCTGATGAAGGCGGAGAAGGAAGAGTTTCAGCGGCTGCTGGAAGACAACGCGCATAACCTGAATAACGACAAGGAGCTGCGCAAGGTATTCCCGCTCATGATCCAGTACGAACCGGGCAAGGAACGGGAGGTGCTGGATATTCTGAAGGAGCTGCTTCAGGAACTCATGAACGCCGCCGCATCCGAAGCCCAGCTGATGATGACCATGATGGATCAGCGCAGGCAGGCCGAGCTTGAGCGCGGGCAGAAGCTGCTGGACGCACGGCAGTATGATCAGGCCAATGCGGTGTTCCGGGGGCTGGTGAACGAATTTTCCAAGGACCCGGAACTGAAGGCCGACATAGGCGACAGGTTTATCAAGGCCGGGCGCTATGAAGAAGCTTACGAATACCTTGCCGCCGCCATCGACGAAAGCCCGGAATCCATCCATTTTTACAACCGCATCGGCATAGCTCTGCGTAAGTTGGGCAAGTTTGATGTGGCGGAAAAGTATTTTGCGCGGGCCGTGAAGTTTGCGGGCAGAGACCCCCACCTGTTCTTCAACCTGGGCCGCCTGTACGTGGACTGGCAACGCTGGGACAAGTGTGCCAAGGCGGCGGCCATGGCGCTGAAGCTGAACCCGGATTTTGAGGAAGCCCGCAAGATGCTTGCCTTTGCCACCAAGCGCATGGGGGCGTAGCCTACACGGAACTGCCCTGCTTTTTTATTCGAAAAAACAA
>CAYRLL010000159.1:0-6025 GCA_964425115.1 uncultured Desulfovibrio sp. | reverse complement strand
ATGCAGTAATACCGTGCGGTTGCCCATCTTTGTGGGCGTTTCAGTGTCAAGCGAGCGGCAGGCTGGCGGCGGGCAGGCGAGCGGCAGGTAGGTGGCAGGCTGGCGGCAGGCAGGCGGAGAGATGAAGAAAGTCATGCTGGTGGGCGAGACCGGGACGGGCAAGGGGGCGCTTATGCGTGCCCTTGGCTGCGAGCATGTTCCCCGTCGTGCCATGGCGGTGGAGTATTGCGGGCGGTTTATCATAACCCCCGGCGAGTTTCTGGAGAACAGGCGTTTTTACTCCGCGCTTATTACCACGGCGGCAGAGGCGGACATGCTTGTGCTGTTACAGGACGCCACGCGCGGGAACAGCCTGTTTCCTCCCCAGTTTGCCGCCATGTTCAACCGCAGGGTGGCGGGGCTGGTTACCAACTGTGAGGCGGCGGGAAGTAATCCCGGGCGGGCCGAGCGTTTTTTGCTGAACGCCGGAGTGCGTGAGGTGTTGCGCGTTGACTGCCACACAGGGGCGGGAGTGGATGCCGTGCGGCACCTGCTCGCCTGAACCGAAATGAATCGAACTGGGCCGAACTGGACCGAACTAAAACTGAACTGGACCCGACTGAACTGATATGGGCTGATATGGGCCGATATGGGCCGGACTGGACATATCTGAACCGGACTGGGCCGGACTGGACCGGGCGGCTTTTCATTCCGCCGTGTTCCGGCTGGTTTTTTTCCTTCTGCTTTCTTCTCTTTTTTCCCCTTTCTTCACGCCCCGTTTCTTCATCCCCCTTTTCTTCATCCTCTTCTTAGTTCTTCCTTTTTGTGGCTTCAACGTATTTCCCGCCAGACGTTACGTCATACGTACGCCAGACGTTCAGGCAGACGTTCGGGCAGACGTTCGGGCAGACGTTTTGCCGGATGTTCCGCCAGATGTTACGCCAGACGTTCCACATGACGCTATGCGGGCAGCAGCGTGCCCGTGATGTGCGCCGCAAGCTCTGCCCAGTGCTCCTGCAGGTAGAAGTGGTTGCCGGGGAAGGTGCGCAGGGAGAATGCGCCGCAGGTTTGCCGGCGCCATTGCCGTGCCGCCTGCTCCGTGATGATGTCGCGGTCTCCCAGAAAAATGATGATGGGTACGGGGACAGGGGCTGCGGGGGCGGGCTGCCATTGCTCCAGAGCGGTGAAGTCTGCGTGGAGGATGGGCTGCATGTAACGGCAGAATTCTTCGGACGCGGCAACGCATTCCGGCACGCCGCCCAAGCTGAGAACGTGCTGCCACAGCATGGCGGGGGAAAGGGATGCCACGGGAGCGGGTGGTGTGTGTTCCGGGCTGCCGGGGGTTGCGCAGCCGGAAAGGAAGAGCGCGGCAGGCAGCGGAACCGACTGCTCCCGCGCCTCCAGCGTGCAGAGGAAGGCAAGCAGCGCCCCCATGCTGTGCCCGAACAGGGCGTAGGGTGCGTGTTCCGCAACGGGCAGGATGCTGCTGAAGAGATCGCGGCGTATGGCGTGCAGGCAGGGCTGGAGCGGCTCTCTGTGCCTGCGACCCCTGCCCGGAAGTTCCAGAGGACGGAAGGAGACGGATTGCGGAAAAAACTGGCCGAACGGCGCGTAATAGGCTGCGCTGCCTCCCGCGTGGGGAATGCAGAAGAGGGTGGTGGTTCCGTTCGTCATGGTCATGGCGTATCCGGTGTACTGCTGCCTGATGCTGATGCCGGGGAGTTACAGCGTTACCCAGCCTGCGGAATCATCCAGCGGCAGCAGGATGATGCGCGAAGCCTGCCCGTCGTGTCCTGAGCGGGCGTGAATCTGCTTGAGCACGATGTTGTTGTCTGACAGGCCGCATATTTCCAGTTTTCCGATGTCGTGACCGAGGATGTATTTGAAGCGCGTTGCGTAGCCGTTAAGCCTTGCCCGTGCTGCGTCCACGATTTCTATCCCCTGCCTGAGCGGGATCTGGAAGTGGTGCCGCACCCGGGAGACGGGCATGCACTGATAGAGATAATAGGGGTTTATGCCGATGCCCAGAAGCCTGTTCATGAGTGAGATGAGTGCCTCCGGCGTATCGTTGACATCTCTGAGCAGGACTGCCTGATTGTTGATGATGGCACCGCATTGCCGCAGACGCCTTACCGCTTCTGTCGATGTGGGGGTTATTTCCCGCACATGATTGAAATGCGTGGCGATGTAGAGGGGCTTTTTTTCGTTGAAGGCGGACAGGACATCCATGAGTTCGTTGTCGAACAGGCGGATGGGAAAGGTGACCGGGATGCGTGAGCCTATGCGGACGAAATCCAGATGGTCGATTTCTGCCAGCCTGGAGAGCATTTTTTGCAGGACAGGGGTTGAAAGCAGCAGGGGGTCGCCGCCGGAGAGGATGACGTTGTTTATCTCCGGATGTTCCGCAATGTACTGCGCCGCCCCGGAAAAATCCTTCAGCAGCTGGTTCCCGGGACGCCCCACGATTCTTCTGCGGAAACAGTGACGGCAGTGCATGGCGCAGCATTCCGTTGCCACCACAAGGGCGGTGTAGTCGTATTTGTGCAGAACGCCGTTGCCCTTGTCGTGCTTGTCGTCCCCGTAGGGGTCTGCCGTGGTTTCTCCCATGGACCCGGCGACAATCAGCTCTTCCGCGTCAGGAAAGCACATCTTGCGTATGGGATCGCGGGGATCGTCCGTATTGATGAGGCTTAAGTAATACCGGGGAATATTGACGGGATGGACCTGTTCGACTTCTCTGAGTTTTTCCAGCTCTTCCGAAGTGAACGCGGCGTATCCGGCAAGCTGGTCCACGCCCGTGATGTTGCGGGCGAGTTCTTTTTTCCAGTCGAGCGTTTCCCAGTCGGTTGTCTCACCTGTCATGATCGCATACCCCCAATGTACCATACCCGTTGCTGCGCTGAGAAAATGGGCCGTGATGGTACGGGACGGCCGCAGGCTGCGTGCTGCCGGAATTCTGCCGGAATGCTGATGGAATTTTGATCAAACTGGCCGCTTGCCGGTGTGTCGGGTGCGGATGCCGCAGCCTGTTTTTTACACATCCCGTTCCGATACTCCAGAGAAGAGGCTTAGTACAGTCCCAAATAAAATCCGGGGAGCTTGCCAACCCTGTTCTTGTAAGATAATCCTAGCAGAATAGAGAGGTTATCCATGAAGGACGCTGCGGTGGATGTTGGCATGGGGGAGAGGATTCCGCTCACGAGCAGCCAGAGGGAGCTATGGCTTTCCCGTCAGGCATCGCTTTCGGAATACAACGAAACGTCTATCCGGGGGTGCTTCCATGTGGAGAACGCCCTGTGCCCGGACAGGCTGCGGGAGGCGATATGCCTTGTGCAGGAGTACGCTCCTCTGCTGACCGCTGTTTTGCGTGAAGACGGGAGCGGACCGTACCTTCAGGTGCGCAAAGGGGCACATATAGACCTTGTTTCTCTGGATTTTCGTCAGGCCGGAGACCCTGAAGGGGCAGCCCGCGAGTTTACCGCCGCCTTCATGGAGCAGTCTGTTGATGAGCAGCCGGTGCGCTACGCCGTTCTGCGCACGGGAGAGGAGCGGTGCGTTTTTTTGTGCAAGTGCTCCCATCTGGTGCTTGACGGGCTGGGGATATTTTTCCACGTATCGTTCATAACCGAGATATACAGCGCGCTGGTGCAGGGCAAAGCCCCCGGTCTGGACGGGACATGCCCGTGCGACGACCTGTATCTTCAGGACAGGGAGCATTGCGCATCGGCGCGGTACGCCAAGGACATTGCTTTTTGGGAAGAGCATCTGGAGCGGATGCCGGAGAAGAGAATTTTTCGCGCCCGGCCCGGCTGTGTGGATGTGCTGGGCAACACACGGTACAGAAAATATCCCCTTTCAGAAGAGGCTTCCGCAAAACTTGCGGGCCTGTTCGCCGGATACGGTGTTGGCCCGGCTGTCTATTTTACCGCGCTGCATGCCCTTGTTGCCGCTTTCATGTGCGGGGAGAAGGGCATTGCCATACAGACACCCATAGCCTTTGGGGAGCGGAAGGCACACGGCAGGCGGCTGGGGGCGCAGATAGCCACCCCGCCCGTGTTTGCGGATGTGAGCGCGCATGACTCGTTCGCCTCGCTCGCGGCGGATATCGGCGGGCAGAACGCCCGTTTTTTCCGCCACATACGCACGCCCTACCAGCAGGCCATGCGCAACCTGACGCACAAGAACCTGACCTATGTGGCGGACACCTTCATCAATTATCTGCCCGGCGCGCCCAAAGGAAACGCGGATTTTTGCATTCGGGCGGTGGAGCAGTGGCACAGCGAGCAGGAGCCTATTCTGTTCGGCGCGCTTGTGCTGTATGATCCTGCATCCGGGGAATGCTCCCTGACGGTGCGCAGCAGCTGCAACCACTTCAGTGAGCAGGATGTGGAACGGTATGTCAGGCGCGTTGAGCTGCTGACGCATCAGCTGGCGTCCGGTGTTGACCTGCCGGACCTGGAGTATCTGCTCGACGAGGAAAAAGAGGAACTTCTTTTGTGGCAGCAGGGGCTGCGGCGGGAGTATGCGATTTGTTCCATGCCCTCTCTGTTTGAAGAGAGGGCATTGCTTTTTGCGCAGCACCCTGCCGTGCGGGATGAACACGGCGCGGTGCTGACCTATGCCGAGGTGCGCGACAACGCCCGGAAGTGTGCTGCATGGCTTGCCGCACAGGGAGTGAAGCCCGGAGATATTGTGGCTGTGCTGGCACGGCGGGTTATGAGCCTGCCGGAAATTGCACTGGGCATAATGCGGTGCGGAGCCGTGTATCTGCCCGTGGACCCTTCATCGCCCGCAGAGCGCATCGAATACATCGTCAGCGATGCCAAGGCGGTTCTGACCATGGACCCGAGCGATACCGGGTACAGGCAGACTCCCCTTCACGGCATGGTTGAAGAAGGCCCGGTTCCCGCCGCGGGGGACGGCGCGTATCTTATCTATACCTCCGGTTCCACGGGCAGGCCCAAGGGCGTTCTTGTGCCGCACGGCGGTTTTGTGAACATGATACAGGGGCAGATAGAGTTCTTCGGCATTGGCGGGGATGACCGCGTGCTGCAGTTTGCCTCGCCCAGCTTTGACGCTTCCCTTTCCGAGATGTTCATGGCGCTGTATGCCGGGGCGTGCCTGTATCCTGTGAGCGACAGGCTGCGCAATGAACCGTGGACGCTGAAACGGTACATGGCGGAGAACGGCGTAACCGTGACGACCTTTCCCCCTTCATACCTGCATGTGTTCGACAAGGAAGAATTTCCCGGTCTGCGGGTGCTGATAACGGCGGGTGAGCCGCCCGTGGCGGAAGATGCCCTGCACTACGCGGGCAGACTGGAGTATATTAACGCCTACGGTCCCACGGAGACCTGCGTGTGCGCCTCCATGAAGCGGGTTGCGCCGGATGAGGTGCTGCCCATAAGCGTGGGGCGGCCCATCCCCAATGGAACGGCCTATATTCTGAATGCGCAAAGGCAGCCGCTTCCCGCCGGAATGGCAGGAGAATTGTGGATAGGCGGTGCCAGCGTGGCCCTTGGCTATCATGGGAACGCAGAGCTGACGCAGGCGCGGTTCTGCGAGTTGCCGCCTCTGTGCGGAGTTGCCGTCCAGAAGGGCCAGAGAGGCCAGAGAGACCAGAGAGGCCAGAGAGGCCAGAGAGACCAGAGAGACCGGAGAGCCTATGCCACAGGCGATATGGCCGTGTGGTCGGAGGCGGGCGAGATTGTTCTGGTGGGCAGGGGCGACGATCAGGTGAAGATTCGCGGCAACAGGGTGGAACTGGGCGAAGTGGCCTTTCTGCTTGAAAGCTGCGGAAGCGTGCGCCAGGCGTTTGCCGTTGCCGCCGAAGACGCGTCCGGTCAGACCATGCTGGCCGGGTTTCTGGTTCTGCGCGACGGGGCGGGGCTTGAGGAGGTCATAGGCTGGAGCAAGGACAACCTGCCCGCGTACATGATTCCATCCCGCTGGCATGTGCTGGATGCCATGCCCGTGACCGTGACCGGCAAGATAGACCGCAATGCCCTGAAGCGGCTGGTGAATGCTCCGTCTAACGGGGATGTGG
>CAYRLL010000158.1:0-6042 GCA_964425115.1 uncultured Desulfovibrio sp. | reverse complement strand
GGGTGCAACAGTGTAGGCTGCCGAACTGTCACGAATAGCTTTTTTTTCGGAATTCCTTTCATGACGCCGGGTTGCGGGAGGTAATGCGGTTTGGCACGCGCCTTGCCAAGGCGGGCTTACAGGGAGCGCGGCTCCCGCATGCTGAAAACGGCATTCTGTGCAAGCGCGCCATGTCCGACACATCCGGGCGGTCCGGCCTGCGGCGGGTATGGCGGGCGGTTTGTGGAAAACCGCAGGAAACAAGGCACCATCATACATGGAGGAAACCATGAGAAAAGTGGCCATTTACGGAAAGGGCGGCATCGGCAAGTCCACCACTACCCAGAACACGGTAGCTGGTCTGGCGGAATCTCTTGGCCGCAAAGTCATGGTTGTGGGATGCGACCCCAAGGCGGATTCGACCCGTCTTCTGCTGGGCGGTCTGGCTCAGAAGACCGTGCTCGATACCCTGCGTGAAGAGGGTGAGGACGTGGAACTGGACGATATCCGCAAGAAGGGGTTCGGCGATTCGTGGTCGGTGGAATCCGGCGGTCCTGAACCGGGCGTGGGCTGTGCGGGCCGTGGCATCATCACCTCCATCAACATGCTGGAATCGTTGGGTGCCTACGAAGAGCGCGAAGGCCTGGACTACGTGTTCTATGACGTTCTGGGCGACGTGGTGTGCGGCGGGTTTGCCATGCCCATCCGCGACGGCAAGGCCGAGGAAATTTACATTGTCTGCTCCGGTGAAATGATGGCCATGTACGCCGCCAACAACATCTGCAAGGGCATTATGAAGTATGCGGAATCCGGCGGCGTGCGCCTTGGCGGGCTTATCTGCAACTCCCGTAACGTGGATAACGAAAAGGAGATGATTGAGGAGCTGGCCAAGAAGCTGGGAACGCAGCTCATCTACTTTGTTCCCCGCGACAATGACGTGCAGCGCGCCGAAATTAACCGCCGCACGGTCATTGAATGGAACCCCGCATGCGGGCAGGCCGACCATTACCGGAATCTGGCAAAGGCCATAGACGAGAACAAGATGTTTGTGGTGCCCACCCCGCTGGAAATCGAAGAACTGGAACAGCTGCTCATGGACTACGGGTTGATGGAGGCCTAGGGCCTGTCCTTTTGGATGACCATCCCCCGCACTGAACACCAAAGGAGAATGACGATGATCATGGTACGAGCCATTGTGCGCCCCGAAAAGTCCGATGAAGTTCTGGCTGCCCTCATGGATGCGGGGTTTCCCGCCGTGACCAAGCTTTCTGTGGCCGGACGCGGCAAGCAGCGCGGCATTAAGATAGGTGAAGTGACCTATGACGAAATTCCCAAGACCATGCTCATCAGCGTGGTGCAGGACCGCGACAAGGACTTTGTGGTGGAAACCATCATGAAGACCGCACGCTCCGGCGCCAAGGGCGCGTTCGGCGACGGCAAGATATTCATCACTCCCGTGGAGGATGTGTACACCATCAGCTCCGGTGTGCGCGAAGGGCAGGAGGCTGCCGCATGAAAGAGATAGTGGCCATTGTGCGCATCAACATGATGAACAAGACCAAAAAGGCCCTTACCGAGATAGGCGTGGATGCGTTTTTTGCGCAGGAAGCCTTTGGGCGGGGCAAGGGACTGGTCAGTTCGCACCTGCTTCAGGGAGCCAAGAAGGGCTACGAGGAAGCCATAGAACTGCTTGGTGAGAAAGACCGTCTGTACACCAAGCGCATGGTTACCGTTGTGGTGCCCGACGAGCAGGTGGAAGACGTGGTGGAGGCCCTTATTGCGGCCAACAAGACCGGCAAACCCGGCGATGGCAAGATATTCGTGTGTCCTGTGCCGGAGGCGGTGCGCGTGCGTACCGGCGAGACCGGTGAAAAGGCCATCGTATAAGCGGGCCGGAAAAGGCCAACCGAATGAGGTGCAGTATGGCTGTTGAAAAGAAGAAGAAAGTATTGAGCGCGGAGGCGGTGAAGGAAGAGCTTCTGAAGAAGTATCCTCCCAAGGTTGCCCGCAAGCGCGACAAGCAGATTCATATTACCGGCGAGGAAGGTTCCTCCGAGATTATGGCCAACGTGCGGACCATTCCGGGCATCATCACCATGCGCGGCTGCACGTACGCGGGCTGTAAGGGCGTTATTCTGGGGCCCACCCGCGATATCGTGAACATTACGCACGGGCCCATAGGCTGCGGATTCTATTCGTGGCTTACACGCCGGAACCAGACCAAGGCTCCTTCTGCCACGGACGAAAACTTTATGCCGTACGCATTCTCCACAGACATGCAGGACGAGGATATCATCTTCGGCGGTGAGAAGAAGCTGGAGCAGGCGTGCCTTGAGGCCTATGAGCTGTTCAAGCCCAAGGCCATGGCCATATTCTCTACCTGTCCCGTGGGACTCATCGGCGATGACGTGCACGCCGTGGCCCGGAAGATGAAGGAAAAGCTCGGCATCAACGTGTTTGCCTTCAGCTGTGAAGGGTACAAGGGCGTGTCTCAGTCCGCCGGTCACCACATCGCCAACAACCAGATTTTCACTCACGTGGTGGGCGAAAACGATACGGTGAAGATGGGCGAGTACAAGATCAACGTGCTGGGCGAATACAACATTGGCGGCGATGCCTTCGAGATTGAACGCATTCTCGAAAAGTGCGGCATCACCATGGTTTCCACCTTCAGCGGCAACTCCACCTATGAGCAGTTTGCCACCGCCCACACGGCGGACCTGAACACCGTTATGTGCCACCGCTCCATCAACTACGTGGCCGAAATGATGGAGACCAAGTACGGCATTCCGTGGATCAAGATCAACTTCATCGGTGCGGAAGCCACGGCCAAGTCGCTGCGCAAGATTGCCCAGTACTTCGGCGACAAGAAGCTCATTGACCGCGTGGAAGAGGTTATTGCCGAAGAAATGCCGCAGGTGCAGGCCGTTCTGGACGAGGTGTTTCCCTTTACCAAGGGAAAGACAGCCATGCTGTTTGTGGGCGGCTCTCGCGCGCACCACTACCAGGAGCTCTTCAACGAGATGGGCATGAGAACCCTCTCCGCCGGGTATGAGTTCGGCCACCGCGATGACTACGAAGGCCGCCACGTTATCCCCGACATCAAGGTGGATGCGGACAGCCGGAACATTGAAGAACTGGAAGTTACCCCGGACAGCGCCCGCTTCAGCCCCCGCAAGAGCGTGGAGCAACTGATGCGGCTGGAGGCCGAGGGACTGAAGTTCAAGGAGTATGAAGGCATGATGCCCGAGATGGACAAGGGGTCCATCGTCATTGACGACCTGAACCAGTACGAGGCCGACAAGCTGGTGGAACTGATGAAGCCCGACATTTTCTGCGCGGGCATCAAGGAAAAGTTCTCCATCCAGAAAATGGGCGTGCCCATGAAGCAGCTGCACAGCTACGACTACGGCGGACCCTATGCAGGCTTTAAGGGCGCTTGCAACTTCTACAAGGAAATCAAGCGTATGGTTACCAGCAAGGTCTGGTCAGGCATGAAGGCTCCCTGGGAAGAGAATCCGGAACTCTCGGCCACCTATGTCTGGGAATAACGAAGGACGGGTACATACATGCTGCTTAGACACACACCAACTGAAATAAAGGAGCGCTCCGCGCTCAGCATAAACCCGGCAAAGACCTGCCAGCCCATCGGGGCCATGTATGCAGGGCTGGGTATCCACGGGTGCCTGCCGCACAGCCACGGCTCGCAGGGCTGCTGCGCCTACCACCGCAGCACGCTTACCCGGCATTACAAGGAACCCGTTTCCGCTGCCACCAGTTCCTTTACCGAGGGTGCTTCCGTGTTCGGCGGGCAGGCCAACCTGTTGCAGGCCATAGACAACATCTTCACCGTGTATGAGCCGGAAGTGATTGCGGTGCATACCACCTGCCTTTCCGAGACCATAGGCGACGACCTGAACCAGATTGTGGACAAGGCCCGGAAGGAAGGCAAGATTCCCGCCGGCAAGAGCGTGGTGTACGCCTCTACCCCCAGCTATGTGGGCTCGCACGTGACCGGGTTTTCGAACATGGTCAAGGGCACGGTGAACGTGCTGGCTGAATCCACGGGCAAGAAGAACCACAAGGTGAACATCATTCCGGGCTGGGTGGAACCTTCTGACATGGAAGAGCTGAAGCGTATCTGCGCCATGGTGGGCGTGCCCATCATCATGCTGCCCGATACCTCCGGTGTGCTGAACGGTCCCATGACCGGCACATACGAGATGTTCCCCAAGGGCGGCACCACGGTGGCGGAGATAAAGAGCACCGGCGACAGCATGGGCACCCTTGCCCTTGGTGAATGGTGCTCCGCAGACGCAGCCCGCATGCTGGACAGCAAGTTCAAGGTGCCCTGCCGCGTGCTGGACCTTCCCATAGGCATTAAGGCCACGGACCGCTTTGTGGACGCCCTGCGCATTGCCGGAGGCACCTCGGTGCCGGAAACCGTGGAGTTTGAACGCGGGCAGATGCTGGATATGATGGCGGATTACCACCAGTACTTCTTCGGCAAGAAGGTGGCACTGGCGGGTGACCCCGACCAGCTTATCGCGCTGACGGAGTTCCTGCTGACGCTGGATATGAAGCCCGTACACATTGTTACCGGCACGCCGGGCAAGAAGTTTGAGGCCCGTATCACCGAACTGTGCAAGGAAAAGGGCTACGAGCCCAACGTGCGCGCTCATGGCGACATGTTCCTGCTGCACCAGTGGATGAAGAACGAGCCGGTGGACCTGATCATGGGCAACACCTACTGCAAGTACATTGCGCGGGACGAGGATCTGCCCTTTGTCCGGTTTGGGTTCCCCATTCTGGACCGCCCCGGACACCAGTACTTTGCCAGCGTGGGCTACAGGGGCGGCATGCGCCTTATGGAGAAAATCCTCGGCGTGCTGCTGGACCGTCAGGACCGCGATTCGCCTGAAGAAACCTTCGAACTCGTCCTCTAACACCGCAAGCGCGGCCCCTGTCCGCCCTTTGCATCGCAGACACAGCCCGGGACCCCCCGGTCCCGGGCCTTCTCCGGACTGTTTTGTCCGAAACCGAGCCACAGGAGCCAGCCATGACCGCCTCTCATCCCTGTTTCAGCCCGGATGCCCGTTCCACCCACGGACGGCTGCACCTGCCGGTGGCGCCCAAGGCCAACGTGCGCAGCCGGTACGGCGATGCCATGTTTGTGGCCGCAGGCAGGAACCTGCTGGAAAAGGCTCCGCAGACCCTTTCGCCCGCCGAGGCGCTGGCCTACGCGCAGCGTGTTGTCGCAGGGGGTGTGGAGCTTGCCGTGGTGGGCATTACCGGCCCCGGAGACCCCTTTGCCACTCCCGATCTGACCCTTGAAACACTGCGTCTTGTGCGCGGCGCCATGCCCGGTGTGGACCTGTGCGTTACCACCAACGGGTTGAACGTTGCCCCCTATGCCGGAGAGCTTGCCGCACTGGGCGTTTCGCACGTTACCGTTCTTATGGACGGCGTGGAGCCTGCCATAGTGGCGCAGCTTTGCGGGTGGATACGCCCCGGCACAAGAACCGTTCCGCTGGCGGAAGGTGCCGCCATGCTTGTGGAGGCGCAGAAGGCCGCCATTACGGCATTGTGCGGAGCCGGAGTGCCCGTGAAGGTGAACACTACCGTGTATCCCGGCATTAACCATACGCATGTGGGCGAGGTGGCGCAGTGTGCCGCAGCGCTGGGGGCGCGCATCATTCATGTGGTTCCGTTCCAGCCGCCATGGGAAGGGGCGGAGCCGCCGGACGCGCCCGCGCTGCCCAAGCCGGAAGCCACCGTCATGGCTGCCGCCCGGACAGCCGCCGCTGCCTACCTGCCGGTTATGGAAGCGCCGGAGCATTGCGGGCAGATGATAGTGGGCGTGACGGGAGAAAGCTGCGGCACCGGGCCGGAAGCCGTAACCCCGCAGGCCGGTTTGCCCGTGCCCGGAGGCGACAGGCCCAATGTGGCTGTTGCCAGCTCCGACGGGTTTGATGTGAACGAGCATCTGGGCCATGCCCGCAAGTTCCTTATCTACGGTCCCAAGCAAGGCCCAGTTTCGTTGCTGGAGGCGCGTCCCGCCCC
>CAYRLL010000157.1:1501-6149 GCA_964425115.1 uncultured Desulfovibrio sp. | reverse complement strand
GACATCACGGCACGGCAAGCAGGCATGAATGGTCGCCGGCGGGCCTGCGGACGGGGGTGTGCGGTTGCAGTAGACAACGACACGGGAATATGCTTCACCATGAGCCGGGGAACGCCCCGGCTTTTTCCATACCGGCCCCGTTGCTCCATCCTCACGAGGTTATGCGTGCGCTCCGTCTCCGTTCCGCTCATTCTGGTTGCCCTGCTTCTCGCGGCACCGGCGTTCTCCGCCCAGGCGGGGGCTGTTCGCGTTCTGTACGAACGGGCCGAACCGGAAGAGGCGTCCGTTGTGCAGTTGCTGCGCGAAAACAACATCGGGCGCGAGGTGGCGCGGGTTATCAACGACCTGAACTGCCTGCCGCGTGATGTGGTGATACGCTTCGGAACGCAGGAAGGGCCGCAGTATGCCCCCGCCCTGCGGGGCCGCCCGGCAGAGATCCATTTCCCCTACGCCTTTGTCACCGAACTGCAAAACCTGTTTGCCAGAAACGGCTATGCGGACAGCCCGCAGGCGCTGGAACAGGCAACGCTGGATGCGGTGCTGCATACCCTGTTTCATGAGATCGGGCATGCCATCATAGATATGCTGAACATTTCCGTTACCGGCGGCGAAGAGGATGCTGTGGATTCCCTTGCCACCATCCTGCTCATAGAATCCTATGAAAATGGCGGCGACATTGCCTTGAACGCGGCAGATGCCTTCTCTCTGTTTGCAGCGGAAAGAGAGGAACTGGGTGAATGGCCGCAGGGTGTTCCCGAACCTGAGAGCCAGAACTCGCCGCAGTCTTCCGCCATGCTGGATGCCTTGAACGAGCACAGCCTTGACGAGAAGCGTTTTGAAGCCATTGCATGCCTCATTTACGGCAGCAACCCGGAACGCTACACCTTTATTGCCGAAGACCTTGCCCTTACCGACATGGACGCCGCAAGCTGCGTGGAAAACTACGCCAAGCAGGCGGAATACTGGTTCTCGCAGTTGCAGCAGTAATGAAAAGGCCCCGTGCCTGAGGGCACGGAGCCGTTGCAGTATTCAGCATGCCTATCCGCGCGTTATGCGGCCCCCGCTATTTGCCGTGATATTTGCGGATAAGCCCCTTGGCGCGCTCGGTCAGGGTGGGCAGGTCCGGTTTGGAGACCTGATCGTCTGCCCCCACCGCAACGCCCTTGTGCCGGAGGCTTTCCGTAATGAGCGAAGAGAACAGGATGACGGGCAGCTTCTGCAGCACAGGGTCCTGCTTCACCCTTCTGGTGAAGTTGTGTCCGTCCATCTCCGGCATCTCTATATCGGAAACAATCAGGTCCACAAAATCCGTGAGAGGCTTGCCCTGTTCCTCGGCACTGCGTTTCCAGCCCTGCACCATGTCCCATGCCTGAACGCCGTTCAGCGCCTGTGTGCAGACAAATCCCGCCTTTTCCATGGTATGCACGATCATGTTGCGTATGGAACTGGAATCGTCCACCACCAGTGCACGGTATTCCTCATCCGTCTCTTCCGGAGGCAGGTCTTTTATGGTGTGGTCCATGCGCAGGCGCGGATTCATGGAGGCGACAATCTTCTCCATATCCAGAATGAACAGGATGCGGTCTTCAAACCGCACCACGCCGGTGATGGAGTCCTGACTGAAAACACGCATGTGCTCACCCGGAGCTTCCACCTGACTCCAGCTGAGGCGGTGGATGCGGGTGACGCCGGAAACAAGAAAGGCGGTTACCACGCCGCTGAACTCGGAAACAATGACTTTGTTTGCTTCTGACTGAACCATGGTTTTGCCCAGCCAGACGGAAAGGTCCACCAGAGGCAGCACCCTTCCCCGCAGGTTGAACGTGCCCAGCGCGGCAGCGTGGTGCTTGCTGGGCATGCCCGTAACATCCGGTTTGCGGATTATTTCCAGAACCTTGGCCACGTTCATGGCGTAATAGCCCGTATATCTTCTGCCGGAGGAATCTTCTTCGGCAATGAAGAATTCTATGATTTCCAGCTCGTTGGTTCCTGATTCAAGCAGAATACTGTTCTGCGTCATGGTGGTTCACCCCTTTATTATCCTCACCCCCGGCAACGGACCATGCCGCGCCCCCCTGCCCTGTATACACGGCAGACTCACTCCGCCCGGCGGAAACGCTCTGCCCGGTGCGTGGTTACGGGCAGCCGCCCTTCACCGGATGCGGCACTGCGTCTGAAACAACGTGCCGCATTACGCACCTTGTGTAACAGTATAAAGTATCTCGGACGATGCGGCAAACGGATTCTCCATCTGCGGCGGTTCCTGCAGCCTGTACCGCTCCGCCACAGGCGTGGATTCCATATGCCTGTTGCAGGCCCATACGGCCAGCGGCAACAGGTTGAGCACATCTTCCACGTTGTAGGCAAGCAGGGTTTCCAGCGCACGCCTGTCGCCTGTGCGCCGGTAGTGCCGCCACAGCAGCACGGCGAGAAAACCGTCTACCCCGTCAAGTTCGCCCCGGTCTATGCCCAGCACCTTTTCCACCCGCTTCAGGCCGCCGGAGTATCCCAAGGCCTTGAACACGTAGCGCAGGTCCACATGGCCGCAACGCAGGCTGATGCCGAAGCTGCGCTCTATGAACGGCACGTCAAAGCACTTGCCGTTGAAGGTGACGAGCAGGTCGTAGCGGGCGATATCTTCTGCAAAGGCTTCCAGATTCTCGCCGTGCACGTAGGTGCGCACGGAGGTGCCGTCGTACAGCGCAATGGTGGTGATGTGCGCGTGCGGCCATGAAAGGCCCGTGGTTTCTATGTCCACGCAGGCCACGGAATCCATGAATTCCGGCAGCAGGCGCCATTGCTGGTTGGCGGGCATGCGGGCGCCGAACCATGCCGCATCACGCGAAGCCAGATGCTGCGCGGAATCTTCCAGCAGGGCGTTCCACTGTTCCGGGGAGGGTTTGCGCACGGGCAACGAACCTTGCCGCACGGCATGAAGGGCATCTTCCCACGTGAGGACCCCGGCATCCCACAGCCGCTGCTCCGCACCGCCGCCCACGCCCTGCAAATGACAGAAGGTGGAACGTATCATCGCCTGCCCCGCTTTGCCAAAGGTCTGCTTCCCTGACCGGCAGAGGGCTTTTTGTCTTGGCCCGCAGGTTCCGGCACCGGCAGTTCCGCCACGCCGCAACGCGGACAGATATCCCGCATTTCACAGATATCACATGCGGGTTTGCGCGCATCGCAGACATGCCTGCCGAACCACACCAGCATGTGATTCACATTGCCCCATTCCGCCACCGGGAAAAGCGGCAGCAGGTCGCGCTCGACCACGACGGGATTGTCTGACTGTGTCAGCCCCAGCCGGAAAGCGATGCGTTTGACGTGCGTGTCCACGGCCATGCCCTCGTTAATGCCGAAGCCGCCCCAGAGCACCACGTTGGCGGTCTTTCGCGCAAGGCCCGGAAGGGCCACCAGTTCCGCCATGGTGCGGGGTACCTCGCCGCCGTGCATCCGCATAATGCGTTCGGCCGCGCCTATGAGATTCTTTGCTTTATTGCGGTAAAAACCGGTGGAATGCACCACCGTTTCCAGCTCCGCCCTATCCGCGCGCGCAAGGTCCGCCGGTCCGGGCCAGCGGCGGAACAGCTCCGGCGTGACCTTGTTCACCCGTTCATCCGTACACTGCGCAGCAAGCACGGTGGCCACAAGCAGTTCCCACGGCGATGCGTGCACAAGATGCGTTTCCGGTTCCGGATACCGGGCATGCAGCCGTTGCAGCACGAGCAGGGCCCTTTCTGATTTTTCAAGCATGTTTTCCCGTACCTGCTGACAGAGAATAAGAGTCGTTGTATATGAAAGGCAAACGTTCCCTTTGGCACAGCCCCGTGCATAAGGCAACCGGACCTATCACCGCAAGGAGTGAATGTATGAACCTTCGCCGTATCGCGTACGCATCGGTTCCGCCGCTTGTCATTGCCTGTCTGGTTTTCGGGCTTACGGTTTCGCCCGCCCTTTCTGAAGACATAGGCGCAAAGGTGCGCTCCGCCTGTACCAACTGCCACAATTTGAACCGGGTATGCAAAAATCTGGGGGTGAAGTCCGAGGCGGACTGGACCACCACCGTGCAGCGCATGGTGGGCAAGAAACCCGTGCTGGAGGGAGAGGACGTGGGAAGTGCCATAACATTCCTTTCATCGCTTGAGCCGAAGAACCCGGAAATCTGCAAGTAGTGCGGTTTTGCCCGTCAGGATTGCCGGGCGGAACCGCTCATCAGGATTGCCCGCCGGGGCAATTTGCGATACGTACACAGCCTGTGCCTGCGGCAAGGATTATCCATATGCCGCAGGCACAACCGCATGCATTGTGCGGATAGTGCGCAACAGGAGGCAGAGCATGGCCCTGCTCGTATACATGACCGCCGCCTCCCCCGAAGAGGCGCGGACCATAGGCGATGCCCTTGTGACCGGACGCCTTGCGGCGTGCGTGAACATTCTGGGGCCGGTGCAGTCTCTTTTCCGGTGGAAGGGTCAGGTGCAGTCGGAAACAGAAACGGCGTTCATCGCCAAGACCACGCAGGAAAGACTGGACGGACTGACGGCCGAGGTACGGCGGCTGCACAGCTATGAAGTGCCCTGCATCATCGCCCTGCCCATACTGGGAGGCGATACGGCGTTTCTGGACTGGATAGCCTCGGAAACGGACGATG
>CAYRLL010000157.1:0-1401 GCA_964425115.1 uncultured Desulfovibrio sp. | reverse complement strand
CCGGCAATGATTCGGATGCCGCAGCCGGTGCTCCTTCTGCTGCCCTTTCAGTACCCGGTAAGGATACATGACGGGGTTCTGTCCGGCACGCGCCTTCCCGGTATACGCCGGATGTACTGACCGATACTGAACACCATACGAAATCCCCTGCCCCCGGCATCCCGTAACCGCCTGCCGCGTGCCCGTGCGCACCGGCAGCATACCCGCAGCACAGCATTTCAAAGGAACGGCAATGTCCATCTATATCTCCGGTTCCATCGCCTATGACCGCATTATGAACTTTCCCGGCAAATTTTCCGACCACATCCTCCCCGACAAGATTCATATCCTGAATGTCTGCTTCCTCATCGACAGGCTGGAAGAAAAACGCGGCGGCACTGCCGGCAACATAGGCTACACGCTTTCGCTGCTGGGCGAAAAGCCGACCATTCTTTCCGCCGTGGGCAAGGACTTTGACCGCTACGAAGACGTGCTGCGCACCATGGGGCTGCCGCTGGACGGCATACGCAGGTTTGAAGACCTGTTCACTGCAGGCGCGTACATCACCACCGACCAGAACGATAACCAGATTACCGGCTTTAACCCCGGTGCCATGGCGAACCGCTGCGGCTATGCCTTTGCCGCCCTTGACCCGCAAAAGGACATTGCCCTTGTTTCGCCCGGCAACAAGGACGACATGATCGAACTGCCCCGCGCCTACCGTGCGGCGGGCGTGCGCTACATTTTTGATCCGGGTCAGCAGATTCCCGTATTCACCGCCGAGGAGATGCTGGAGTGCATTACCGGCGCGTACATGCTGGTTTCCAACGACTACGAACTGGAAATGATCATGAAGACCACCGGCTGCACCAAGGCGCAGTTGCTGGAAAAGTGCTCGTACATCATCACCACGCTGGGTGAGAACGGATCGCGCATTGACAACGGCACGCCCGTTGAGGTGGGCATTGCAACCCCCGGGCGCGTGCAGGACCCCACCGGAGCCGGTGACGCCTACCGTGCGGGATTGGTGAAGGGGATACTGGAAGGAAAATCTGTGGAAGACGCTGCACGCATGGGCGCGGTATGCGCCAGCTTCTGCATTGAACATTACGGCACGCAGGAACACAGCTTTACCATGGAGCAGTTTGCGGCACGCTATGCAGCCGCCTTTGGCAGCTAACCCGCAGTACCAGCCCGCGCCCCACCCGCATCCCGCCCGCATCCCAAAGGAAAACCCCGCCTGAGGCAGCCCGTCTTTTCCCGTCCACGGCGATAAGGCCAAGACCGGCAGGCAGTTGCTGACAGGCGGGCACACAGACAGCTACGGGCAGACGCTAACGGGCAGACACCAACGGGCAGGCACCGCATTATGCCGGTGCCTGCCCGTTCAGCATGATGACAAAGAGTTCTTTGAGTTTTTTT
>CAYRLL010000156.1:0-6170 GCA_964425115.1 uncultured Desulfovibrio sp. | reverse complement strand
GGTGGAGCAGAACGCCCGCGCCGCGCTCAAGCTGGCCAACAGGGGCTATGTTATGGAAGTGGGCAGTGTGGTGATGGAAGACGATGCCGCCGCCCTGCTGCGCAACCCGGAGATTCAGAACGCCTACCTCGGCGGCGGGCACTGATGCGGCGGCACCGGACGCTTAGTCCCGTTCACCGAATCTGTGATTGATACGGCCATAGTAAACCGGCGGAGAACACTCCGCCGGTTTTTTCGTATCAGCTCAGAAAGAACGATGCCGTGGCGGTGGCAGCCACTTTGCCCTGCGGGGTGGTGGCCTGCGCGCGTACAAAGGCTATGCTGCTCCCGTTTTTCACCACCTGCGCTTCTGCGTGCAGCACCGTGCCGGGGCGCACCCCGGAAAGATACTGCACGTGCATGTCTATGGTGGCGGTGCGGGTATGCCCCTTCAGGGCAGAGAGCACGGCATGGGCCATGGCCTCGTCCAGAAGCGTGGCGATAATCCCCCCCGCCGTCATGCCCGCGCCCTGTGCCACATGCTCAGATGCGTCCAGCCGCAGCCGTGCGGTGCCGTTTTGCGCCTGTTCCACGCGGATGCCCAGATGGTTGAGCACAGGGTTCACGTCCTGCGTATCCTGCATCACGGCGGCAAGGTAGTCGTTCATGGGGTATCCTGTCTGCGTTATTGTCGGGCCTTCACCGCCGCTGCAGGGCGGCTACACCGAACCGTAGTGCGGGGGCGGTCCGTCGTCCGTGCCGCCGTTGTCAAGGGCGGGCAGCAGTTCGCGCAACTTGGTCTGCATGGCGAACATTCTCTTCTCCATTTCATCCAGCTGGAACTGCTGGGCCACAAGGGCCTGATTCAGTTCGCGGACGGTGTTGTCCTGAAAGTAGACGGTCTCTTCCAGCTTGGCGATGCGTTCTTCCAGATCCTTCATGCGGACCTCCCGTATGAGTGGTTGTACGGTTATCAGCCGCCAAGGGCGCAGATGATTTCAAACTGTTCCTGCGTAACCGGCATGACGGAAAGGCGCGATCCCTTTTTGAGCAGTTCCATTTCCGCAAGCCCCGGCGTGCTGCGTATTTCGCGCAGTGTCACGGGGCGGGTAAAGGCGCGCACAAACCGCACGTCCACCATGAACCAGCGGGGCGATTCCGGGGTAGAGGCAGGGTCAAAGTGCCGGTTTTCCGGGTCCCATGCCGTGTGGTCCGGGTAGCTCTCCCGCACCACTTCCGCCACACCGGCAACACTGGGGTTGGTGACGCTGTGGTAAAAAAGCACCTTGTCGCCCGCGCGCATGTCGTCGCGCATGAAATTGCGGGCCTGATAGTTGCGCACGCCGTCCCACGGGGAAACGCCGCCCGGGGCGTTCTTCAGGTCGTCTATGGAAAAGCAGCCGGGTTCGGATTTCATGAGCCAGTAACGGGGCATGGGCTGTCTCCCGCGCCGCGCGTCCGGCGGCGGATGTTGGCGTTTATTGGTTCTTCCGGCATGTCCTGCATCCCGGATGTCATGCCAGCTTGAGCCATTCTTCCAGCGTGGGCGGCGTGGGCACCCTTCCCGGCAACGGCGTCCACGCACAGCGGGCGGTAAGCTCTATGCCCCGCTGGATGATGGAAACGGGCCGGTCTGCCGATACCACGATGACAATAAGTTCATCGTTGGTGGCTGTAAAGCGCACGGCAGAATTGTAGCGTGCCCCGCGGGCGCGGTTTTCGCCGGGCACGGCCCTGCCGTCCAGCAGGCAGGCAAAGCCGTGCAGGTGCGCATTGCGGCCAATGTGCAGCGCGCCGTCCACCTTGGCAAGGGAGCAGGCAAGGTCCATGCCCTCTGCCGTGGTCAGGTCCAGCGGAGCATGCAGCGTCTGCCCCGCAAGGCTGCGGGGGGCTTCGCGCAGGTCCAGCACTATGGTGCAGCCGTGTTTGCGCTCCTGCGCACAGACCACGATGCCGGAGACGATACGGAACAGCTCGTGCTGCCTGTCGTAGCCAAGGCTGGATTCCAGCAACGCCTCTTCCAGCTGAACAAGGTTGGGCTTGCGGTTGGTGGACTGGAACGCGCCGTCCGCAAAGGAGGCGACAATCTCGTCATCCAGAAAAAGAAAGCCGTGCCGTCCCTGAAAGTCTGCCAGAATGGTGCCCTGCGGAAGCGGTTCACGGGTAATGCCCACAATGGTTCTGCCGTCTGAAACAAGAGAGCGGTCAGAAGATTCCACAGCCAGCATCAGCTTGCGGCAGTGCCGCAGATTGGCAAGCGATGGCTGCTCCATACGCGGAAAACTGGCAAGAAAATGTATGTCGCGCAGGAACGCAGGCTCCACAAAGGCGAGCCTGCCACGCGGCCATGCGCCTTCTTCTCTGGTGTGGGATATGCCGAGTATGGTGTCCAGCGTGGGGTAGACGCGCAGGTGGGTGTCCAGCCCCACCAGTTCGTTGCGGCGGTCAACAATGTAGTCGCGCACGGCGTGGGTGGCATAACCTTGCAGCACAAATCCGGATGCTCCGTCCCGCAGGTCGTTGCTTGCCGCAAGGTCCAGCAGCAGCTGTGCGGCGGCGTGTTCCAGCCAGCGGAGCGTGGGGCCCTTGGAGCACAGGTCCGGGTGTTCCTCTGTGAACCACATCAGCAGGGGCACCTCACGGTTGCAGCCGCCAAAGGCCAGCAGTCCGGTGAGCTGCGGGTCCGGCAGGGGCCGCAGTTCAAAGGGGCGCAGTCCTTCCGGGGTGCCGGTTGCCGTGCGCCATGCCGTACAGTCAAGGAACAGTTCCCGGAGCTTGGGCTGATGCCCGTCCAGCAGAAACTGCGGGTCCAGCACGCGGATGGGGTCCTGCGGAGCGAGCGAAAGCAGCAGGGCGGCGCGGCTGGGGCCGGAAAAATGGCTCAGGCCTTCGCGCAGGCCGTCCAGCGTGTGGTAGATGCACAATTTTCTGTAGGCGCTGCTCACGGTGGCTCCTTCAACCGTATGGTGGCCATGCCGGTGGCCGTATCGTGATGGGCAATGGGCGTGCTGTGGAGATAAAAACGCCATTGGTACTGCATGCATAGCCTATCCCTTGTGCAGACAACAAGCCGAAATAATCATGCGGAAACAGGAGACACCTGCCCGGCTGCGGACAGAAAAGGCTGCCGCGTGTTGAGAACCGGGGCAAATGAAGCGTTGCCCGCAGGGACGGAAAGGGGCTAAGGTCGGGCAGGAAATCTGAACGGGCGAGGCGAGCATGAAACGTAAAAGGCAGGGGCGCAAGGTCATACAGCTGTTCGGTACACGGGGCGGTGCAAAGCCGGGTTCCGTATCGCCCGGTGACGACACAACCGCGCGCCCGGACGAGCAGAAGCCGGAACCGGCACGGCGGGGCGCTTCTGCACACGGGTTCGAGCGAGACGCTTCTGCACATGGGTTTGAGCGGGGCGATTCTGCACATGGGTTTGAGCGGGGCGATTCTGCACATGGGTTTGAGCGGGGCGCTCAGTCCGTGCTGGACGGAGCCGATATGGACGACCTGCTCAATCTGCTCAACCTGTTGACCATCCCGGAGGTGCCGGATTTTCGGCAATGGACCGGTGCCGGGGAGCCTCTTCCTCCGGCCGGACAAGGCGTAACCGGCTCCGGCCCTGATCTGCGCCCTGATCTGCGCCCGGATATGCGTTCAGACGACCGGCCAAATATCCGCTCAGATAACCGCTCAGATAACCACTCAGATATTCGGCCAGATATTCGGCCAGATATTCGGCCAGATATTCGGCCAGATATTCGGTCCGGAAACCGTACCGGACATGCAGGGCGGCGCGCCACGCCAGACGGATTCGCCTTTCCCGCGCTGGACCGCATGGCGGCGCGCATGGCTTCCGCCGTGGCACGCAGGCTGTATGGCCTTTCCACCCGCCGCTGGCAGGTGCTTCCCGCCACAGCGCGCAGGGTGCGCTTTGCGGCATGGTCGCGCTTCAGCAATCCACTGACTGCCACGGTGCAGATGTTTCCGCTGGAAGGGGTGGCCCTGCTGGGCGTGGACGCTCCCCTGACGCACCTGCTTGCCGCCCGGCTGCTGGACAGAGGTCCGGAGCGGCGGTTTGCCGATGCGCAGCCCGTGCCGGGGGCAGGGCATGGGCAGAGCGCCTATACCCCGCCTGACCGTTCTTCCGGCGTGCCGCCGGGTATGTCGCGTGTCGTGGCGCAAAATGCCGGGCCTGCTGAGCCGCCTTCCCTTTCGCCCGGTCTGATATCCGATTCACCGCCTCAGTCAGCGGACAACCCTGCGGGCCTTGCAGTCCCGGCGGACCTTGCGGACCCGGTGAACCCGGTGAGCCTGGCACAGGCTGCAACGCACGGCGGCCCGTCCCCTCCGGCTCCCCCGGCCCCACAGGCTCCTTCGGTACTGGCTGTGGCAAGCTATTGCCTTCATGCCTTCCAGTTGGACTGGGAGTGGGCCATGGCACCGTACTTCGAAGTGGAGACGGTCCGTTGCCGGCTTCTCCAGCCCGGCGAAACGGTGGTGGGGCCGGGCACCGTCGGCGAGGTCAACACGCCCGGTTCGGTCGACACGCCCGGCTCGGCTGGCGATGCCAGTGATTCCATTGACGCCGCTGACGCCGTTGATTCTATTGACGCCGTTGATTCCATTGACGCCGTTGATTTCGTTGATGTCGGTGAGGACGAGGAATGCGTTCTTATCACCTTTGCCGTTTCCGATGGCGAGCAATCGGGGCGCATGATGCTGCTGTTTCCCCTGACCATGCTGCGCCCGCTCGGAGCCATACTTGCGGAACCGGCACGCCTGCTCATGCCGTCTTCCACAGAGACGGATGACGAAGCCTTTGCGCGCCTGCGTTCTCTGGATGATGCGGCGCTGGCCGGAGAATTGCGTGCCGCGCATCCGTTGCTTGCGGCGGTGGTGCTGTTTCGCATGGCGGATGAGCGGCGCGGGCGCGTGCTGCAATTGCTGGAACCTGCCATGCGTGAGGAGCTTGTGCGGCGCATGGGCAGGCGTGCCTCCATGCTGCGCACTCTTTCCGTGGAGCAGCGCACCGTTGTCCGCACGCTTCTTTTGGGAGAGACGCATGCCGCGCACGTGCTGCGCATGTGCACGCCGGAGGCGGCGGCGCGGTTCCTTTCCGTTGTGGCAACGCTGCCCAGCCTGTTTCCCTCGCAGGCGTCGGAGATACTGTCGGAAGGTGCTCCGGGAATTGTGTGCGGCACCCCGCTTGTGGTGGACGGGGGCATGGTCACCCGGCTGCTCATGCGCAGTTTTACCCCGGCAGAGGCTGCGCAGGTGAGCGCAAGGCTCAGGTCCGGCGGCTATGCGCTGCCGTTCAGTTGCTTGCAACGCTGCACCCCGTCCGGCATCGCAGACCTGCTGCGTACGGAGTGCCTCGGCGGCGCGGCGCTGGTGCTGCGCCATCTGGTGCGCATAGACCCCGGTCTGGCGGCAGAGACGTTTGCCCTTCTGCACGGGACCATGCGCCCCGGCATTCTGGAGCGCGTGTCGCAGCCACGTTCCGTTGCCGCAGATGTGCTGCACGCCGTGGAAAATGCCCTGTGCCGCGAATTGTCAGGGTGCGGCTCATGGGAGTGCGACCAGAGCGGGCACCATGCCGAAGAGTCTGCCGCAGGTGAAGTCGGCGCAAGATATTCCGCACGGGATACGCTTATCGGAAGGACCGCCGGTGCAGAGCCGGACACGCACAGGCCGTGCGGACAGGCGCAAGACGGACAGACGCATGACGGGCAGGCGCAGGACGGGCAGGCGCAGGACGGGCAGGCGCAGGACGGGCAGGCGCAGGACAGTCCGGCGGATTATACAGGCCGCACCGCAGATGCTGCCCACGCCGCCCCGGCAGGCACGGAGCAACCGCACGCGCCATCGGGCGGGGAGGAGGCTGGTTCCTGTTCCCGCTGCCCGGAGGGGAGCGCGTCCGATGCCTGTCTGCTCATGGCTGCCTTGCCTGCTGATGAGCGTGCGCGGCTGGCAGAACGCCTTACGCAGGCCGGGGTGGCCTTGCCTGCGGCCTGTCTTCCCCTGCAACACTGATTTGTAGCCCCGATCTACGGCTCTGACCTGCGGCTCTGAACTGCGCCGTTGTGCGGCCCCGATCTGTAGCCCCGATGGTATCCAGAAAAGCCGCCAGCCCTTTTGCCGCGCAGGCTCAGGCCCGCTGTGTGCCGTATGCAGAACGCAGCAGGGAACGGGGCCAT
>CAYRLL010000155.1:0-6266 GCA_964425115.1 uncultured Desulfovibrio sp. | reverse complement strand
AACTGGCCTGTGCGGCCCCGGCTTGCCGCCGGTGTAAAGCCTGCTCAGGTTTGGTTCAGGTTCGGTTCAGATTCGAATCAAATTCGGGTCGGGGGCCTCATGCGGTCATAATGTCGCACGTTGCGCGCGCCGCCAGCGGGCGCGGGGTTATAAAAAGCCGTGTCCGCCCCGGCGCAACCGCAGGGGTTTCGCCGGGGCGGACGGCATATGTCTTACACGGGGTTATTGCTCGTAGGTGGCCTTCAGGGCCTCCACATCGTTCAGCACGGCCTGCGCGTCTATACCGGCCTTGGTCGCAGCGGCGGCCCACTCGTCAATGAGCGGAGCGGTAAGTCTGGCAATCTCGGCCTGCACCGCCTCGTCAAAGGTGTGCACTTCCACGTTGTAGGTTTCCTTGGACCATGCAAGGGCGGTCTCAACGTGGGTATCCATATACTGCCCGGTCCACTGGGCCTGCTCGGCAGAAAGGTCGTCAAACACCTTCTTCACGTCTTCGGGCAGGCTGTCCCAGCGCTTCTTGTTCATGATCACCGCAAAGGGATACACGGGCAGGTTTGCCACGGTTTCATACTTGCACATCTCGGCAAACTTCATGTCTTTAAGCACCTCAAAGGAGGTGAGCAGACCTTGGATAATACCCTTCTGCACGGCTTCCGGCACTTCGGGCATGGGCATGGAAACCGGAATGGCCCCCAGCCGTTCCAGCACGGAGGAGATAAGGCCCGCGCCGCGGATTTCCGTACCCTTCAGGTCCGCAAGGGTGCGTATGGGCTTCTTGGCCATGAACTGCGAAGGGGCGGAGGTGAACATGGTCAGCACCTTCACCTTGTCCAGCTCCGCAGGACGGTGCTTGGCATACAGGTCCCATGTCGTGCGCGAGGCAGACTCCGCCGAGGTGAACCCGTGGGGCAGTTCCATAACGCTGAGCAGCGGAAACACACCGGGGTGGTAGGCAAGGCTTATACAGCCTATGTCCGCCTGTCCCTGCATAACGCCGCGCAGCATGTTCTTGGCGTCCAGCAGCGTGGAACCGGGATAGGTGGCCACCTGCACCACGCCGCCCGTGCGCGTGGTCACTTCCTTAGCCCAGCGCTCCATCTGCACACAGGGGAAGGTGGGTGCCGGGGGGAAGTTGGCATACTTAAGGGCGATTTCCGAAGCCTGCGCCCCGGTAACAACCATGAACGACATCACGAAAACCATCATAAGGGCAGCAACGCCCGCCCGCAGTCCTTTCATCATGCTCTCCCTCGTTCTCCCTCTGGTGCTGGGTTCCTCGCGGCCACGCTCCGCCTGCCGCCTTTGCGCGCAAAAGGGCACGACAAAGGCCCATGCCGGTACATCCGGCATGGGTCTGCATACCCAAAGAGCACGGGCTAAAGCAAGGTCTTTTTACAAAAACGGAAGATGCGGACCGGGCCGTCCGGGTGCGCGAAGGGCCTGACAAACATACCCCGGCTCACCCCACTCTCCCCGGCTCACATTGAAACTCACCCAAGTCCGCAGGGTCGCGGCGGCTAGGTGCGCATTCCCAGAGGCGACCGGGGCAACGCCGCCAGTCCGGCAAGGGCGGGATGCAGGGGAAACCGCAGCGGAAACGGCTTGCGGAAGGCAAACGGCGCCCGCCCGCAGCACAGGGCTTTGGCATCGCGCAGCGACTGCTCGCCAATGGGGTCAAGCCCGGTAACGGGCGAATCGTAGGGGTCGGAAAGTACGGAAACCACGGCCCGCAGGCTGGCATCCATCATGCTGCCGAACAGTTCCGTATCCTGCGCCTCCGGGGCAATGCGCCGGAACAACCGCAGCGAGGTGCGCCACGGCATACCGCCCGCCAGTGCCACGCTGTGCTTGAACACCTGCTTCTTGAGCATAAACGGCACCCTGCCCGCGCTGGTGGCGCTGCACAGGGTGGAATCCGCATCCTTGGCGTGGGTATTATCAAACAGACGCAGGGCAATGCGGGTATCCCAGCGCACCAGCCGGTCAGCCTGCGCCTCAATGTACACATGGCTCAGCTTGCCTGACCCCGGCGTGGCACTGAGCATGGCGGGCACATAGTTGTTGTGCGCCACAATGTCCGCCGCAAGATGCGAAAGGTAGCCCAGCGCATACGCCTTCAGGCGCGGTGCGCGCGCGCTGTCCAGCAGCCTGCGGCCCGTTTCCCAGTTGTGGCTGTGGCCCGGCTTAAAGGCGCAGCCCTTGCCGATAAAAATGTCGGCAGAAAGGCAGCCGTACAAAAAGGCTTCTCTGTGGGAGGCGATGAGCTGTCCCGTCAGGGCGGGCAGCACGCCGGTGTTGGCGAACAGCCAGTTGGCGGTGGCCATGTGGACGCCCGGCCCCCAGGCAAAGGCATCGGCGGGAACAAGGGCAAGCACGGCAGCCATGCAGGCAATGGCGCAGCAGAACAGGCCGCGTGCGCGGGAGCGGTGTGTCATCTCTGAACGTTCTCCGGGGAAGCCGCTGGGCGTTCCCTGTGCTTTGCGCAAACCGTCATGCAGTGCGCGAGGCAGGATAGTAATACTCCCTCGCGCCATGTCAACACCGTTGCGCATGCTATAAAACGCAATATTTCAGCATGTTACACGCCAGCAACAACAGCCCCCGCGCAGACGCGCAAAAAGTCCAATGGTTCAGCAGCATTGCGCAGCCGCCCCGTGCTTCTCTTTTGCCGCAAAAAAATGTCTCGCCGCGGCTACATGTAGGGAGAAAAGAGCCAGAAAAAAGCGTCCCGCAACCGCACAGGCAGGGGTCGGCTATCCACCTCTTCCAGCGTCACCTCGCGGGAAGTGCGTTGAATCCTGTCAAAATGGCGGCTCATCTGGCGGCCCATGTTCACATCCAGCACTTCCACCGTAAGCTCAAAATTCAGCCGCAGGCTGCGCGGGTCCATGTTGGCGGACCCCACATGCAGATAGCTGCCGTCCACAATGAGCAGCTTGGTATGGCAGAACGGCGCAGGCTGGTAGAACACGCGCACCCCGCGTTGCAGCAGTTCCCAGAGCATATTGCGCGTGGCCCAGTGCACAAAGGGCAGATTGTTCTTTCCGGGCAGCACGATGCGCACATCCACCCCGCGCAGCACGGCAGATTGCAGCGCGCTCATCAGGTCGCGCGAGGGCAGGAAATAGGGCGTCATTATGCGTACAGACCGCCGCGCCGTGGAAATAACCGCAATGATGACAGAGGCCATGGGGTCCAGCGGATTGTCCGGCCCGTCGGTTATCACCCGGCACAGGCAGTCGCCTTCGCACTGTTCGCGTATGGGCAGCGGGGCGGTGTACCTGCCGGTGGCAAACCCCCAGTCTTCCAGAAACGCCCCCTGCAACTGTGCCACCACAGGCCCCATGAACCGGAAATGCACGTCCGTGACGCGGCGGGGGTTGTCGTTGTCCGCCAGATGCCGCCTGCCTATGTTCATGCCGCCGGTAAAGCCCACCATGCCAT
This sequence comes from uncultured Desulfovibrio sp., assembly GCA_964425115.1. GTDB lineage: Bacteria > Desulfobacterota > Desulfovibrionia > Desulfovibrionales > Desulfovibrionaceae > Halodesulfovibrio. Next base: position 2,822 of record CAYRLL010000155.1, on the reverse strand, counting down.
CTGTCACCAGCACCTTGCGGTGGTTGCGCAGGTTTATGCTGAACTGCGGGGGGATAAGGCGCGGCGGCAGGAATATGGCCACCGGAACCTCCTGCCGCCGCAGCAGGGTAGTGGCACGGGGCCAGCTGTACTTCTCGCCCACGCCGTCAATGAGCACCCGCACGTCCACGCCACGCCGCACGGCCCGGGCAAGGGCATCCACAAACGCGCGGCCCTGCGGCCCCGTTTCCATGATGTAGGTAGAAAGATACACGCATGTCTGCGCCTGCTCTATGGCCTGCAACATGCGGGGAAAAGCCTGTTCGCCGTTGAAGAGCGGCTCCATGCAGTTGCCCCCGCACAGCGGCATGCCCGTTGCCGAACGGCCCACCCGCTCAAACTCGCGGTAACGCGGCGGAATGAGAAACTCGTCCAGCGCGCCCACAGGCACAAACGGTTCCGGCCCGCCATGCAGCCATTCCCTGCCCACATGCTGTGCCAGCGCCTCTTCCCGCAGCTTCAATGCGCTGCGGCGCACCCGGTTTATGCCGAACATGTAATACAGCAGCGGCCCGGCAATGGGAAAGGTAAGGCACACCGCCACCCAGCCCAGCGCGGCGCGGGGTTCGCGCTTATGCACCAGCGCGTGCCCCGCCACGGCGGCAGCCATGGCAAATGTAAGGGGTATGAGCAGCCAGACCAGTGTATTCATGCGCAGATACCGCAACGCCCCGTCAGGGTTTGCCGGAAGCACACGCAACCCGCTGTGTGCCTTCCGGATTCATAGTTCCATGCTAACGGCAATCGGGTACAAAATCCATCCTTCTTGCAAGACAGGCCAATATGGGGGAAAGTGCGTGCTTCACCGCAACCTTCCGGGCCATGCGCCCGCTGCATACAGGAGCCACCATGAACACTGTCCGCTATGCGGAACGCCGCGAACGCCTGCGCGCCCTCATGCACGAAAAGGCACTGGACGCCCTGCTCATAAGCCACGAGGCAAACAGATACTATCTTTCCGGTTTCGAACTGCACGACCCCCAGAAGAACGAAACAAGCGGCTACCTGCTCCTCACGGCAGACGGCAACGACTGGCTGTGCACAGACGCCCGCTACAAGGACGCCGCCGCCCGCCTGTGGGACACGGAGCGCATCTTCATCTATACCGGGCGCACCGCCGCAGAGGTGAACGGACTCATAAAGGAAACCCTCCCCAAGGCTGGTGGCGCGGTGGGGTTCGAGGCAAAGTCGCTGAGCGTGGCTTTTTTCGAACAGCTTTCGGACGGGCTGTCCATGACGCGGGCGGACGGGCTGGCGGAGCAACTGCGCGTGATCAAGGAACCGGAAGAGATTGAGCGCCTGCGCCGCGCCTGCGCGCTGAACCACCGGCTCATGGAATGGGTGCCCTCGGTGTGCCGTCCGGGACGCACGGAGGCTGCCGTGGCGTGGGATATCGAGAAATTCTTCCGCGAAAACGGCGCCTCGGCCCTGTCCTTCGACTCCATTGTTGCCGTGGGGCCCAACGCCGCCCTGCCGCACGCCATCCCCGGCGCGACGGTCATCACCGACAACTGCCCCGTGCTCATAGACGTGGGCTGCCGCGTGGACGACTACTGCTCGGACCAGACCCGCACCCTCTGGGTGGGCGACAGGCCCACCGATGCCTTCCGCAGAACCATGGATCTTGTGCGCAGAGCGCAGGATGCGGCCATACAGGCCATGCGGCCCGGCATGAAGGTGGCGGATATCCACGCCTGCGCGCACAAGGTGTTTGCCGATGCGGGCGAGGCACCGCACTTCACCCATTCCCTCGGGCACGGCATAGGGCTGGAAACACATGAAGCGCCGGGCATGAGCCCCCGCGTGGATGCCGAACTCCGCCCCGGCATGGTGGTCACCGTGGAACCGGGCCTCTACTACCCCCAATGGGGCGGCATCCGCTGGGAATACATGGTGCTGGTCACGGAAGACGGGGTGGAGGTGCTGTAGCGGCGCGGGGGCATGCCCCGCAGAAGGGGTCGGGGTCCTACCGCCCGCTGAACTTCACGCCGCCCTTGCCCAGCAGGTCGTGCAGGTGGATGACGCCCGCAAGCGACATATCCGGCTGCACCACGGGCAGCACGGTTATGGCCCGCGCCTCCATCACATCCAGAAGCTCCGCCACGGACTGCGCGGGCGTGGCGTGCAGCGGGCTGCGCACCATCAGCGTGTGCGCGGGGGCATCCATGTCCATGGTTCCCCTGCACAGCATGCGGCGCACATCACCGTCGGTGATAATGCCGGAGAGCCTGCCCGCAGCATCGGTAAGAATCACCGCGCCCAGCCTGCCCGCGTCCAGCACCTCCAGCGCCTGCCGCATGGAAACGCTCTCCGGGGCGCAGGGCGCATCGGCGTGCATGAGGCTGCTTACCCGCAGCGAAAGCCGCTGCCCCAGCGAACCGCCGGGATGATACTTGCGAAAATCGTCCGCCGTGAACGACTTCCAGTGGATAAGGCACACGGCAAGGGCATCGCCCACCGCCAGCGCCGCCGTGGTGGATGCCGTGGGCGCAAGGTCCAGGGGGCACGCCTCGCGGGGCACGCCGGTGTCTATTACCACATCGGAAAGCCTGCCCATGGTGGAATCCGGCCTGCCGGTCAGGCTGACAATGGAAACCCCCAGCGACCGCATGGTGGGCAGCACGGCGTTCAATTCGTCCGTCTCGCCGCTGTTGGATATGGCGAGCACCACGTCCTCCCTGCGGATCATGCCCAGATCGCCGTGCGCACCTTCCACCGGATGCAGAAAAAACGAGGGCGTGCCTGTGGAAGTCTTTAACGTGAGCACGGTTCATCCGAGCTTT
>CAYRLL010000154.1:0-6310 GCA_964425115.1 uncultured Desulfovibrio sp. | reverse complement strand
CCCTGTTACGTCCACCCGACCAAGGCCGCAAGCTTGGCAAGCACGTCGTCAACAACATCTTGCGGGGCTTTGCCCGCCAGCTTGAACATTCGTGCCTTAAGGTCAAGGCATTTAACCTGATCAGAAAGAATTACCCCCGAAATAGCACACCCGGCAGGGAGCGTTACTTCAAAGGGGTAGTTTTTCTTGTGGCTCGTCACCGGCACAACAAGTGCCAAGCCTGTTGCCGCAAAGTAGGCTGCTTCGCTTATCACCAGCGCGGGGCGATGCCCTGCCTGCTCGTGTCCGGCTTGCGGGTCAAAGTTAATCCAGATAAGCGACCCTTTCTCCAGAGGCGTTACCAAACCTCGCCTCCTGTGTCCGGCCCCCAATCAACAGCCGAGTGCTGATTCTCCGGCGTGATCTGCGTAAGCAGATCCCCAAGGTCATACCGCTTCGCAGGAGACCGGCGGCGCACCACAAGCTCATTCTCGCGGGAAAAGACTTCAATAAGGGCACCCTCATCCAGTCCTATCTCGGTCGCGAGGTGCTTGGGAATGCGAATGCCAAGGCTGTTACCCCATTTGGCAAGCTTGGTAGATGTGTGCATGGGTTCCCTCTCAGGTCATGGAATAGGTGTAGCGCATGTATATACCATGTATATACATGAACCTGTCGTGTCAAGCAGATGAAGGTTCCCTCATCCCGGAACACGTTCCCATTTTTCCCGCGCTATCCGGCAGCCGTTCCGCGCACCATACCGTACCGGCAACATCCGCTCCGGCAGGCGGCGTCTTCCGCCTTCCCTCCTGCCCGTAATGAACAGCCTGTCAGCGGATGTACGAGCAGCAGTAGTCCACAAGGGTTTCCACCACCAGCTTGAACCGTATTCCGGCAGGAACGTCAAAGCTCTCGCCCGCCGTTACGGTGCGCCATTCGGCTCCGGGCAGCAGCACCTTGAGCGTGCCCTGCATTATCTCCATCACCTCAGCCGCATCAGTGCCAAACTCGTATTCGCCGGGCAGCATAATCCCCAGCGTTTTGAAAGAACCGTCCGGGAACACTATCTTGCGGCTTGTAACCTTGCCTTCAAAATAAACGTTCGCCTGTTTAAGAACAGTCACATCGGCAAATTGAGACATGGAGCCTCCCATGGGCATGGTTTCACGTTCGGTCGCAAAGGGCGGCTGCCGCAGGCACCGGCACAGCTATTCCACGGTAACGCTCTTTGCAAGGTTGCGGGGTTGGTCCACGTCCTTGCCCAGATAATCCGCCGCCTCATAGCTGAAGAGCTGCAAGGCGGGCAGGGCAAGGAAGGAGCCGAGCGGGCCCCATGCTTCCGGGATAATCCACGTGTGGTCCACGTTCAGGTCGTGTCCGGGGTTGGCAAGGGCAATGATCTTGCCCGAGCGTGCCTGCACCTCTTCCAGATTGGATTTCACCTTGGAATACAGGCCGTCGCCCAGCGCCAGCGCAAAGGTGGGGAAGGCCGGGTCTATAAGCGCAATGGGGCCGTGCTTCATCTCGCCGGAGGCATACCCCTCCGCATGGATGTAAGATATTTCCTTGAGCTTCAGCGCGCCTTCCAGAGCCAGCGGGTAGCACTGACCGCGACCAAGGAAGAAGAAGCTGCGGGCAGAGGAGTACTGGCGGGCAATGCCCTGCGCTTCAGAGCGCATGCGGGGCAGTTCCATTTCCAACTGGCCGGGAAGTTTGGAAAGGCCCGTCACGGCGTTCTGGAGAATGTCGTCCGCAAGGCAGCCCTTGCGCTTGCCCCATGCCAGCGCCATGAGGGTGAGCACGGTCATCTGCGAGCACATGGCCTTGGTGGAGGCTACAGAAATTTCCGGCCCGGCCTGCGTGTAAATAACCGTATCGGATTCCCGCGCAATGGAAGAACCCACCACGTTGCACAGGCCTATAACCCGTATGCCGCGCTCGCGCGCAATGCGCAGCCCGGCAAGCGTATCTGCCGTTTCGCCGGACTGGCTGATGACAAGGATAACATCATCCGGGTCAAGAATGGGATTGCGGTAGCGGAACTCCGAGGCAATTTCCACATTCACGGGAATCTGCGCCCAGTTCTCCAGCAGATGGCGGCCCCACATGCCCGCATGGTAGCTGGTGCCGCAGGCCACAATATGCAGGCGGCGCGGCACGGGCAGGGCATCCAGTTCCGGCAGCGAAACTTCCTTGCGCTGCCAGTCCACACGGCCCGTCATGCAGTCGGTGATAACGCGGGGCTGCTCAAAAATCTCCTTGAGCATAAAGTGCTTGTAGCCCCCCTTCTGGGCGGCCTGCACGTCCCACTGAATGTGGTGCACCTGCTTTTCAATGGGTTCCAGCGTCTTTACGTCCAGCACCTGCCAGCTGTTGGCCTCAATGCGGGCCATTTCGCCGTTTTCAAGGAACACGGCATCGCGGGTGTAGGGCAAAAAGGCGGGAATGTCCGAGGCCACAAAGTTTTCACCCTGTCCCACCCCCAGCACAAACGGGCTGGAAAGACGCGCGCCAAAAATAACACCGGGCATGTCCAGTGCGTAAACCACCACGGCATACGCGCCTTCCACCCTTTGCAGCGCCCAGCTTATGCCCTTGTCCAGCGCGCCTGTCTGCTTGCGCCCTTCCGCGATAAGGTTGGCAAGCACCTCGGTGTCTGTTTCCGAGCAGAAGGTGTAGCCCAGCGCCTTCAGTTCGTTCTTGAGCGGCTGGTAATTTTCAATGATGCCGTTATGGATGATGGCCAGTGAACCGTCGCTGCACATGTGCGGGTGCGCGTTGCGTTCCACGGGAATGCCATGGGTGGCCCAACGGGTGTGCCCCATGCCGGAGGTGGCAATGGATACGTTCATGCCCATCAGCTTGTTTTCCAGATTGGCGAGCTTGCCTTCCGCCCGGACCGTGACAAGGTCCTTGTGCTGGATAAAGGCCACGCCTGCGGAATCGTATCCGCGGTATTCAAGGCTGCGCAGTCCTTCTATGATAAGCGGAACAGCGGGCCTGTGGCCGGTATAACCAATGATGCCACACATATGTATGCTCCTTAAGGTGCCGGAGGGCACCGTGCGTATCGGCTAAAGAATCTGTCTAGCCGTTTTAACCGTGCTGCGCAAGAAGGCGCAGGGATGGCGCGGGTTGTGCCGCACATGATATTTCGCGCTGCGGCGCAAAGAATCATTGCCTTTGCCGGTGCGGATAATCATATTCCGTAGTAGGTGGGAAAGCCTCTTTTTACGAGGGAGGTGCGCTATGGGATACCGAGTGCCGGAATACCCGGAACGCCAGACAGGACAGATACGGCCGGGCCTCGCGGAATGGGGACGGGACTTTGTGGTGCTGCGGCAGGGCGACCTTGCCGTGGAGGCCATGGACAGGGCCGTTGCCGAGGCGGGCGTGAGGCGTTGCTACCCCTACCGTGACAGATGGAAGTGGCTGCGGCGGCTGTATTTGCAGGGGCGGGCCTCTCCCGCGCTGCTCAGGGCATTCACCGCGCGCCTTTCGCGCCATACGCCCCATTCGCTCAGAACGTTGATGGACCTGCACCTGCGCTCCGGGGTGGACCTTGTCTGCCCGGTCATGGATGAGCGGGGGTGTTTTGATATCTGATGCTGCCCGCGGCACGCCCGCGCGTTTCCCTGAACCTTCCTAACTTCCCTGAGCAGGGGGGCTGAGCGGCACTGTGTTCCGGGGCGGTGGAGGTACTGCCGTCGTTAACGGTCAGGCGCGGCATGGTGGCGTGCTGCTCCGGCTGACAATTTTGCACTGCGGGCTGCCCCTGCGCGCAGCCCGGCCACACCCTGCGGTCCGCCGCACGGCAGTAAGCCCGCTGCCGTGCGCGCGGACCGCTGTTATTGCGCTGCCCCTGCGCGCAGGCGTGACATTGCCGGGAACTGTTGTGGAGCGGGGCGGAGCAGGCTATAGTGCGCGGAGCATATCAAGGAGTGCAGACCATATGAAACATACCATCTCCGCGCTGGTGAAGAATCGTTTCGGCGTTGTTGCCGAAGTAACGGATGTTTTCCGCAGGCACCGGGTGAACTTCAAGTCCATTTCCTGTGCCGAGACGGAAGAGTTTGATGTCTCCCGCCTCGTCATAACGGTAGAGAACCATGACGACCAGATAGGAGCCGTGCTGGAAGAGCTCAAGACGCTGGATTCCATAGCGGAACTGGACGACCTGTCGCGCAAGGAGTTTGTGGACAGGGAGATGGCCCTCATCAAGGTGGGGTTCACGCGGGAAAGCATGGCGCAGGTTATGCAGATATTTGAGGTCTTTCGCGCCAACGTGGTGGGCATGGGGCAGGAGACCATAAGCGTGGAGATAACCGGCGACGAAGACAAGGTGGACGGGCTTATCAAGATGCTCCGGCCCCACGGCATACGCAGCCTGTGCCGCACAGGCGTGGTTGCCCTGAAGCGTGGCGATGAGTGACGGCGGGGCGCGCATGACCATACGAACTCTGGAAGGGCTGGTGGAGCGGGTGCTGGGCATGCCCGGCGTTCCCCGGCTGGCGGTGGCCTCCTGTGCCGAAGATTTTGTCATTCAGGCCTGCCTTGCCGCCCATAAGCGGGGGCTGGCAGAACCCATCTTCGTGGGAGACAGGGAGCAGGCGGCGCGGGTGGCGGAACGGCTGGGCGCGGACCTTGCGCCCTTTGAATTCCACCATGCCCCGGAGCCTGCCGCAGCGGTGGAGCAGTGCATACGCCTGTACCGCGCGGGCGATGCCGGTGCCATCATGAAAGGCAAGGTAAGCACAGATGTGCTGCTGCGCGGCGTGCTGAACAAGGAAACCGGCGTGCCGCCCGCAGGGGTGCTTTCGCACGTGGGCGTGTTTGGCGCACCCGGACAGGACAGGCTGATGATTCTGACCGATGCGGGCATTAACATTTCCCCCAACCTGCAACGCAAGGCCGATATCGTGCGCAACGCGCTGGCGGTGGCGCGGGCGCTGGGCATTGCCGCCCCCCGCGTGGCCATGCTCGCGGCCACGGAAAAAGTCATCTACCCCGCCATGCCCGCCACGCTGGATGCCCAGATGGTCGCGCGCATGGGTGAGCAGGGCGAGTTCGGAGATGCGCAGGTGGCCGGGCCGTTTGCGCTGGACCTTGCCGTTTCCGCCCGTGCGGTGGAGTGCAAGGGCGTGGACAACCCCGTGGCGGGAAGGGCGGATATTCTGGTCGCCCCGGATATAGAGAGCGGCAACATTCTGTACAAGGCGCTCACCTCCATGATGAACGTGGACATGGCGGGAATCGTGGCGGGCAGCTGCGTGCCCATCGTGCTGCCTTCGCGCGGAGATACGGACAGAACCAAGTTCTTTTCCATAGCCCTTGCCACACTCATGGCTGCGGCTGCGGGAAACATCGTGTGTCCCGGCCAGAATGATTCCGACCAAACAGCTTCCGACCAAACAGCTTCCGACCAAACAGCTTCCGACCAAACAGCTTCCGACCAAACAGCTTCCGGCCAAACAGCTTCCGGCGGGGGAGACGCATGACACCTGCCCACCAGAGCATCCCCCCCCATGCAGGCGAAGGGGCGCAACAGGCCGGTGCCGCCCGGCAAGTCCGGGAGCAGGGCCTGTATATTCTGGCCATAAACCCCGGTTCCACCTCCACCAAGGTTGCCCTGTACGATGCGGAGACCGAACTTTTTTCGCATACGGCAGAGCACGACAAGGCAACCCTGCGCCGGTACGAAAGCGTGGCGGAGCAACTGCCCCTGCGCCGTGCCGCCATTGTGGAAGCGCTGGAATCGCACGGCTACGGCACTTTGCCCCTTGCCGCCGTGGTGGGACGCGGCGGTCTGCTGGCACCCATGCGCGGCGGTGCGTGGCGGGTCACGCAGCCCATGCTGGACGACCTTGCCCGTGCGCGGCACGGCGAGCACCCGTGCAATCTGGGCGCTCCGCTGGCAAGGGAATTTGCCCTGCGCCACGGGGTGGAGGCCATGATCGTAGACCCGGTGGTCACCGATGAGCTGGACCCCGTGGCCCGCATATCGGGCCTGCCGGAACTGCCCCGGCGCAGCGTCTTTCATGCCCTTTCGCAGCGCGCGGCGGCGCGCACCGCCGCCCGGCGGCTGGGCATCGCCTATGAAGATGGCAAATTTCTGGTCTGCCACATGGGCGGCGGCATATCCGTTGCCGCGCACCGGCATGGGCGCATATGCGATGTGGTAAACGCGCTGGACGGCGACGGGCCTTTCTCACCGGAAAGAACAGGCAGGCTCACCGCGCTGGGGGTGCTGCAACTGGTGCATCAAGGCACCTACACCTTCGAGGCGCTGCGGCGCGTGATCCTCAAGGAAGGCGGGCTGTGGGCGCATCTG
>CAYRLL010000153.1:0-6461 GCA_964425115.1 uncultured Desulfovibrio sp. | reverse complement strand
AGTCAGCGCACCACAAGACAACAAGAGCCGCCTTCCGGATGAAAGGCGGCTCTTTTTTTGCTATGAAAAAAGCGGATCAGCCGGGGCTTCACGCTCCTGCGGAATACAGCATCATGCCCCCCATGGCGGCAAGCAGGATAAAAAGCATACGCCTGTAGGAATGCTCTCCGATGCGGCGCGAAACAGCAATGCCCGCATGCGCCCCCGCCCACACTGCCGGAGCGGCAACGGCCACCAGCAGCATCACCCGCATGTTCCACATGCCGGAGGCCATGTGCGCCAGAGCGGAAACCACGCACACAGCGAGAAAAAAACAGGCCAGCGTGGCCTTCACCGCATCTTTGGGCCAGCCGGATAACGTGGTATAGACCACCGTAGGCGGCCCGCCCGCGCCAAAAGCCGCGCCAAAGGCCCCGGAACAAAAACCGGCCACATAGCCCCATAACGGCGCAAGCCCGTGCAGCCGTGTCCGCTCCCAAAACAGGCCATATCCGGCATAGGCCAGCAAAAACACGCCCATGCCCGTCTTCATGGCATGGCCCGGCACCAGGCGCAGCAGCACCACCCCGGCCAGCACACCGGGCAAGGCTCCCACAAACAACGGGCGCAGCCGGTCCCTGTCCGCAAACCTGCGGTAGCTCCATCCCAGTTGCGCGTTCAGCATGGTGCCGCACAATACAGACATGGCAACCGCAGAAGGAAAGTCCAGATACATGGTGATAAAGGGAATGGCCACCAGCGCAGACCCGAACCCGGTCACGCCTTGCAGAAACCCAGCAACCGCATAAACGGCAGCCGTCAGAATATATTCGTTCATGCCTGTCTCCCGCCTGTCTTCTGAAAAACACGCATACTACACAGGCAGGCAAAGGCTGGCAATGCAGGCACCTCAAAGTGCCCGGCCTTATCTGGGTGGGGGGTGGGGAGAAGAATCAGCGGCGGCTCCGCTGAGAAAACCGGGAATCAGCGCGTGCTCCCGCGCACCGGCCCGCTTACTGCCGCAAAGCGTGCAAAAGGGCGTTGCGCACCTCGCTCACCTGCTCTGCGTCCGTCAGTTTCTGTCCGTAGGTGTCGCGCACAGAAAAACTGTCGTTGGTCCGGGAACCCAGCGTGGCTATCTTGGCAAAAAGAATGTCCAGCCGCATGGCCTGAAGTGTCCTTGCCACGTCATAAAGCAGCGCGGGCCGGTCAGGGGCGGCTATCTCGATAACGGTGTGAAAATCAGACAGGCCGTTGTCTATGTTCACCGCAACATCGTTATGTCCCGTATGCACGGGAAATGTGCTCCGTTTCTGGTCAATGCGGTACTCCAGCGAGAGCTTACCGGTAAGCGCATACTGGATGGACCCGCGCACCTTAACCCAGAATTCCCTTGCGTACAGGGGGTCCGGGGGAGCGGAGACATGAAAGATATCCACCACGGTCCCGTCACGCCAGACAAAGGCATCCGCCGCATACACGCGCAGGTTGTGCAGGGCCAGCACGCCTGCCACCGTGGCAAAAAGGCCATGCTGGTCACGGGCCACCACCACAAGCTCCCACACATCGCTCTGCCTGCCTTCCAGCGGTCTCGGATCAAGCAGCACAATGCCCCGCGCCGCCCTCTCCTCACTGAGCCGCCGTTTGGCATCGGCAATCTCCCGTGCCAGTTCACGGGCAAGGGCCATATGCCGAAGAATGTCTTCCGGCTCCACTACCAGCGCATACCGGGTGGGCAGCATTTCCAGCAACGCCAACCCGTCATCGCCGGATACGGGCGCACCGCCCTGACCGAGCAGCGCTTCCACCCGGCGGCGGGTATCGTTTATGGTCCGGGCGGAAAGCGGCGTGGCAAGGGTGTTGTCACGCAGCATGTTGGCAACCTTGCCGTACAGCTCCTCCAGCAGCGAAGCGGACCATTGGCTCCATGCCTTGGGTCCGGTTGCCCGTGAATCTCCGTAGGTGAGCAGATACAGCAGGTCCAGCCGCTCCTGCGTGCCTATAATCCCGGCGCAGTGCGCCACCACAGACTCATCCGAAAGGTCGCGCCTGTGCGCGGTACGGGCAAGCAGCAGATGGTGCTCCACCAGAAAGACCACTTCGTCCACCACCGCCTCCGGCATACCCCACGCCGTAAGCTGTGTCCGGGCCATCTCCGCTCCCTTGGCGGAATGGGACGAGGCATCGGCCCCCCCCTTGCCAAGATCATGGAACAGGGCCCCCAGCATCAGGGTGGTGGTATCGTGCAGCGCGTTCCACAGCGGAGTAAATTTGGGATGCCCGTCCATTGGCAGGCTTTCCAGATAGCGCAGCACAAACAGGGTGTGCTGCCCCACAGGGTAGGTATGAAACCCGTCAAACTGCACCCTGTCCCGCACTCTGCCAAAATCAGGCAGCAGCACGGAGAGCATGCCCACGCCCACCATCTGCTCCAGAATGTCAAAGGCACGCCCGGAGGTGAGAATGGTCACCAGCACGTTGCGTATGCCGCTCAGTCCCGCCAGCCTGCCGGGGGCTTCCGTCACCAGACGGGCCAGTACCTGCCGCGTTTCCCATGCCAGCACGGGAACCCCTTCGCACTGCACGGTGGCGGCAAGGGTAAGCGCCTCCAGCGCAAGATGCGGCTGATCAAACAGCGCCTGCGGGGGGCACACATGCACCACATTACCCTGTACATGCACGGTTCCCGCTTTGGGGGCACAGCCAAGAACGGCTTCGTCCGCATCGCCCGCCACAGATCGGAACGCTGCCGCAAGGGCCTTTATATCGCCCATGCACCGGTGCAGATCACTCAGGAAAAGCTCCACCGCCAGCATGCCGTCCCTGTCGGCGTAGCCCATGCGCGTGGCGATTTCCGGTTGCAGGTCAACGTGCAGCTGATCGCTCTTGCGGCGGCTGAGCACATGCAGGCGGTTGCGCACGCTGTGCAGAAAATCCACATTGCGCTCAAGCAGCGCGTAATCCTCGTCACTGAACCCGGCAAGCCGCATCACGCCGCATACATCGCCCGTGCCTCCGCGCAGCCGGGCAAGCCACAGCAGCCTGTGGTAATCGCGCAGCCCGCCCACGCCCTCCTTCAGGTTCGGCTCCAGCAGCATGGCTCCGTCGCCGTGGGTCGCCAGCCGCTGCGCATGCTCCTCGTCCAGCCATTGCAAAAAGGCCTTTTCCCGCCGGGCAAGCACCTTCTCACGCATGCGCTCCTGCAATTCCTCAAAAATGGATGCGTCTCCCGTCACAAACCGCGCGTCCAGCAGTGAGCAAAGCACCTTGTTGTCCTTGGCTCCCAGCTTCACGCAGTCCGCAATGGTCCGGAAACCGTGCCCAAGCGTGTATCCGGCATCCCACAGCGGCAAAAACAGGGGCTGCGCAACATCTATGGCCTGCGGGGGAATGCTGCGGCGGCACAGGATAATGATATCAATGTCAGATCCCACGCACATTTCCCCGCGCCCGTAGCCGCCCACGGCCACAAGGGCCAGTTTCAGCCTGTCCGCGCCGGTTTCCACCACGCGGGTCTGGAAATAGGTATCCAGCAAACGGGAAAAAGCCCTTTCGAAACGCGGCGTTGTCGATAAGGGCGGGGCACTGAGATCGGGGATAAGTGAAGCCCGTCCGGCGGCAAGAGCCTTTATGGCATCACCGCCGGACGGGTTGAGAATGTCTTTAACCATGCGCAATGCGTATCAAGTTTGCCATCAGATGTCACCTTTCGCGGTATCACCGTCTGCGTTCACGCATCGGCAGAGGTGGGTCTTAAATGGCTTCCTGCCCCGTTTCGCCGGTGCGGATGCGCACCACGTCTTCCACGGGAATGATGAATATCTTGCCGTCGCCCACCTTCCCGGTTCGGGCGGCGTTGCTCACGGCGTCTATGACCTGCTTCACCAGCGGGTCATCCACCACCACTTCCACCTTGACCTTGGGCATGAAATCCACCTGATACTCCGCCCCGCGGTAAACTTCCTTATGCCCGCGCTGGCGTCCGAAGCCCTTCACTTCCGTAACGGTCATGCCCTTTATATCCAGCCCCGTCAGGGCCATCTTCACATCGTCCAGCTTGAAGGGACGGATAATAATCTCAATCTTCTTCATGGTACCTTTCCTCTGTCAGCCCGTACCGGGCCGGATGGTCTTGTGCGGCGGGACCGCTGCCCCGCAGTATTCTCACCCTAGGCCAGATTAACAATTCCGTCAAAACCTAACCGGTGTATGCGGTTTCGTTGTGTTCGCTCACGTCCAGACCGGCCTGTTCGGCATCGGCATCCACGCGCAGCCCCATCACCAGATCAATGGCCTTGAAGAGGAACAGGCTCATCAGGTAGCAGAACAGCCAGGTCGCGATCACGGATACGAACTGAATCCAGAGCTGTCCCGGCGCACCATACAGCAGGCCGTTCACGCCGCCATACTGTTCGGCTGCCCATATGCCCGTGGCAAGAGCGCCCCATGTGCCGCCCACGCCGTGAATACCTACCACATCAAGGGCATCGTCATACTTGAAGACCTTCTTGAGCAGAATGCCGCCAAAGCAGAGTCCGCCTGCGCCAAGCCCTATGATCAGCGCGGGCATGGGCCCCACAAAACCTGCCGCAGGGGTAATGGCCACAAGCCCTGCCACCGCGCCGGAAGCAGCACCCAGCGTGGTGGGCTTGCCGCTGTGCATCCATTCTATAACCACCCAGCTCACCGCAGCGGCTGCGGCAGCAATATGCGTGGTCACAAAGGCCATCACGGCCACGCCGTCCGCAGCAAGGGCGGAACCGGCATTGAACCCGAACCAGCCGAACCAGAGAATGCCCGCACCCATCACCGTCATGGGCAGGTTATGCGGCACAAAAGCCATCTTTCCATACCCGCGCCTGCGACCCAGCACATGCGCGGCTGCAAGGGCTGCTGCCGCAGAACTCATATGCACCACGGCACCGCCCGCAAAGTCCAGAGCGCCCATGCTGTGCATCCAGCCGCCGCCCCACACCCAGTGACACATGGGCGCGTAGACCAGCAATATCCACAGCACGCTGAACACCACCATGGAACTGAATTTGATGCGCTCCGCAAACGCACCCGAGATAAGAGCGGGGGTTATGATCGCGAACATGCACTGAAAAATCATGAACAGGGCATGCGGAATATTATCCGCAGGTCCGGGCTCCACACCCACCCCGTTGAGGAACAGATAATCCAGACCGCCTATGATGCCGCCGTGGTCTGTACCAAAAGAAAGAGAATAGCCCACGCTCACCCAGACAAGCGTGACAACACCCAGCAGGAAAAAGCTGTGCATGACCGTGGAAAGCACGTTTTTGGAGCGCACAAGGCCCCCGTAAAACAACGCCAACCCGGGGGTCATGAACATAACCAATGCCGCACAGATGATGATAAAGGCGGTATCCGCCGCGTTCATAATGGAGCCTCCTCGTTTACCTGTTCTGGTTGGTGAAAATGGCCGGAGAAGCTCGTCCCGCATCGTTCGTGTCGAACAGACGATTACGCGGCACCCCTCGCTCCCGCAGACATGCCACCACAACTGGCAAGAGCCATGCCAGAATCCGGCGATCAACCAGCGGCACCATTTCCCAACAACCACCCCTTTTCGCTCCTTATCGTTTTTAACGAATTTGTTAATTATGAATGGCCATTTTTTACAAAAATGTCAAAACACCTTCGATTTTGTACATCCAAAATTGTTCCCACGTCGTCCGACCATCTTCCTGCCATCTTCCTGCCGTCTTCCTGCTGTCTGGCAGCTGTCTGGCAGCAATCTGGCAGCTATTTGCCAGTTTTTTTGATGAGAATGGTTCCCATTCTTCTCCGGATGGCATATACTCATATGTCAGTGGCCCATCATCCACAGTGCAGGCCTTACGCCTTCCGCTGTCGAAACAAATAGACAACACTCTTGAATTCAAGGAGAATTTTTATGATCGAACGTACCGGTGCCATTACCTTCAAAGGAACCCCGCTGACCCTCCTGGGTGCCCCCGTTGCCGTGGGCGACAAAGCTCCGGACTTCACGGTTCTGGGCAACGACCTTTCACCCAAGGCCCTTGCGGACTTCAAAGGCAAGGTGCTCATCATCTCCGCCGTTCCCTCGCTGGATACCCCCGTGTGCGACGTGGAAACACGCCGCTTCAATCAGGAAGCCGCCAAACTCGGCACAGATGTGGCCGTGCTCACCATCTCGGCCGACCTTCCCTTCGCGCAGTCCCGCTGGTGCGGCGCGGCGGGCATTGACGCCGTAACCACCCTTTCGGACCACAGAGACATGTCCTTCGGCGCAGCCTACGGACTCATCATCAAAGAACTGCGCCTGCTTACCCGCGCCGTTCTGGTGGTGGACAAGCAGGGCGTGATCACCTACCTGCAAATCGTGCCGGAAGTCGCCCACGAACCCAACTACGATGCCGTCATCGCGGCTGCCCGGGCCTCCATGTAGCGTCGTTATGTAGCGTTATGTGGCGTTCCGCACAGGAGTGCACACA
>CAYRLL010000152.1:4830-6774 GCA_964425115.1 uncultured Desulfovibrio sp. | reverse complement strand
CTGGATAACGCCTTTTCCGATGATGATTTCCGCGACTTTGTGCAGCGCATCTACCGCGCGGCCGATTCCCCGGATGCGCTGGGGCCGCAGGATGAACTGGCCTTCTGGGCAGACCCCAAGATGGACGGCCTCGCCATGGAGGTCATCTACGAGCGGGGTGAAATGACAGCCGCCCTCACGCGCGGCGATGGCGAAACCGGCGAACTGGTCACCCATACCATGCGCACGGTGAAGAACCTGCCCCTGCGCCTGCGGCAGTCTGCGGGCCCTGTTCCCCTGCGGCTGGAAGTGCGCGGCGAGGTGGTCATGCGCCGTGATGATTTCGAATCGCTCAATGCCCGGCAGCGCGAGGCGGGCGGCAAGGTCTTCGCCAATCCGCGCAACGCCGCTGCAGGCTCCGTGCGCCAGCTCGATTCCCGCGTGGCGGCGGACCGCCCCCTCATGTTCCTCGCTTATGGCGTGGGCGCGGTGGAATGGGAGCAGGAAACTCCGCACTGGGCCACGCAGCAGCAGATCATGCTCGGCCTGTCAGACCTCGGCTTCCAGATTCCTCCGCAAACCCGGCTGTGCACAGGCGTGCGGGAAGTGCTGGAGCATTTTGCCTCCCTCGGTGCCATGCGCGGCGACCTGCCCTTCGAAATTGACGGCATGGTGGCCAAATTGAATGATCTGGCATTGCAGGAAGCATTGGGCTTCACCGCACGTTTCCCCAAGTGGGCTATCGCCTTCAAGTTCCCTGCGCAGCAGGCCCGCACCCGGCTTCTGGACATCCAGATTCAGGTGGGCCGCACGGGTGTGCTCACGCCCGTGGCGCATCTGGAGCCTGTAGAGGTGGGCGGCGTGGTCGTCTCGCGCGCGACCCTGCATAACGAGGATGAAATCCGCGCCAAGGACCTGATGATTCACGATACGGTCATCGTGCAGCGCGCCGGAGATGTCATACCGGAGGTGGTGCGCGCCCTTGCGGAGGAACGTACCGGCGGAGAACTGCCGTTTGATTTTCCGTCTGTCTGTCCGGTATGCCAGTCTCCCGCCGTGCGCGAACAGGGCGAGGCCGCATGGCGCTGTATGAATATGGCGTGCCCCGCCGTGGTGCGCCAGTCCATCGCGCACTTTGTGTCCAAGGCCGGGCTGGATATTCAGGGCGTGGGCAAAAGCTGGGTTGAACAGCTTGTGGACCGTGGCGTGGTGCAAACCCCCGTAGACCTCTTTGCTCTCACCAAGGGCAGGCTCATGGGCTTCGAGCGCATGGGCAGCAAATCCGCGCAGAATTTCGTACAGGCTCTCGCAGGGGCAAAACAGACAGCCACTCTGCCGCGCATGCTCTGTGCGCTGGGCATCCGCCATGTGGGCGAGCAGACGGCGCGCGTGCTGGCGCAGCACTTCAAATCGCTGGATGCCCTTGCCGCCGCAGATACGGAAACCCTCACCGCCCTTCCCGATGTCGGGCCGGAGGTGGCGGCGTCCATCCGGTCATTTTTCGGCAATGAGGCCAACCGGAACCTGCTTGAGCAGTTCCGTGAGATAGGCCTGTGGCCCGTGTTTGAATCGGCACCCGTTGCGACGGACCATCCGCTGGCGGGCAAACGCATGGTCTTCACGGGCACGCTGCCCACGCTCAAACGGTCCGCCGCACAGAAAATGGCGGAAGAAGCGGGCGCAGTGCTGGTCGGCAGCGTTTCCGCCAAGGTGGACTTTGTCGTGGCAGGCGAAGAGGCGGGCAGCAAGCTGGATAAAGCCCGTCAGCTCGGCGTTACCGTGCTGGACGAGGCGGCGTTCCTGCACCTTCTTTCCGGCGCGGGGGAGCCGCAGCAGGCCGCAGAGCAGGAACAGCCCGCGCTGCCTGCGAACGATGTCCGGCACGATGTTTCGCCGGAGTTGCCTGTGCCAAGCCCGCCATACACGACAGGCCCGCCAGAAACGCCAGACACGCCAGACACGGCA
>CAYRLL010000152.1:0-4730 GCA_964425115.1 uncultured Desulfovibrio sp. | reverse complement strand
ACGGATATGGAAGTACCGGTTGCGCAGCAGGCACCTGTCGTTCAGAATGACGCTGCCGGACGCACCCCTTCAGGGAACAAGGGCAATAAGAAAGATCAGCACAGCCTGTTGTAACAGCCGATGGGCAACACCAAAGGAGAACATATGAGCGTGTTAGTGATAGTCATGGGGGCCAACGGGCGCATGGGCAACATCATTGCCCAGATGGTGAAAAACAGCGACAAGCACACCCTTGCCGCCGTGGTGGAACGCCCCGGCAATACCCAGCGGCTGGATGCGTGGGGCTGCATAGTGGGAACCGATCTAGACGAGGTGCTGCCCAAGGTTCCCGGCGGTATCGTCATAGATTTCACCGCGCCGGAAGCGAGCGTCGCGCATGCAGAGGCGGCCGCCCGGCACGGCAACGGCATTGTCATAGGCACCACGGGCCTCAATGATGAGCAGAAGGCCAGACTGGCGGAACTGGCGAAAAAGACTCCGGTGTTCTGGTCGCCCAACATGAGCGTGGGTGTGAATGTGCTGCTGAAGATTCTTCCGGACCTTGTGCGGCATCTGGGCGAACTCTACGACCTTGAAATGGTGGAACTGCACCACAACAAAAAGAAAGACTCCCCCAGCGGAACGGCGCTGCGCCTTGCAGAATGCCTTGCCGAGGCACGCGGATGGGACCTGAAGGACGTGGGCAATTACCACCGCGAAGGCCTCATCGGCGAACGTCCCAGGCAGGAGATAGGCGTGCAGACCATTCGCGGTGGCGATGTGGTGGGCGTGCACACCGTGTACTGCCTCGGACCGGGCGAACGCATAGAGGTCACGCATCAGGCCCACTCGCGTGAAACCTTTGCCGCAGGCTCCCTGCGTGCCGCCGCGTGGCTGGCGGACCAGAAGCCCGGCAAGCTGTACACCATGTCGGATATCTTCTGATGCGCATAGCCCTGTTGCAGTGCAACCCCGTGGTGGGTGATGTGGTGGGCAATGCCCGCCGTATCCGGGAAGCAGTGCTCCGCGCGGCGCATGGCGGGGCCGATCTGTGCGTCACGCCGGAACTCGCCATATGCGGCTATCCTCCGCGCGATCTGCTGCTGCGCGAAAATTTCGCGCAGGCCTGCTGGATCGCACTGGAGGAACTGGCCCGTCAGCTTGCGGATACGGGAGAGAACGGATTCGCCGCCCCGGCTGTTCTGGTCGGTACGCCCGTGCGTAACCCGCATCCCGTGGGCAACCCCGTGCACAACAGCGCGGTGCTGCTGGAAGGCGGTTCCGTGACCGTGGTGTCGCACAAGACCCTTCTGCCCACCTATGATGTGTTTGACGAACGCCGGTATTTTGAGCCGGGCAAAGGGTGCGGCCGTGTGGTGGTCGCCGGAAAGCGCGTGGGCGTAACCATCTGCGAAGACGTGTGGAACGACAAGCACTTCTGGAAATCCCACCGCTATTACGATACAGACCCCGTGGCCGACCTTATGGACGGCGAGGTGGATATTCTGGTCAACCTTTCCGCTTCCCCGTTCTCGCTGGGCAAACAGTCCGTGCGTGAACGCATGCTCGCATCCCTTGCCGTGCGCCACGGTGTTCCCGTGGCCTACGCCAATCAGGTGGGCGGCAACGATGATCTGGTTTTTGCGGGCAAAAGCGTGGTCTTTGATGCGGCAGGCAAGCTCGTGGCGCGCGGGCAGGGCTTTTCTGAAGATGTGGTGCTGGCCGACCCCTTTGCGGGAACAGGCACCGTGCAGGCAGACGACCCCGCCCCGGAAGCTCAGGCCTGGCAGGCACTGGTGCTCGGAACCCGCGACTATGTGCGCAAGTGCGGTTTCTCCTCCGTGGTGCTGGGACTTTCCGGCGGCATAGATTCCGCGCTCACCGCCGCCATCGCTGCCGAGGCCCTCGGGCCGGAAAACGTGCTGGGCGTGCTCATGCCGTCCCCGTTTTCCAGCCGTGGCAGCGTGGACGATTCGCTGGAACTGGCGTCCCGGCTGGGCATCCGTACCCGCACCATCCCCATTGAGCCGATGATGCGTGCCTTTGAAGATGCCCTTGCTCCCGTCTTTCAGGGCAGAGCGCGTGATGTGACGGAAGAGAACATCCAGTCCCGCGTGCGCGGCAATCTGCTCATGGCCATATCCAACAAACTGGGGGCCATGCTGCTCACCACGGGCAACAAGTCGGAGCTTTCCGTGGGCTACTGCACCATCTACGGCGATATGGCGGGCGGTCTGGCCGTCATATCGGACGTGCCCAAAACACTGGTCTGGTCCATCTCCCGCTGGCTGAACACGCAGGAGGGGGCGGAGCGCATCCCGCAGGTCATCATAGATAAAGTGCCTTCCGCCGAACTGCGCCCCGACCAGAAGGACAGCGACAGCCTGCCGGAATACGACGTGCTGGACGCCATCCTCAAAGCCCATGTGGAAGGGCGGCAGTGCCGCGCCTCCCTGCTGGCGGCGGGGTTTGCCGTGCAGGACGTGGAAAGGGTGCTGCATCTCGTGCGCATATCCGAATTCAAGCGGCGTCAGGCGCCTCCCGGACTCAAGATAACGGATACAGCGTTCGGCACAGGGTGGCGCATGCCCGTGGCTGCCCGTGTGAACCTGCCGGAAGATACCGGACAGGCAGAATAAACAGAACAGGCGCATAATAAACAGGACAGGCATAAGCTGGCGGCCATGGCAGCGTCTGCAGTTTGCTATCGCCAGTATTCCACGCCGTGTTTTCGCAACGTTTTCAGGCCCCGGCGCATACGGGTATGCGCCGGGGCCTGTTTTTATGAAGCGTCTTTCAGGCGCAGCCTGAAATGAAGCAGCAGACAAGGCTGTTGGCGCAGGTACAAGCGAGCGAGCAGTTACAGGCGCAACAGCAGGCGCAGCTTCAGCAGCAGGCGTGCGGCATAGGTCCACGGCCCGCGTAACGGTGGCTTGGAGCATCCGTCCCCGGACGGAAACAGCACATCCAGCACATGAAGCACGGGCGGGGAATCGCTCCTGAGTGCAGCCGTTCCGTCCCTGCG
Organism: uncultured Desulfovibrio sp.; assembly: GCA_964425115.1. Taxonomy (GTDB): domain Bacteria; phylum Desulfobacterota; class Desulfovibrionia; order Desulfovibrionales; family Desulfovibrionaceae; genus Halodesulfovibrio. The sequence continues at coordinate 1,726 of CAYRLL010000152.1, read as the reverse complement.
GTTCTGTGCCGCATGGCTCCCGCCAGAATGCCCGTTGTCCGAAAGGCCCAGATACCGGGCACATCCGGCGCAATAGGTAACCACGGTCCGGCCCTTTGCCTGCCGCTGCCTGCGCGCCGTCCATTGGCGGGCGTATCCGGGCGCACGCAGACTCACTGCCCCGCCTTCGCCGCAGCACAATGTGCGGCCCCGTGCGTGGGTCATTTCCTCCACCCGCATATCTTCGCGCAGCAGCAGTTCGCGCACGGCATCGTGCACGGCTGTTTCTGCGCGCAACGGGCAAGGGTCATGTACGGTCACAGGGTCTGTCCCAGACGCGGTCGCCGGGTCCGTCCCAGACTCGGTCACAGGGCCGGTCACTGGGTATGTCTCAGGCGCTGTCCCATAGGCTGTCACAGTCGTTTTCATTGTCCGGTCGGGCTGTGCATCGCCGGGCCTCAGCGGGGGGTGCCCGGCCAGCGTTTCATACACGGTGCGCACACGCAGGCCTTCCGCATACCGGCTGAACACCTTGTGGCAGTTGGGGCACGCGGTAAGCACCGTATCCACGCCGGCTTCACGCAGACTCCGGCATAGGGCCGTGAACCGCCGGAGAAAATATTCCTGCCTGCCAAGGTCGTGCGAAGGCTTGTGGCAGCAGTCCAGCACCACGCCCAGCGCGGGAATGCAGGAACGCAGATGTGTGTAAAGCCGCCATGTTGTGCCGGGGCGGGTTCCGGGAAGCGTGCAGCCGGGGAAGAATACCGTACGGCAGCCATCCGGCAGTGCCGCATGGCGGAACAGGGCGGAGCCGCCGGTTTGTTCATACGCCAGCAGCGGCCTGTAGGGGGCGGTATCCAGTTCCCCTCCGGTCACGGCAGTCCTGCGCATGCACAGGAACATGGCGGCGGGGTCAATCCCTTCCGGGCATACGGCCGCGCATAGCCCGCACAGGCTGCACAAAAAGGCAGTGCTTCTGGTTCCGGGCCCGTCGGTTTCGTGCGCCAGCGCCAGCGCCTTGGGCGTGCCATGGTCTTTCAGGAACGGGCACAGGGCCACGCACGCGCCGCATTCCGTGCATGCGTGTGCCGTGTGAAGAATGGGGTCGGGCATCCGTTCAGTTTTCCAGCCGGGCATGCTGGCTGTAGTAGGCCGCAGTTTCTCCCATGTCGGTAATGCGCGGCTCTATGAGCGGATTGGCGCAGTTGCCGTGCTTCATCCAGCCGCCGCGCCGGATGATGGCACAGCGCGGGTGCAGGTCGGTCAGCACCTCCACGCGCACCTCCATGCGCCCCTTGGGCGTGGCAAGGTAGATGGGCCGTGAGCTGTCCAGCGTGCCCAGAACGGGATTGCCAGTGTTTACCCACACGGTGGGCGGAGCATCCTGTGTATTCTCCGGCATCTGTGAATGCAGAAAATCCCTGTGCACGAGCGAAAGCAGTTGCAGCGGGAACCCCTGCGGCGCAGGCGGCTCCGTGTGCAGAGCTTCAGGCAGGCGGTATTTTCCGTCCGGGTGGGCAAAGTCATAGTTCTCCCACGCCACGGCGGGATGGTCAGCCATGGCAAACCCCTTGGTCCGCAATTCCTCCAGTGAGACAGAAAGATACGGGCTGTCCAGCGCCTGCCGCAACACGTCCTCGCGCGTGGGGGCTGCAATGCCAAGCCGTGCCGCAAGGTCCGTCATAATGTCGAAGTCGTGGCGCGCCTCTCCTGCCGGGGCAAACACGGCGGCGGAATACTGCACGCC
>CAYRLL010000151.1:1981-6790 GCA_964425115.1 uncultured Desulfovibrio sp. | reverse complement strand
GAAGCATATTCCCGTGTCGTTGTCTACTGCAACCGTACCCCCCCGTCCGCAGGCCCGCCGGCGACCGTTCATGCCTGCTTGCCGTGCCGTGATGTCGCGCGGTTCTGTCATGCCGGTCGGGGTGTTCGTCCGTGCCCGGAAGAAGCTGCCCGCGGCAGGGGGCTGTCTCATGCGCCTTTCCGCCGCCGGTTGGCGGCGGAAAGGGCGGAATACGGCCGGTTATTACACCTTGGCTGCGGTGCGCAGGTCGTCCACGGCGTTGGTGTGTCCCCACGTGAATTCGGGCAGTTCGCGGCCGAAGTGCCCGTAGCAGGAGGTCTTCTTGTAGATGGGACGCTTCAGGTCCAGAGTCTTGGTGATGCCGTAGGGGCGCAGGTCGAATACTTCCTTCACGGCCTTGGTCAGCACTTCATCCGGCACATCGGAGGTGCCGAAAGAGGTCACCAGCACGGAAACAGGCTCGGCAACGCCGATAACGTAGGCAATCTGCACTTCGCAGGTGGGAGCAAGCCCGGCTGCCACCACGTTCTTGGCAATGTAGCGGCCCATGTACGCTGCGGAACGGTCCACCTTGGAGGGGTCCTTGCCGGAGAACGCGCCGCCGCCGTGGTGTCCCATGCCGCCGTAGGTGTCCTGAATGATCTTGCGCCCGGTCAGGCCGCAGTCGCCCATGGGACCGCCGATAACGAACCGGCCCGTGGTGTTCACGAAGATGCGGGTGGCGCTGTCCAGCAGGTCGGCGGGCAGGGTCTTGCGGATAACCTCGCGGGTGATGCCGTCCACAATTTCTTCCTGCGTCACATCGGGGGAGTGCTGGGCGGATACCACAACCGTGTCTATGCGCACAGGCTTGCCGTTCACGTATTCAAAGGAAACTTCGGTCTTGCCGTCGGGGCGCAGGAAGTTCAGAACGCCTTCCTTGCGCACGCGGGTAAGCGTCTGGGAAAGCTGGTGTGCCCAGTAGATGGGGGCGGGCATCAGGGTGGGGGTCTCATCGCAGGCAAAGCCGAACATCATGCCCTGGTCGCCTGCGCCCTGTTCTTCGGGAGCGTTGCGGTCCACGCCCTGCGCAATGTCGGGAGACTGCTTGTCAATGGAGGAGATAACCGCGCAGGTATCGCAGTCAAAACCCATGGCGGAGCTGGTGTACCCTATTTCGCGGATGGTTTCGCGCACCACCTGCGGCAGGTCGGCGTAGCCCTTGGTGGTAATTTCACCGGCAATAACGGCCATACCGGTGGTCACCAGGGTTTCGCAGGCCACGCGGGAATCGGGGTCCTGTTCAAGCAGGGTGTCCAGCACTGCATCGGAAATGGCGTCTGCCACCTTGTCCGGATGGCCTTCCGTCACGGATTCGGACGTAAAATGATACTTGCCGTTCTTGTTGATCATCATAGCGGGGATTCCTCCTGAGTGGTTTCCGCGTTTGTTTTTTCTCTGTTTCCGTTCCTGTCGCGCTTGTCCGGGCTGAGTATCCCGCCGGACATAAGTACCTTGAAGGCGTCTTCCACTCCCATTTCCAGAGGGATGACATCTTCTTCCGGCACCATCAGATAAAAGCCGGACGTCGGGTTGGGAGTCGTGGGAACAAAGATGTTCAGCACATGCTTTGCCGTTTTCTGCTGAATCTCTCCCACGGCCACGCCGGTGACGAACCCGAGCGTGTACAGTCCCTTGCGCGGGTACTCTATAAGCACCACGCGCTTAAAATCCTTGGTTCCGCCGTTGCATATGGTTTCCACAAGCTGCTTTACGGCTTTGTAGAAGCTGCTGACAAAGGGAATGCGGTACAAAACGGCATCCCACAGGGCCACCAGCTTGCGCCCGAGAAGATTGCGTACCAGAACGCCCGTCACGAGCAGAACCACCAGCACCAGAATGAAGCCCAGCCCCGGCACCTTGTACGGAAGAAACTCTTCCGGCCTGTAGGCTGGCGGGATAAGCAGCAGCGATTTGTCCACCCAGCGCACAACCATGCGCAGAATGAGAAAGGTGGACACCAGCGGAACCAGAAACAGAATGCCTGCAAGAAGGTTGGCCTTAATGAAGCGTCGGATGCCGCTGAGAATCCCTGTTTTTTCCTGTGGCGCCTGTATCATGCAATGCACCCTCCGGTCCGAAGGCCGCTTATACCGTGTGCGTATCCGGTTCCGGAATGTCTAATTACCCATGACCATATTGTCTATCAGCCGCGCTTTGCCCAGCCGCACCGCCACGGCACACAGCACAGGGCCATCTGCGCGGGAGACAGGCACAAGCGATTCCGGGTGCACAAAGGCCAGATAGTCTTCAGTCCCTGCGGGCAGATGTTCCCGCCAGTAGCCGCGTATGGCTTCCGCCAGTGTTGCGGTGTCCCGTTCGCCCCGCGCCGCCATGTCTGCCGCATGGCGCAAACCGGCGTAAATGGCCGGTGCCTGCCTGCGTTCATCGGGCAGAAGATAGACATTGCGGGAGCTTAAGGCCAGACCGTCATGCTCGCGCACGATGGGGCGTCCCTCCACATGCACCGGCACGTTCAGATCGCGCGTCATACGTTTGATTATGGCCAGTTGCTGCCAGTCCTTCTGGCCGAAAAAGGCCATGTGCGGCAGCGTGAGCATGAAAAGCTTGAGCACCACGGTGCAAACGCCCCGGAAGTGTGTGGGGCGTGTCAGTCCGCACAGGCCGCGGGCAAGTTCGGGCACTTCCACCCACGTGGCGTGGTCCGCCTCGTACATGGCTCCGGGAGCGGGCATGAAAAGCACGTCCGCCCCTCTGGCAGAAGCCACGGCAGTGTCCCGTTCATGATCGCGCGGGTAGGCTTCCAGATCCTCCCCGGGGCCGAACTGCGTGGGATTGACAAACAGCGTCACAACAACCTTGTCTGCCACGGAGCGCGCGTGCTCCATCAGGCTTTCATGCCCGGCGTGAAAAAAACCCATGGTCGGAACCAGCGCAATGCGCTGTCCCTGCGCCCGCCACTGCAGGCAGGTCTGTTGCAACTGTGAAGGGTCTGTAATTATCTGCATATCAAGTTATCCGCATATGGTTGTGTAGCATATATACTGGCCCAAATGGTTTGTCCAGAAAAATCAACTTGCCGTAACATGCTGAAAAGATGGCCTGTTTTCAAAGTGTGCCGCATTTGCCTATTGTACACAATTCGGGGGGAAGTGCCATACCCGTGGGCGTTCTGATTAAGTCCGGGGTGCGTGGCGGGTGCTCACGCCTGCGGCGCGGCTCTTCCGGTCTGCACGCTGCTTCTCGAGCCACCGGCTCAACACTGGCGGAATGCGGCGTGCGGGAGTATGCATAGTTCTTGTCATGCGGTAAGCCCGTGCGGAACAACTATACTGCAACCCTGCGGCAGATTGCCATCCGGCGGTGCCGTGCGCAAGGCGGGAGGAACGGTGCGGCCATTTTATCAGGGAAAGCTTGATGTTTTTTGTGCCATTTATGCGGTCTTAAACGCTTTTCAGAAGTTGGGCGGCATATCCGTATGGCAGGCCAAGGCTTTGCTCACCGAAATTCTTCTCAGGCTGCCGGAAGAGAATCCGCAGGGGTGGCGGGCCTGCGTGCGTAACGAGACAGACTACATCTGGCTGGTGTCGGAGCTGCTGCAGACATACGGCACGAGCATGGGCTTGGCATGGCATCGCCCGTGGGCTGACTATGCCGAACAACGGAATGAACCCGCCCTGCATCCGGGCGATATCTGGACTGCCATGGCGGAATGGATGGAACAGCATCCGGAAAGCCGGACGGTCGTGTTCCGTTTCCGCCGGTACATCCCGCCCCGCGAACTCCCCGTGGTCTGTCACTGGACAGTGGCTGACCGTTTTATGGGAGACACCCTGTTTCTGTTTGATGCCAGCAAAGAGGAATCCGCCGTTCATTTTCTGGATCGTGGCGGATTCGCCGTGGGCAGAACGGGGGCAGCTTCCGGCTGCCAGATTGTTCTGGAGCCTGCTGCAATCTTCCTGCTGGAGCGGCAGGCGTATTAGTCGTTGTCCAGCTTGGCGTTTTCCTCTTCCGGCATGCGAAAGCTGTGTTCGGTGCCGGGAAAATTGCCGTTTTCCACATCCTGCCGGTACTCGGAGATTGCCTGCGCCGCCATGTCGCGCAGATTCGCGTATTGCTTGACAAATTTGGGTACAAAGCGGTCGAACAGGCCGAGCAGGTCGTGGAACACCAGCACCTGACCGTCACAGTCGCTGCCCGCGCCAATGCCGATGGTGGGAATGCCCACGGCGGCGGTTATGCGGCTGGCTATGGGGGCGGGAATGGCCTCCAGCACGATACAGAAGGCACCCGCTTCCTCCAGCGCCTTGGCCTCTTCCAAAAGGCGGCGTGCGGCCTCGGCTGTCTTTCCCTGCACCTTAAAGCCGCCGAGTGCGGCCACCCGCTGCGGCGTCAGGCCTATGTGCCCCACCACGGGTATTCCCGCCTGAACCAGAGCCTTCACCTGCGGAAGAATCTCCCGTCCCCCTTCCAGTTTCACAGCACGTACCCCGCCCTGCTGGAACAGCCGCGCGGCGTTGTTCAGGGCAGTTTCCACTCCCGGTTCATAGCTCATGAACGGCATATCAGCTATCACCAGCGCGCGTTTTGTGCCACGCGTAACCGCCCGGCAGTGGTGCACCATCTCGTCCATGGTCACGCTTATGGTATCGTCGCGCCCCAGCATGACCATGCCCAGCGAATCGCCCACAAGAATCATATCAATGCCGCACTGGTCCACCAGTGTGGCGGAAGGGTAATCGTAGGCGGTAAGCATGGTGAGCTTTCTGGCACCCTTGGCTCCGCGGACTGTCATTGCGGTAACGGGGG
>CAYRLL010000151.1:0-1881 GCA_964425115.1 uncultured Desulfovibrio sp. | reverse complement strand
AACGGGGGAAGTCCCGGCGGCACCGGCAGAAGCCGGCTGTGTATGTTTGCTCATGGTCTGTTCTCCAGAGAATGCTTCGGGTTCTGCCGCCGGACAATCTCTCCGCGAAGGATAACGTCCGATGCGTACCGGATGGAGTAGAGGGCACTCATGGGTGCTCTGTCACACTGCATGGTTGCCTGTGCGGTTATGTGCCTTGCTACGCATAGTTAAGAAAGAAGGCGCATAACCATTCTGCACTGCCGGGACCCGTTTGTATATGATTGCCTGCGGCAGGACAAGGATTGTGCTGCGTGCTGGTCGGACGGCAGGGGCCTGTCCGGAATCGGGCGCACGGCCGGTCCGGGAGAAGCGTGCCGTGTCGCCGCCGTCAGAAGGCCGGGGCGCGATGCAGGCAGTCAGGAAGCAGTTTGCCCGCGCAGCGGTCAGGGAGCAGTTCGCCCGCGCGGCGGTCAGGTAGCGGTCAGCCCGCGCGGCGGTCAGGTAGCGGTCAGCCCGCGCGGCGGTCTCGGGGCGGAGCCGTCTGGCTTTACGAGCCCGGCTGAAAACAGAGTGCTAATTTTTTGTAAAGTACCCTTAAGAAGTGTGCGCCCGAACCGATGAGTAGGTCATGCAACGGCGGATAAGGTCGCATGGATGCGGCCGAGCACAGTGCTACCGCCTCGGAGACACAAATATTCAGGGAGGAATATTATGTCGATGGTAATCAATCATAACATGATGGCAATGAACGCTGCCCGCAACCTGGGCACTTCGTTCGGCAACCTTTCCACCTCGGTGCGCCGCCTTTCTTCGGGTCTGCGCGTCGGAACCTCGGCTGACGATGCCGCCGGTCTTGCCATCCGCGAACTCATGCGGGCCGACATTTCCGCCCTTAATCAGGGTGTCCGGAACGCCAACGACGCTATTTCGCTGATCCAGACCGCCGACGGTGCGCTCGGCGTTATCGACGAAAAGCTCATCCGCATGAAGGAACTTGCGGAGCAGGCCGCAACGGGTACCTACACCTCCGACCAGCGTCTGATCATCGATTCCGAATATCAGGCCATGGCTTCGGAAATCACCCGAATCGCCAACTCCACGGACTTCAACGGCATCCACCTGCTGAACGGCAACCTGTCCAGTTCGAGCCACGACGGCAGCGGCCTGACGTCCACCGGCAAGATGAAGATCCACTTCGGTACCAAGAACGACAGCGCGGAAGACTACTACTACATCCAGATAGGCACTTCCACCGCTTCGGCTCTGGGTATCGGCAACCAGGCCAATGCCACAAACATGGGCTACACGATCTCCACCCAGTCCGCCGCACAGCAGGCTCTGGTGGGCATTGAAAACGCCATCATCTCCAAGGACAACATCCGCGCCGCGCTGGGTGCCCTGCAGAACCGTCTGGAGAACACCATCTCCAACCTGCAGATTCAGGCAGAAAACCTCCAGGCCGCGGAATCCCGAATCTCCGACGTGGACGTGTCCGTCGAAATGACCGAATTCGTCCGCCAGCAGATTCTCACCCAGGCCGCAGTCGCCATGCTGTCTCAGGCAAACAGCCTGCCCAGAATGGCCATGCAGCTCCTCGGCGGTTAATACCCGCATGGGGATGGGGGGTAGTCTCGGTCCTGAACATGGTCGGGCCGCCGCAAGGCGGCCCTTTTCATTGGTCTCAGCCATGGTTCCAGCCAACTCGTCCTATCTGTCTTTGCGGCTACGTGCCATTGCGTCCGCACTCCGCCTTGTAAGAAAGGGGGGCTTTCGCCGTGTTTACAACCGTCAGGTGTTGCGGCACATTGAAGAAAACGGAAGGCTTTCCGTACAACGTATCCGAGAACAGGCAGGTGGTCATGCGATTCAGACTTACACAAGAGAATTTTGCTCCCATGC
>CAYRLL010000150.1:0-6834 GCA_964425115.1 uncultured Desulfovibrio sp. | reverse complement strand
AGCAACCTAACAACCACACTCCGTACACATCTTCCCGCCACCCTCACAGGGAATGGGATACTCACCCGTAAAGCAGGCAAGGCAGTAGTGGTCCGGCTTCTTCACGGCCTTGAGCAACCCTTCAATGCTGATGTAGTGCAGGCTGTCCAGCCCGATGAAGCGTTCTATCTCTTCAATGCTGTGATTCGCGGCTATTAGCTCTCCCTTTGAGGAGAAGTCTATGCCGTAAAAGCACGGGAACTTAATGGGCGGGCAACTGACGCGGAAGTGTATCTCACGCGCTCCAAGCTCGCGCAGCTTCTTCACGCGGGACCGTATGGTCGTGCCCCGCACGATGGAATCGTCCACAATGACAATGCGCTTGCCCTTTATCATCTCCTTCACGGGGTTTATCTTCACCCGCGTGGAGAAGTCGCGCATATCCTGCGAAGGCTGAATGAACGTGCGCCCCACATAATGGTTACGTATCATGGCATGTTCATAGGGCAGCCCGGACTGCTGGGCATAGCCCACCGCGCTGTAAATGCCGGAATCGGGGAAGGGCATCACGTAATCCGCATCCACGTGCGATTCCAGCGCCATCTGGCGGCCCATTTCCTTGCGGCAGGTGTATACCGTTTCCCCGAACACCGTGGAATCGGGCCGCGCAAAGTAGATAAGCTCAAAGATGCAGTGCTTGGTGGGCTGGGGCGGAATGTCCATCTTGTAGCTGGTCACGCTTGTCCCTTCCACCACCACCATCTCGCCCGGTTCCACGGAGCGGATGAGCTCCGCTTCCAGCAGGTCAAAGGCGCAGGTTTCGGAAGCGAACACGTGCGAGCTGCCCACGCGGCCCATCTGCAACGGGCGTATGCCGTGCGGGTCGCGCAGGGCGATGAGCTTGTCATTAACGAGCAGCAACAGCGAATAGGCGCCCTTTACGTCCTTGCATGCTCGCAGCACGGCTTCTTCCACGGTGCTGCCGTTCATGTACTTGACGATAAGGTGCACAAACACCTCGCTGTCTATGGTGGTCTGGAAGATGGAACCCTCTTCTTCCAGCCTGCCGCGCAGCTCCATGGTGTTTACCAGGTTGCCGTTGTGCGCAATGGCAATGTGCAGGTTCTTATAGCGCGCCAGAAACGGCTGGGCATTGCGTATGAGCGATGCCCCCGTGGTGGAATAACGCACATGCCCCATGGCAATGGAGCCCTTAAGCTCCTTGCCCAGATGGCGTTCGTTAAACACTTCGGGCACAAGACCCATGCCGCGTTCCTCGCGGATGATCTTGCCGTCCCATGTCACTATACCGGCGCTTTCCTGCCCGCGGTGCTGCTGGGCATACAGGCCGAAATAGGTCAGGCGGGCCGCTTCGGGATGATTGTATATGCCGAAGACACCGCAATATTCGCGTTTCATGCTTCTTCCCTGCAGGCGCGCACTGTCTTGGCGCCTGCGTAGTATTCCTGAAGGCTCTTCACATTCAGGCCGCAGCGGCGTTGTTCGGCTATGGCCATGGCTATGGCCCGCGCCCCGGAAACGGTGGTGGAGTAAGGCACGTTGTAGAGCAGCGTTGCCTGACGGATGGACTTGGAGTCCTCCACCGTGCGCTTGCCGGAGGCGGTGTTCAGCAGCAGGGCCACTTCTCCGTTCTTGATAAAGTCCACAATGTTGGGACGTCCTTCATACACCTTGGCCACGCGGGTGGCGGGAATGCCGTTCTCGCCGAACAGCTGCGCCGTGCCGGTGGTGGCCAGAATCTCGAATCCCAGCTCGTGGAACTTACGTGCCACATCAAGGATATTGTTCTTGTCGCGGTCATTGACAGAAATGAACACCTTGCCGGACTGCGGCAGGCGCTGCCCGCAGGCAAGCTGCCCCTTCATGAAGGCTTCTTCAAAGGTGTCCGCAATGCCCATCACCTCGCCGGTGGAGCGCATTTCCGGTCCCAGCAGAATATCCACGCCGGGGAACCGGCTGAACGGGAATACAGATTCCTTCACCGATATGTAGCCGGAACGGCGCATGGCGGCGGGGTTCAACTCCTTGATGGTTTTGCCCATCATCACCTGCGTGGCAAGACGCGGCAGCGGCACGCCCGTTGCCTTGGAAACGAACGGCGCGGTACGCGAGGCGCGGGGGTTCACTTCCAGTATGAACACGGTGCCGTCCTTTACGGCGAACTGAATGTTCATAAGCCCCACCACGCGCAGTTCCTTGGCAAGGGCCACGGTCTGGCGGTCAATCTCGTCAATGATGGATTGCGGCAGCGAATAGGGCGGCAGCGCGCAGGCGGAGTCGCCGGAATGGATGCCCGCCTCTTCTATGTGCTCCATAATGCCCGCAACGTATACGTCCGTGCCGTCGGCAAGGGCGTCCACATCCACCTCAATGGCGTTCTCAAGGAACTTGTCCAGCAGGATGGGGTGCTCCGGCGCGCTGGTGCCCACCACATCGCGGAAGTAGGTGGCAAGCTGCTCCTCGTCGTACACCACCTCCATGGCGCGTCCGCCCAGCACGTAAGAGGGCCGCACCACCAGCGGATAGGTTATGCCTTCCGCCGCACGGCGCGCCTCGTCCAGCGTCATGACCGTGGCGTTGGCAGGCTGGGTGAGCCCCAGCTTCTGTATAAGCGCCTGAAACCGCTCGCGGTCTTCCGCGCGGTCAATGGAATCGGGATGCGTGCCCAGAATGGGCACCCCGGAACGCAGCAGCGGTACGGCAAGGTTCAGCGGGGTCTGCCCGCCAAACTGCACGATCACGCCGTCCGGCTTCTCCAGCTCCACTATGTTCATCACGTCTTCGTAGGTCAGCGGCTCAAAGTACAGCCTGTCAGAGGTGTCATAGTCCGTGGAAACGGTCTCCGGGTTGGAGTTGACCATGATGGACTGCACACCCATGTCGCGCAGGGCGAAGGAGGCGTGGCAGCAGCAGTAGTCGAATTCTATGCCCTGCCCGATACGGTTGGGACCGCCGCCGAGGATGATGACCTTTTTGCGGTCTTCGGCCACGATTTCTTTGCCCGTCTCGTAGGTGGAGTAGTAATAGGGGGTGTAGGCTTCAAACTCCGAAGCGCAGGTATCCACCAGATAATAGGTGGGCATAATGCCCATGTCTTTGCGCAACTGGCGTATGGCCACTTCCGGCTGCTTCCACATTTCCGCCAGCTGGCGGTCGGAAAAGCCGTATTCCTTGGCCCGGCGCATCAGCTCCACAAGCTCGGGATTGTCGGGAATGAGCGAATTGGCCCGGCCAAAGTCGCGCAGTTCGTCCTCCACGGCAATGATGTCGCGTATCTGGTGCAGGAACCACGGGTCTATCTTGGTCAGGTCGAATATCTCTTCAATGCTCATGCCCATGAGCATGGCATCGCGGATGTAAAACATGCGCATGGAGTTGGGCGTGCGCAGCTTGGTGATAACCTCTTCGCGCTCCGGCAGGCGGCTGCGGAAACGGCGTGCCAGCCCGGCCGCGCCGATTTCCAGAGAGCGCAGGCCCTTTTGCAGCGATTCCTTGAAGGTGCGGCCTATGGACATGGCCTCGCCCACACTCTTCATGGCGGTGTTCAGTTCATCCTTTGCGCCGGGAAACTTTTCAAAGGTAAAGCGCGGAATCTTGGTCACCACGTAGTCGATGGTCGGCTCAAAGGCGGCCATGGTCTCGCGGGTGATGTCGTTGGGAATCTCGTCCAGCGTATAGCCCACGGCAAGCTTGGCAGCTATCTTGGCAATGGGAAAGCCCGTTGCCTTGGACGCCAGTGCGGAAGAACGGCTCACGCGGGGGTTCATCTCAATGACCACCAGATCGCCGTTTTCCGGGTTCACGCCGAACTGCACGTTGGAACCGCCCGTTTCCACGCCTATCTCGCGCATGATGGCGATGGAGGCATCGCGCATCTTCTGGTATTCAAGGTCGGTCAGGGTCTGCGAGGGGGCAACGGTGATGGAGTCGCCCGTGTGCACGCCCATAGGGTCAAAGTTTTCGATGGAACAGATGATGACGCAGTTGTCGGCCTTATCGCGCATGACCTCCATCTCAAATTCCTTCCAGCCCAGCACCGACTGCTCCAGCAGCACCTCGGACTGGATGGACGCGGCAAGCCCCTGCGAGGCGATGTGCTCCAGGTCTTCCATATTGTAGGCAATGCCGCCGCCCTTGCCGCCAAGCGTGAACGCGGGACGGATGATGATGGGAAAGGGCATTTCTTCGCCAATGCGGCGCACATCGTCCATGGAGCGGGCAATGTGGGAAAGCGGCACCATAAGGCCTATGTTCTCCATGGCCGCACGGAACAGCTCACGGCTTTCCGCCTTTTCTATCACCGCCTCCGTGGCCCCTATGAGCTCCACGCCGCACTCTTCCAGCACGCCCATCTTGGCCACGGCAAGGGCGGTGTTCAGCCCGGTCTGCCCGCCAAGGGTGGGCAGCAGGGCGCAGGGGCGCTCCTTGCGGATGATGGCGGCCACGGTTTCCGGCTCAATGGGTTCAATGTAGGTGCGGTCTGCAAGGTCCGGGTCGGTCATGATGGTGGCGGGGTTGGAGTTCACCAGCACCACCTCGTAGCCTTCCTCCTTGAGCGCCTTCACCGCCTGCGTGCCGGAGTAGTCGAATTCGCAGGCCTGCCCGATGACAATGGGCCCGGAGCCTATGACCATGATGCGCTTTAAGTCAGTCCTTTTTGGCATGTCTCGATTATTCCCTGTGTAGGAGCCTGTTCCGGTCCCTGTTTAGCTGGCTGTTGGATCGGGTCTTTCCTGCCTGTGCGGCACGGGCCAAAGCCGCCCCGCGCGGGGGTGCGGCAGGCGGCACCGTGCGGCCGTGTATTCCTCTCGGGAATGATAGGGCACGCCCTTCACAAGGAGGCGTCTTGTATGCGACGCCCCCGCCTGAAACCCTCATTCCTTACTATATGAAGCAACGCTTTAGCAAGGACAGAAACCGGGTTGTCAGCCCGCCGGGAGCATGCAATAAATTGGGCATGTTGCGTGCCGGACGTGGCGTGGCACCCTGCGCTGCCCCGCCGTTTTTTCCACACACCGCGTAAGGAACAGGCAAAAAAGGCATGTTGCTCCCCATTCTCGCAGGCGTAATCGGCCTTCTTACGGGCTGCGTGTATGCCGCCGTGGTGAACCGCTTTCTTGCCGGTACACGAGAAGATGTGCATACGGGTGCTCTCACGGGCAGCCGCTACAGGCCGCATTCCGGGTGCAGAATCTGCGGCGCACGCCGTCACGGGCTTTCTGCCCTGCCGGTGCTGGGTCACCTGCTTGCGCGTGGGCCCTGCCCTGCCTGCGGCACATCGCTGCCATCGGCCAGCCTGCTGCTGCCCGTGGCCTCCTGCCTGTGGGCGGCAGCCGTTGCCGTGCATGTCCTGCCTGTTGCCGTGCATGTCCTGTCTGTTGCCGTGCATGTCCTGCCTGTTGCCGCAACCGGCGCAGGGATCGGTTCAGGAGCCGCCACGGAACTCGGCCCGCTTCCGGTTTTCTCTGCGGAAGCGGCCACAGCCTTGGCCCGGTGGCTGGGCCTTATGGCCGTGGGAGCCATCCTGCTCATGGCTTCCGCCATTGATATGGAATGCTACCTGCTGCCCAATGTGCTCACCCTGCCCGGAGCTGTTCTGGCGTTTATAGTCTCCGTACTGCCCATGGGCATGGCCCCGGAACAGGCACTGCTGGGCAGCGCAACCGGCGCGGGCCTGTTGTGGCTGATGCAGCGTGCCTACAGGCTGCTGGGAACGGAGGGCGTGGGCACCGGTGATGTTAAGCTCATGCTCATGCTGGGCGCGCTGAGCGGGCTGGGCGGCCTGCCCGTGCTGTTCACCGTGGCTGCGGTAAGTGCCCTGCTGTTTCACGCCTGTAACCGCCTTGCCCACCTGTTGCATCTTGCCGCCGCAACGCGCCCCGTGCGCCGCATGATCCCTTTCGGCCCGTTCCTCTCCCTTGGCGGCATGGTGCAGGTGCTGTGGGGCGAGCGGATTGCGGCATGGCTTTCCTGATTTTCCGCAAGCTTGGCGGTACGCCTGCGGCCACGCACGAAATGCTTGCCCTTGCCCCGCATGCTTGGTACTCCCCGATAGCGATATGAGCCTGCGTGAGGGCTGCGGCCCTGATCTGCCCGATAAAATTTCTGCTTTCGCAGAGCGTTCAATAGGGTACACTGCATGGCGCAAGAACCATTCAGGCCTGACAAGAGGAGGAAGTGCATGCTCGCAATCCTGAAGTACAAGGCGGGAAACCAGACCAGCGTCCGCCGCGCTCTGGACCACCTTGGCATTCCCTGCGCCATAACGGCTGATCCGGACGAGATCATGGCCGCACAGGGCATTATCTTCCCCGGTGTGGGAGCGGCGGGTCAGGCCATGGACGAACTGGTGGCCACCGGGCTGGACACGGTGCTCAAGAATGCCGTGGAAGCGGGCAAGCCCCTGCTGGGCATCTGCGTAGGCTGTCAGATCATGCTGGACTACAGCCAGGAGAATGACACCAAGGCGCTGGGCATAATCCCCGGCCAGTGCAATCTCTTCAACCCCGCGTGGGAAGAGGAAGACGGCACCCCCATCCGCGTGCCCCACATGGGCTGGAACCGGCTTACCCTGCGCAAAACCTGCGAACTGATGCGCGGCATAGAATCCGATGCGGAATTTTATTTCGTGCACAGCTACTACCCCGCCCCGGACCCGGAATATGTCATTGCCACCACCCATTACGGACACGAGTTCTGCGCCATACACGGCGGTCCCGGCCTGTGGGCGGTGCAGTTCCATCCGGAAAAAAGCGGCCGGCCGGGCCTGAAGTTTCTGCAAAATTTCCACGTCTACTGCCGGGAGGCCGCCCATGCTGAGTAAACGCATCATCC
>CAYRLL010000149.1:0-6928 GCA_964425115.1 uncultured Desulfovibrio sp. | reverse complement strand
TACCCCTACATGAGCCACCGCTTTGCGTCAAGAAACCCGCCGGATTATGCGGGACGTGTCTGCCGGGTACAATGGCAGGTACATTCTGGCGGTACGCCGTGCCGGCAGGTCTGGTGGAAGAATTTGGGATGAAACGGGGTGGCCTTGTGAAGGATGCGGATACACCCCGTTTCATCGCCCGATACGCGCTGATATGCATGCGGAACGTCTGCTCCGGCTTTTCCGCCGGGCACTGCCTGCCGGCGGTGCCCAGAACGGTTATGCCCGTTCCGGTGAAATTTTTCCGGAACCAGTCCCCGGTGCGGTCATGCGGGAAGGCGCATGCCGCCGGAGGCTTTTCCGTGAATCCGGTCAACCCTGTGGCCTTTCAGTTTCCGCATCTGCTGCGGAAGGGGAGGCAGGCGTGCGCGCATGGGGGAACCGCACTGCCCTGCCGTGTGGCATGGGTATGTTCCGGGACTGCCCTAATGCTTGCGGAAGGGCTTCCACATATCCCAGTCCATGGGACGGTTCTCGGCCTCTTCCTGCGCTTCGCGGGGCTTGGCTGCCCTTTCCTTGGCACGCTGTTCCCACCGCTTCTTGTTGAAACAGGTCCACATATCCCAGTTCATGGGCTTCTGCTGTTCGTCCTGCGTCGTGTAGATGCGCGTTGTCATAGCCAGTCTCCTTCACTAAAGGTTCTCAAACCGTTCCGTATCCATCTCCTACCTCACAGGTAGGAATTGAACATACAGGACTTCCCGGTTGAACCGTCTTTCCCTGCCGGTGTTTTATACAGGTACCCGGTAGGGGTTTATTGTGTCGGACAAGCCGGTGCGAGCAGGTGTGTCGTACTGTTTCCGAGGGGTCGTCCGAACCTTGACTGTAATATACGTCAGGTCAGGCCGTTTGGCATCCCCTGTTTCGGAAAAATCGGCATTCATGTGAAGCGGTGCAGTGTTGCTCCCTTTCGCGTGTATACCGACGACCCCTTGCCCGTTGTCTTCGGCTAAACCATACCGATCTTGTATGCTTTAGGCAAGCTTTTCCTACAAAAAAGGTATGAATTTAAGAAATATTTATTTCCGGAGTGTTTGTGTGGGTTTATTATGATTAATATCAGTATGTTGAGTTGCTGCTATTTTCGCGTTTCTTGGGCGGATACCGCATGGGGTATGGATGAAAGGGGGTGGCAGAGCCGTCAGCCGGGCTGAAAGAAGCCCGTGCATTGCCTGCAGAGCGGAATCTCGTGCTTTCGCCCCTGCTCCATGAGGCGGCACATGGCGGTGCGGATTTCCGAGCGCGCTATGGCGCCGATGTCGGTAGTATGTATGTTGCCGAGTACAAGGCGTGCGTTCAGGTCATTGCAGCATGCCGTTACATCGCCCTCAGGCAGCACGACCAGATTATGCAGCAGAAGGAAGCAGCACTTGCCCTGCATACGGGAGGCGGTTTCCCGGTAGCCCGAATCGTCCACGCCAAGCTCTGCGCTGCCGTCCCAGTTGTGCGGATGGCGCAGGGACACGGTATCGAAGTGCGAGAGAAGCGAGGCAAACTCCGGGGCAAAGGGCTCCGCGTGTCCGGCGGGAAGCAGGCAGATGGCTTCCGTCTCCGCCCGGTGCGCGGCATGGTTGTTATGCGCCATGAAACGCAGCACGTTTCTTGTAAGCGCCTGCCAGCGGGCGCCTCTGCGTATGGATTCATATTGCCCGGGTGATCCGCCGTCTATGCTGAACCGCATCCGGTCAATAACGCCGCTCTGTGCAATCTGCACCGCCTTGCGCTCTGAGAGCGCCATGCCGTTTGTGAGCAGGCGTATGCGGGGGCTGCCGGGGAGAAAAGGCTTCCAGCGGCGCAGCACGTTCAGCATGGAAGACATGTCCGGGTGCAGCAGGGTTTCTCCGCCGTTATGCAGGTCTATGTGCCGGAGGGCGGGCAGGGCGTTCTGTGCCAGTTGCCGCAGCAATGCATCCAGCGTTTCCGGAGACATGCTCCTGCGCGGGCGGCTGTGGTCCAGCGAACACCAGCGGCAGCGCAGGTTGCAGGACGAGTTGAATTCTATGTTCAGCAGGGTTGTGGTTTCCGGCATGGTCAGTTTTTCCTGCCCGCGGGCTACGCGGGTATCGTGGAGCGTGTGGTTTGCGTAGCCATCTGATGTGTTCGGATTGCTCATCCGGGCTGATTGCGGTCGCGCGCCTGGGCACCTGCCATAGCCATGGAGAGGGCGGTATTCCGATGAACCGGAAAACATACGGTACGCACGAATCTGCAAGAGAGTGTGCTGCGCGGCTGGGCGTGCAGCGAGCGCACTACCTGCCGGACTCCTGACATCTGCTGAAATTCTTGCAACAACGGTGCCGTATGCGGTACGGAACATCCATGGATACACGCCTTCATTTTTTCCTGCATCTGCCCCGCACGGCGGGCACAACGCTGAACGCCATCATCAGGGACAATTTTGCCCCGCACGAGATTTTCAGCGTGTACAGCGCGGAAGAGTACCACAGGCACCGTGAAATACGCCCTGAGGCGCTGGAAGGGGTGCGGGTCATTCAGGGGCACCTTTTTCTGGAAACGTACCGTCCGCCGCGCATCTATTCCCGCGATGTGTCTGTGTTCACCTTTCTGCGCGACCCGGTGGAGCGCCTTGTTTCCGAATATATCTTTCTTAAGTCGTGGCCGCAGAACCACATGTATGCCTACCTGAACGAGAACAACATAGGGTTTGGCGACTATGTGGAGAGCATGGAACCAAGGCTGGTCTACCGTGGCAAGAATTTTATGACCCGCTTTTTTTCGGGCGAGGATTTTGACGTGCAGTCGTATCCGGAACAGGCACTGCGGGCTGCCATGCACAATCTGGAGCATGTGTTCGATTTCGTGGGGATTCAGGAGCGTTTTGACGAAAGCCTGCTGCTGCTGGCCGGGCATCTGGGGTTGCGTTCCCTGTGCCACGAAAAGCGCAACGTGCTTGCACCGGAAAGCAGAATGACCCCGGATGCGGATGCGCTGGCCCTTGCCCGTGAGCGCAACGCGGCCGATTTGGTCCTGTACCGTTTTGCCTGCGACCTCTTTGACAGGCATGTGCGGGAACGCGGCGAAACCTTTGCCCGCAAGGTGCGGGAATTCGCCAGCCTGAACGCTCGATACCAGAAGATGTGCCGCCTTATCACCGCAGAACTGGCGGGGCAGCAGGACGGAGCCATCCTGCTGCCCAAATAGTATCGCATTTCTGTCTGGTGTACGCAGTCCGCTTCTGCCGGTCAGCCTTGGTTCCGGATGGCGGAGCGCAGGCCCTGTCCCGCAGGCAGCGGCTTGGACCAGACATTCATGCTCTCCAGTCCCCCGGCTATCTGGGTGTTGTTGGTCAGTGTGCCGTCATACCTGTAGCCCGCACGGGCGAACACAATGTTCATGCCGGGGCTTACGCCACGGGCAATGGTATACGCCGCGAGAATGCCCAGCCGGGAAACCGTCTTTTCCATGTTTGCGAGCAGGGTGGCTGCGGCACCTCTTCCCCTGAATTCCGGCAGAGTGGCAAAATCGGTCATCTCTGCACACCGCCAGTGCATATCCATTTCTGAAGAGGCTGCGGCCACAAGCCGGTCGCCTTCGCGGATGCCGAAGAAAACGGTAGCTTCCTCCATGGCTTCGCGCAGGTAGGCGGGGTCGAAGATGGGGAAGGGGTAGCTGGAAAATACCTTTTCATACAGCGCCGCCAGTTCATGCGCATGTTCCGGTGTAAGCTTGTGCACCTTTGGCGGGGTGGGTTTCTCCGAGGCTGTCTCGGCCACTTTGGCCGCAGAGAGGGCCAGAGCAAGAGTCCGGGAGAGGGTTGCCCTGTCATCCGCCACGCCGCGTTCGGGAGAAAGATATTTCCCCATGAAGCATCCGGCGTTCTGCCCCCTCACCAGCAACGGAGAGCGCGCCTCCCGGACGAACCCCCGCCGGGAGAATGCCTGCTCTGTGTCGTCAGAAACCTTGGCAAAGAGTTTGGAGTAACCGTGTTTCCTGCCCAGTGCGACCATGTTGTCCACAATGTCAGGCAGGTCTGCCCGGTCCAGTTTCATAAGGTAGACGCGGTTGCTGGCGGGACCATGCTGCACCAGCGAATTGCCCAGATACTCCATTACGTCCGGTCGCCGGGGCTTTTGCGGCACCCGCTGATGCGGTTGTATTGCCCGGTATCTGCTTTGCGGGCCTGCTGTGCTGCCGGATGAAGGACGCACTGCGTTATGGCGTTTCATCACGCCGCTCCATCCGGATGTTGTCACGGGGGGTCAGGCTGGTGGTGTCGTCCCAGTCTGAGAGCAGTTTTACGATGCCGATGGCGCGTTCTTCCGCATCTTCCTGCTTCAATTGGAGGTTGCAGCTGCTGCATTGCCTGTCGCAGTAGCTGGCTTCGTAGGAATCCGGTTCGTTGTAGGTGGTGATTACCCCTTCGTAATTACGCAGCACCACCTTGTTCACCCCCCACGAAACCACATAGTTGGGGGTTACGGGAATTTTGCCGCCACCTCCCGGGGCATCGACCACGTAAGTGGGAATGGAGAATCCGGTGGTGTGTCCGCGCAGGCTTTCCATGATTTCTATGCCCTTGCTGATGGGCGTGCGGAAGTGAGAAAGCCCTTCTGACATGTCGCACTGATACAGGTAATAAGGCCGCACCCTGTTCTGCACCAGTTTCTGGTTAAGCCTTTTGATCAGCTTGGGGCAGTCGTTCACGCCTGCCAGCAGCACGCTCTGGTTGCCGAGGGGAATGCCTGCGTCCGCGAGTTTTTTCAGTGCGGCGCGTGAGGAAGCGGTGATTTCACGCGGGTGGTTGAAGTGGGTGTTCAGCCAGACAGGGTGGTGTTTTGCGAGGGTGCGCACCAGGCCGTCTGTTATGCGGCAGGGCAGCACCACGGGCATGCGCGTGCCTATGCGCACTATCTCCACATGCTCTATCTCCCGCAGGCGGGTCAGAATCCAGTCCAGAAGCTCATCGGCAAGCATGAGCGGGTCTCCGCCGGAAAGCAGCACGTCACGCACCTGCGGAGTGTTGCGGATATATTCCAGCCCCTGTTCCAGATCGTTGCGCGTGGGAATGGAGTCCGCATCGCCCACTTTGCGTTTGCGTGTGCAGTGGCGGCAGTACATGGAGCAGATGTTGCTCACGTGAAAAAGCACCCTGTCCGGGTAGCGGTGGGTAATGCCGGGCACGGGGCTGTCTTCTTCCTCGTGCAGCGGGTCCGGCATGTCGTGCCGTTCTATGTGCAGTTCTGCAAGGGAAGGAAATGACTGCATGAAGACAGGATCATTACGGTAGTCGCCGACGTCGATAAGGGAAAGATAGTACGGGGTGACCGACATGGGAAAGGTTTCCAGCGTCCGCTCGTATTCCGCCTTTTCCGATGCGGAGAACCGTATGCCCAGCGCATCCTCAAACGCGCCAATCGTCCGTACGGCGTTGCGGACGTGCCATTTCCAGTCCTGCCAGTCGCCGGGAGTAACCGTTTTGCCTGCCAGTTCTGCCAGTGCCTGCTGGCGTTCATTGAGGAATTTCAAACCTGCTCCTTGGTTGAGATGATAAGGTGAAGCCGGAACCGCCCGGGGCTTTCAAGCCCGTGCGTCCGTTGCACTGTACCGTTTTGCGCCATGCGGAGCGGTATGCGCCTGCTTCGGAAAATCGGCGTTACGGGGGTGTATCCGGTGAAGGACGTTGCTGCCGGGCAGTCTGCGGATTCGTGCTGCAGTATGCCGGCGGGGGGAGCCGGGCTTTGCCGCACGATAGGTCTGCCCTGAGGCAAGAGGGACGGGCTGCCGGCACCTGTACATCCGTTCGGCAAAGCGCTTGCCTGTCCCTTTTATCCGGGGACTGGTCGCTGTGCCGAAACGCCGTGTGGAATATCTGAGCACGACCGGATACAAACTGACTACAACCGGAAAGGAATGCCGATTCACAGCAAGGCTACCAGCAATGTGCTGCCGGAAACAGGGGGTGTTTCGGGCATGCTTCGGGTAGGCGGTCATACCCGTATTCTGTTGTGCTCTGCAAAAGTAGAGTTGTCCGGTCGGGTATTTGAATATCATTGGTGGGCGGATGCAGTGCCTGTATCAGGGTAAGAGGTGGGTTCTGCGCCTGTTGCGCTGCGAATTTCAAATGCCGGAGGCTGTTATGCGCCATCTTGTCTCCCTTTTTTCACATACGGAAAACCGGACCGAAGCCGCTGCACGCCGTGAATGCGCTGAACGGTGGTCCCGGATTGTCCGTATGCTCCTCTCCGCCGGAATTGCCGGGCTGCTGCTCTGTACGCTGTGCATACAGCCAGTGCGGGCGGCATCCGGTGCGTCTGCCGTATCCGGACCGGCTTCTCCGGAACAGGTTGCAGAAGGCGGTCCCCTGTTCACCACCTATTGCGGTCCCTGCCACAGCACGGGACAGGGCGGTCTGGATATCATGCCGCTCACCGCGCACCTTACCCGGCTGGGGCTGGCTTCCTACATAGAGGGGCAGGGACTCATCTTTGACCATATGCCCGTGTTTACCGGCAACCGGGAAGAACGCGATGCCATTGCCGCCTATGTTATGGAAGGGCTGCACGGTAAACGCGAAGCAGTCGAGGCACCGCGTCCGCTGCCGCAGTTGCCTGTGCCTGTGCCGCCCTTTGATGCCGCCTCGGCGGAGCATGTGCTGCTGGTCTGGAACACGCTGGGCATGAAATGCATAACGGACTGTGACGCCGCCTATTCCTACCTGCCTCCGGGCAATGCGCTGGGGGCCGTGCTTATCCGCCGGGGGGCAAAACCACAGCTTGTCAGCGAAGGCGTGGAGGTGCGCTACGCGGCACCGGAGGGGTTCCGCAATCCCTCCCGCCATGTGCGTTACTGGGATTTTGCTGCGTCCATATCGGGCAAGGTGCTGGAGCCGGATACATCGGTAACGGGAAAGGGGATGCAGGGGGAGATG
>CAYRLL010000148.1:0-6967 GCA_964425115.1 uncultured Desulfovibrio sp. | reverse complement strand
CTTCGAGGCGCTGCGGCGCGTGATCCTCAAGGAAGGCGGGCTGTGGGCGCATCTGGGCACCAACGACCTGCGCGAGGTGGAGCGGCGCATAGACGCCGGAGATACCGCAGCGGCAGAGGTTTTTGAGGCCATGGCCTACGCCATTGCCAAAGAACTGGTCTCGCTTGCCCCCGCCCTGCTGGACGGGGTGGAGAGCAGCCGGGGACAGGGCGGGGTGGACGCCGTTGTCATAACGGGCGGCATGGCCCGCAGCGGTCGGCTGGTAGAGCGGCTGCGCAGGCGCGCGGGGTTTGTCGCGCCCTTCGTGGTGCTGCCGGACGTGGAGGAAATGCAGGCGCTTGCGGCGGGCGGCCTGCGCGTGCTGCGGGGCGAGGAAGTGCCGCGCGAGTATACGGGAACAGGGCAGGATTTGTTGTAGCGTTGCGTTTATGCACCTGCGCGTTTGCATTTTGCGGCCCGAAGGTGCACTATGCTGCTGGCGCTGCCCGGCGTGCGGATGCAACCATATCCGTCTGCCGCAGAGCGTTGCCCGTAACGGGGCGCGCAACCGGCTGTGCCGCAACGTTTTTACCACAACGAGGCATCCATGGCATCATCCAAAGACCTGATACTGGAGAATTCCAAGCAACTTTTCGCGGAGAACGGGTTCAAGGGAACCACCATCGCGCAGATAGCCAAAACGTCCATGGTGACGGATGCGGCGATATACAGGCATTACAAGTCCAAACAGCAGATTTTCGACGTGATCGTCGAGAATTTCATGGCAGATTACAGAGATCTCCTGAGCCAGATACGCGAGCGGCAGAAGTCCGGGTATTGTCTCATAGAGACGCTCATCCTCGACCTGTGCGGATTTGTGGATGCCCGGAATACCGAGTTCAAGGTGCTTCTCAACACCTATACCACCATAGAAAGCGCCCGCAGGGCCATGCAGGATTTTTACGATTTCCTTGCGGAAACAGTGGTGGCCTGCCTCAAGCGGGGTATTCAGGACGGCACCGTGCGTGAAGATGTGCCCGTGCCGGAAACGGCGCTGGTCATCGCCACCCTGCTGGTGGGCGTGAACCGCCGCAGGCTGTTCGGCCCGGAGGCACCGGGCGTGGAAAACATGTCCAAAGATACCGTGGCCTTCTGCCAGCGGGCCATTAAGAGTTTTTAAGAAATGGCCGCATGGGGCGGGAGCATGCCTGTTTCCGCCCGCACGGTCTGTACGCACCGGCGTTATTGTTGCTGTTTTGTGCCCCCGTTGCCATGCGGGGGCATTTTGCATGGCGTGGCGCGGGGCCAATTCCGGCATCCCGCCGTTCTGGACACCGCCGTGCGCAGAAGCTAAGCTGCACTCGTTTCAGCAATCGGGGTCCGGCCCCGGAAAAGTTCCGTGAGGTGGTTTTTGCAACAGGCTCCCCTCTGGCAGCGCAGGCCCGCACTGGTCGCCGCCGCCATCATATTCCTCACCACCGCCGTGCGCCTGTGGTTTGTGGCCAGCGAACAGCTCGACCTTGTGCAGGACGAGGCCCAGTACTGGGACTGGACCCGCCGGTTGCAGCTTTCGTACTATTCCAAGGGGCCGCTCATCGCGTGGGTTATCAAGCTGTGGACAGGCGTCTTCGGCGATACCGGGCTGGGCGTGCGTTTCGGGGCGGTGCTGCATTCCTGCCTTGCCCAGATGGTGCTCTATTTCGGCGTGGCGCGGCTCATGCGCATGCCCTCGGTGGCGCTCTGGACGCTGGTAATCGCCAACACAACGCCGCTGTTCATGGTTTCCGGCATTCTCATGACCACAGACAGCCCCCTGCTGTTGTGCTGGGCCGTTGCGCTGTTTTCGCTGTACTGGGCGGGCGAGCGTGAAGACGCGCCCCTGCCGTATGTGCTACTGGCTGTTTCCATGGCGCTGGGATTGCTGGCCAAATATATGATGCTGGCTATGTTCGGCGTGGCCGTGCTGTACATGGCGGGCCTGTACAGGCACCGCATGCTGTCGCGGCGTTTTGCCCTGCGCGCGCTTACGGCCATGGCTGTGGGGGCCGCCGCAGGGTTTGCGCCCATTCTCATCTGGAACATGCAGCACGACTGGGTGGGCTTCAAACACGTGGGAACACTGGCGGGGGTAACCTCTTCCAAGCCTAAGCCGCTTATCCGGTTTGACAGGTTTCCCGAATATTTCGGGGCGCAGGTGGGGCTTATCACGCCGTGGTGGTTTGTCTTCATGCTGGCCGGGGCGTGGCGCGCGCTTTCCTTCCTGCGGAACGGTTCGGCTCCTGTGGCCGTGCGCGAGGATCTGGCCCATGTGCGCCGCAGCCTGCTGCTGGCGGCCGGGTTCTGGATGCTGTGGCTGTTTTTCATTGTCTGGAGCTTCCATACCCGCATCTACCCCAACTGGTCGGCCATGAGCTACGTGGCGGGAATCATCCTTGCCGCCATGGCGGTAGACAGGGGAACGCTCATGGTCCGGCGTGCGGCGGTTACGGCACGCGGCAAGCGGTTTGCGTGGCGTCCGGTCTGGGTGGGGCTTGGCATGGCGGTTTTCCTGCTGGTGCATGGCCTCACCTATCTGCCCCTGCCGGAAAAGCTCAATCCGGCTGTGCGGCTCATGGGCTGGCATGATCTGGGCAACAAGCTGGGCGAGGTGCAGCGTAGCCTGCCGGACCCGGACAAGGTGTTCTTTTTTTCCAGTGCCTACGATGTAACGGCCTCTCTGGCGTATTACGCGCCGGGGAAGCCATATACCTATTGCGTGGATTTCGGCCGCCGCATGAGCCAGTACGACCTGTGGCCCGGACCGCAGGATAAGGTGGGCTGGGACGCGGTGTACGTGGGCAAGGAGAATCCGCCCGTGCCGCCCGGCCTTGCGGCAATGTTTGAGGAATCCTCGTATATCAGGTATGAGACAACGCACAGGGGCCGTAAGGGGCGTACCTTCTACATAGTCACCCTGCGCAACTTCAACGGGCACTGGCCGCGCCAGAGCTTCGGAGTGTATTGATGTGAACCGGCCGCACCCTGGAAGTGATCCCCATGTCTGCGCCCGCTGCGCCACGCAGGGCCCCACCTGCTGCTATGTGGAGCCGGGAAACGAGGAATTCTGCTTTCCTCTCTCCCGCTCCGAGTGGTCGCGGATTGTGGACTACTGCCGGGAAGAGGGCGGATTTGCCGAGCAGCGCAACACCCGGCCGTTTCTGGATACCATGCGCCGCCTGTTTCCCCTGCGCGAAAAGCGGGTGGAAGAACTCTTCCCGCCGCAGGGAACCCATCTGCGGCTGGCTTCCGATGCGCGCGGGCAGTGCGTGTTTCTTACCCCGGCCGGATGCCGCCTGCCGCGTGAGGTTCGTCCGTGGTTCTGCCTGCTGTTTCCCTTCTGGGTACGTGGGGAGATGCTTACCATGTTCACCGCATCGGGGTGTCTGGTGTGCCGCGAAACCGCCACCGTGCAGGAATCCCTTGCCCTGCTCGGCGTAACGGCAACGGAAGTGCGCCATATCTTCGGCAGATTGTTACTGGCATGGGGGCTGGAACCTGACGAAAGGGACTGAGTGAAGAGGGGCGGAAGGCACCGGGATGCGGCACATACCGCAACAACGTTTCCCCTTCCGCTGTGTTATGAATATCGCCCGGTAGCTGCCGCGTCAGCCATATGTCGGCATATGTCGGCATGTGTCGGCCATGTGCCGGCAGATGCCGCAGGACCGCAGGAGCCGGGAAAAAGCCGTGTAACGGCGGCTGCCAAGGCATTTGGGCGGGAGCGGTCTGTCTGAACTCAGGTCGAAACCTGTCCGGCTCCAGTTCCGGTCCTGTCCGATTCCTGTTGCCTTGTTCGCGTTCAGGGACTACTAGGGGCAACGAAAGGACTGCATCAGGCATTGTCAGGCACTGCCGGGCACAGCACGGTGCATGTCTGTCAGGTCGTGCGGGAGCGGTCCGCCCTGCGGTGCCGCAGAAGCATCGGGTCTTGAACCTGTTCATGCCCCGCGCACGTCCGGACGACCACGCGTGTGCATTGATTTTTGAAGTTCCCGCGAAGACGGCATTGTGCAGCGGGCGACAACAGACGATTACTCTGCAGAGAGTGGAATATGAAGAAGTTTTTCCTGTATGGCATCATCACCATGATGCTGTGCGTTGCTCTGGGCGCGCTGGGGCTTTCCGGCGTATACTGGTGGGCCTCCAAGGATCTTCCCGGATTCACCAAAATAGCGGACTACCGCCCCCCGCTGGTGACCACCGTCTACGCGCGTGATGGCGCGGTGCTGGGCTATTTCTACCGCGAAAAGCGGTTCCTCGTTTCCCTGAACGACATGGCCTCCTACCTGCCCATGAGTTTTCTGGCGGCAGAAGACGACAGCTTCTACAGGCATGACGGCATCGACTTCCGGGCCATTGCCCGCGCCTTTGTGCGCAACATGCAGGCCGGGAGCATCCGGCAGGGCGGCTCCACCATCACGCAGCAGATAATCAAGCAACTGCTGCTGACGTCGGAAAAGAAGTACGAACGCAAGATCAAGGAAGCCATCCTTGCCTACCGGCTGGAACGCTACCTGAGCAAGGACGAGATTCTCACCATCTACCTGAACCAGATATATCTGGGAGCGGGTGCGTATGGCGTGGAGGCAGCGGCGCGCACCTATTTCGGCAAGCACGCCAGCGAGCTTACGCTTGCGGAATCCGCCATGATGGCGGGGCTTACCCAGTCGCCTTCCAAGTACAACCCGCTGCGCCAGTTCGAATTCGCCAAGGGGCGGCAGACCTATGTGCTGGGACGCATGCTGAGCCTGCAGTGGATCACGCAGGCGGAACATGACGAGGCGTTGGCACAGGAGCTGGTGTTCAAAAGCATGGATGATCCCAGCTGGACCGTCGGCTCGTGGTATCTGGAAGAAGTGCGCCGCAGGCTCATTGATTTTCTGAGCGAAGAGAACATGCAGAAGCTGGGCATAACCCTTCCCCGCTACGGCGAGGATGCCGTGTACGAATCCGGCCTGCATATTCACACCGCCGTGGACCTGAAGCATCAGGCCGCCGCCGAACAGGCCCTGCGCAAGGGGCTGGAAGATTCTTCCAAGCGCAGGGGCTGGGACGGTCCGTTGCGCACCGTGCCCAGGGAAGAGTTTGCGGCGTATCTGGAGCAGAACCGCGTGGCACCGGAAGCGCTGGCCGATGGCCGGTGGCACCGGGTGCTGGTCACCGCGGTGGAGGCTGCCGGTGTCTCCGTGCGTATCGGCGACTACAAGGGATATATTCCTGTTTCCACCATGGGCTGGTGCCGGCCGCATAACCTGAAGCTGGCGACCGATCAGGTGCCCTCCATCAAGGATGCGCGTCAGGTGCTGAACCCCGGCGATGTGGTATGGGCTTCCGTGGCGGTTCCGAAGGACGCCAAGTCCGGGTGGAACCCGCTGGCGCTGGGAGAAGGGGATGTTATCCCCATGGCGCTGGAGCAGTACCCCGTGGTGCAGGGCGCGCTTGTTTCCATAGAGCCGGATGACGGCGATGTGGTGGCGCTGGTGGGCGGCTATTCCTTTGCAGACAGCCAGTTCAACCGCGCAACGCAGGCCAAGCGGCAGCCCGGTTCCGCCTTTAAGCCCGTGGTGTACGCCACTGCGCTGGATAACGGCTACACCGCCGCCTCCATGCTGCTGGACGCGCCCATCGTCTATATGGACGCCGCCACCTCGCAGATATGGCGGCCGGAGAACTTCGAAGGCGTGTTCTACGGTCCCACGCTGTTCCGCACCGCGCTGGTCAAGTCGCGCAACCTGTGCACCATACGTGTGGCGCAGAAGATAGGCATTCCCGCCATTGTGGAACGCGCCAAGGCCATGGGGCTGGAAGGGCCGTTCCCGCACAACCTGTCGGTCAGCCTGGGGGCAACCGCCGTTTCTCCCATCAACCTGACGGAGGCGTATACCTCGTTCGCCCGCGGCGGCACATGGATAAACCACCGCATCATCCGGTCCATTCAGGACGCATGGGGCGACTCCATAGCCACCTTCCAGTCAGAATCGCACGAGGCCATGAGCCCGCAGACCGCCTTCATCATGTCCAGCATCCTCAAAGAGGTTGTCAGCGACGGCACAGGCCAGCGCCTGAAGGCCCTCAACAGGCCCGTGGCGGGCAAGACCGGCACCACCAACGATGAGCAGGATGCATGGTTTGTGGGCTTCACGCCCTATCTGGTCACTGCCGTCTACGTGGGGTTTGATCAGGTGGCTCCCATGGGTAAATGGGAAACGGGCGCGCGCGCCGCTTCTCCCATCGTGCGGGATTACCGCATGGAGGTGGAAGAAACCTACCCGGCCATGGATTTCCCCGTGCCGCCCGGCATCGTGCAGGTGCAGATAGACGGCAAAACAGGGCAGATTGCCGGTCCCGGATCTTCAGAGACCTATTTCCTGCCCTTCAAGCAGGGCAGCCAGCCTTCCGTTGTATCCGGCGAACCCGTCCGGCGGGGCGAACAGGATGATGTGAAGAGCGGCGAAGACCTGCTTAAACAGATGTTCTGATGCAAACCTTCAAGCCCCCTCGGTCCGCCGGACCGCAGGGGGCTTTCTGCGAGGCGGCATGAAAACGCGCTATGCTTCCGTTCCTTCCTATGTGACCAAAGATGGCTCCGTCATCCGGGAGTTGATGCATCCGGCAGTGCACGGCAATGTGCTCCAGTCTCTGGCAGAGGCGCAGGTGCCGGTAGGGGGACGCACCCTTGCCCATGTGCACGGGCAGACCGAGGAGATATACCACTTCACCTCAGGCAGCGGCGAGATGACGCTGGGCACCGGTGCATTTCCCGTGGCGGCAGGCGATACGGTGTGCATCGCCCCCGGTACGCCGCACTGGCTGAGAAACACCGGCGATACGCCTCTCGTGGTGCTGTGCTGCTGTTCTCCCGCCTATACGCATGACGACACCGAGCT
The DNA here is from genome assembly GCA_964425115.1 of uncultured Desulfovibrio sp. Classification (GTDB taxonomy): domain Bacteria; phylum Desulfobacterota; class Desulfovibrionia; order Desulfovibrionales; family Desulfovibrionaceae; genus Halodesulfovibrio. The sequence goes on along the minus strand of CAYRLL010000148.1, from coordinate 62 downwards.
TGTGTGATAGCATCTCTCTGCGAACCCTGAAAATATCCGCCGGGCGGCCTGCGGGTGCGGAA
>CAYRLL010000147.1:0-6974 GCA_964425115.1 uncultured Desulfovibrio sp. | reverse complement strand
TTATCTCGCTAATGCGGGGTGCAGGCCTTCAGCCGTTGGCGAATCTTTGAGCCTTGCGGATGAAGGCCCCCGCACAAGCAGGGGAAACCTGTTTTTATACTCCGCCCCGCCCTGACAACGAAGGAACGTAAGGACGGAGCGTATCGAAAAGCAGCGTTCGTCAGCCCTCAGACGGGCCGGATGCGCTGTGCCCGAAGTCGATAAGATCGGCGCGGTCCTTGCCGTTCAATTCAAAAACACGGTCGCGCATCTTCAGCAGCACCTCGTGCGCCTTGATCAGGTCCGCTTCGTCAATACCCGCGTACAGGCTTTCTTCCACTTCGCAGCAGATGACAAACATCTTGTCCAGCAGCGGGTCCGCCTTGTCGCACAGTTCCACCAGATTCACCCGCCTGTCCTGTTCAGAGGGGGTGCGGCGCACCAGCCCGTCCTCCTCCAGCCTGTCCAGCATGCGCACAAGGGTGGGGCCTTCAATGCCCAGCAGATTCGCAAGGCGCTTCTGCGAGGTAGGCTCCGCCAGTTCCTGCAAGGCCCACAGCACAATCCAGCGGGCATTGCTCACTCCGTGCGCCTTGAACTTCGCGTCAAACAGCGATCGCAGTTCGCGCGAGATTTCCGAGATGGTAAGCCCCAGCTTGCTTTTGCCGCAGCGGGGACGGAACCTCTGCCTTCTCATCTGTGCACAGTCTTTCATGGCTTGCTCCTGAACAGGATATATCGGAACCTGACGCTCCTGAAAAGCGCAGTGCTGCCCCCGCCCCCGGAGGAAAGGGAGCAGCACACGCGGTTACGCATGGTGTTCATCATTGTGCGCGGGCGCGGGCAATGCCGCCTCTTCCGCGATACGGTCCTTTTCCTCGCGGCGCGCCTTGCCGCTGGCAAGCAGCGAAACGCCCCTGAAAAACGCGGGAATGAAGAAGGTGGCGATAAAGGTCGCCGCCAGCATCCCGCCGATAACGCTGGTACCTATGGAATGACGGCTGTTGGCACCCGCTCCGGAGCTTATGGCCAGCGGCACCACGCCCAGAATGAACGCCAGCGACGTCATGATGATGGGCCTGAAGCGCAGCCGTGCCGCCTCTGCCGCCGCTTCCATGTAGCTTTTGCCCGCACGGTGCAGCTGCACGGCAAACTCCACGATGAGAATGGCGTTCTTGGAGGCCAGCCCTATGAGCGTGATCAGCGCAATCTGAAAGTACACGTCATTGGAAAGCCCGCGCATCCAGTTGGCCGATATGGCGCCGAACAGGGCAAAGGGCACCACCAGAATGACGGAAAGGGGCAGGCTCCAGCTTTCGTACTGTGCCGCGAGGATGAGAAACACCATCAGCAGCCCCAGCACAAAGACCATGAATGAGGTGCCGCCCGTGGCCTGTTCCTGATAGGCGGAACCGGTCCACGCCAGCGCGTAGTCGTCCGGCAGGTTGTCGCGCACCAGTTCCTGCATGGCCGCAAGAGCCTGACCGGAACTGTAGCCGGGAGCCGGTTCGCCCACCACCTTGGCGGCGGGGAAGACGTTAAACCGCTCCACCACTTCCGGCCCCGTGGTCTGCCGCACCGTCACCAGTGCCAGCAGGGGAACCATCTCCCCGCTGTCCGACCGTACGAATACCTTGCCCAGATCGTCCGGCGTGCTCCGGTACTCCCCTTCCGACTGCATCTGCACGCGGAAGGTACGCCCAAGCTTGTTGAAGTCGTTCACGTACAGGGTGCCGAAGGTGGCCTGCATGGTCTGGAACACGCGGCTCACCGGCACGCCCATGGCCTTGGCCTTTTCACGGTCAAGCTGCACGTCCAGCTGGGGGGAACGGGTGCTGTACGTGGTGCTCACGCGGCCCAGTTCCGGCCGTCCGGCAGCCGCCGCCACAAGGGCATCTGTCTGCCTGCCCAGTTCTTCCAGACTGCCGCCGCCCCTGCTTTGCAGATATCCTTCAAACCCGCCCGTGTTGCTCATGCCGGATATGGGCGGCATGTTAAAGGCGATGATAAACCCGTCCAGTATGCCCATGCCGCGCCCGAACACCTGCTTCACGATGTCGAAGGATGATTCTCCCTCGCCCTTGCGTTCGCTCCACGGCTTCAGGGTAACAAAGCTGGTGCCCACGTTGCTCTTGTTGGTACCGGAAATCAGGTCCAGTCCGGTCAGGCTTATGGTGTCACTGACGGCGGGAATGGACCCGGTTATGCCGTCCAGCTGCTTCATGGTGGCCTCTGTGCGGGAAAGGGAAGCCCCGTCCGGCAGCATGGCCACAGCGATGAGGTTGCCCTTGTCTTCGTTGGGTACAAGCTGCGTGGGCACGGTCTGAAACAGCGACCACGTGCAGGCGATAATGACCCCGAACAGGGCAAGGGCAAGGGAAGAGCGGCGCAGCAGCAGGCGCACACCGGCGGTGTATCCGGCCGTCAGCCTGTCAAAGAACCGGTTAAAGGCCTGCAGGGGCGCAAACGGGGTGGGATGCCCCGGCTTGAGCAGCAGTGCGCACAGGGCGGGCGTAAGCGTAAGCGCCACAATGCCGGAAATGATAACCGAAACGGCAATGGTCACCGCAAACTGCTTGTACATCTCCCCGGCAAGCCCGCCCATGAAGGCTACGGGAATAAACACCGAGCAGAGCACCAGCACAATGGCCACCACCGCGCCGGAAACCTCGTTCATGGCCTTTATGGTGGCTTCCATGGGCGGCAGGTGCTCCGTGGTCATTATGCGTTCCACGTTTTCAATAACCACAATGGCGTCGTCCACCACTATGCCAATGGCCAGCACAAGGCCGAACAGCGTAAGCGTGTTGATGGAAAAGCCCAGCAGATACATGCCCGCAAAGGTGCCGATAACGGAAACAGGCACCGCAAGGCACGGAATGACCGTGGCCCGCCAGTTCTGCAGAAACAGGAAGATGATGGCAAAAACCAGTATAAACGCCTCAAACAGGGTATGCGTCACCTCTTCCACGGATATGCGCACAAAGGTCGTGGTATCGTAGGGAATGGAATAGGTTATGCCGTCCGGGAACCTGCCCTGCAGTTCCTGCATCTTGGCAACAACCCGGTCGCCCACCTCCAGCGCGTTGGCACCGGGCGCAAGGTAAATACCCATGGCCACGGCGGGCAGGCCGGACTTTTTCGCCTTCAGCGAATAGCTCTGCGCGCCCAGTTCCAGCCGCGCCACGTCCTTCAGGCGCAGAATGGTTCCGTCCTGATTGGCGCGCAGGATAATGTTGCCGAACTGTTCCGCGTCCGTCATGCGGCCCTGCGTGGTTACGGTATAGCTCAGTTCCACCGGCTCAGGCAGCGGATTGCGGCCTATGGCCCCTGCCGCGAACTGCGCGTTCTGTTCCTCAATGGCGGCGGCAATGTCCGCCGGGGTCAGTCCCAGCTGTGCCAGCCGGTCGGGCTTCAGCCACACGCGCATGGAATAATCCTGCGCGCCGAACACGGCTGCGTCGCCCACGCCGGGCAGACGCTTCAATTCATCGATAATGTTCACCAGCGCGTAGTTGCTCATGTACACGGGGTCATAGCGTCCGTCTTCCGACGTGAGCATGACCACCTGCAGCAGGCTGGAAGACTTCTTGCTCACCGTCACGCCCATGGCGCGCACTTCGGCAGGCAGCGAGGCAAGCGCGGCCTGCACGCGGTTGTTCACGTTAATGGTGTTCTGGTCGGCGTCCGAACCCACTTCAAAGGTCACGGTAAGAGAAAGCGTGCCGTCGCCGGAGTTCACCGAACGCATATACAGCATGTTTTCCACGCCGTTTATCTTCTGCTCCAGCGGAGCGGCCACGGTCTGCGCAATAACTTCGGCGCTGGCACCGGGATAAGAGGCAGAAACGCTCACTTCCGGCGGAACGATTTCAGGAAACTCCGCCACGGGCAGAATACGCATGGAAAGCAGCCCCGCCAGCACAATGATCAGCGAGACCACGGTGGCAAAGACCGGCCGGGTTATGAAAAAACGTGAAAACATCAGTTCACGCCCCCGTTACCGGCAGGCTGTTCCTTACCGGCGGCCACGGGCTTTCCGTCACTGCCCGTTTCAGGCTCAGGTATCACGGAAACCGCCCCGCCGGGGCGCACCTTCATGATGCCGTCCACCACAATACGCTGGCCCGCCTCAAGCCCGGATTCCACCACCAGACCGCCGGTCACGCCCTGCCCCAGAGTCACGGGGCGCAGTTCGGCCACATCGCCCTCGCCTATCACGTACACCATGGGCCCGTTCTGGCTGAACAGCACCGCACGCTCGGGAATGACAATGGCATTCTTCATCACCGCGCCGTCCAGCAGCACCCGCACAAACTCGCCGGGCAGCACCTGCGCATCGGTGTTGGAAATCTCTGCCCGCGCGCGGATGGACCCGGTAGAAGGATCCACATAGCGGTCCTCAAAGGTCATCCTTCCCGCCTGTTCAAAGACGGAACCATCCGCCAGCTTCAGGCGCACGGAATACCCTTCGGCGGGCACAGCCACCTTGCCTTCCTGCGCCTGACGGCGCACCTGCATGGATTCCGTTCCCGGAATGGCAAAGTTCACGTACAGCGGGTCAAGCTGGGTGATGGTTGTCAGCAGGCTGCCTGCACTGTCCGTGGTGATCAGGCTGCCTTCGGAACGCACTTCCTGACTGGTTATGCCGGAAATGGGCGCACGCACCTGCGTGTAGCCAAGGTCCAGCTGCTCGGACTGCATCTTGGCTTCCGCAGCCGCCACATTGGCTTTTGCGGAGTCATAGGCAGCAAAGGCATCGTCGCGCTCCTTGGCGCTGACCACGCCCTTGGCAAACAGGTCGCTTATGCGGTTATGCTCCAGCCGTGTCTGTTCCAGCTTGGCACGCAGGGCAGCAAGCTCGCCGCCTGTCTGGGCGGAAGAAGCCCTGTACTTTTCAGGATCTATCAGAAAGAGCACGTCGCCTTCACGCACATAGGCCCCTTCACGGTAGGTCCGCTTGAGCAGCAGCCCCTGAACGCGGGCCCTCACTTCCACCGACCGGGAACCTTCCGTCTGGCCCACATACTCATAGCGCAGGGGAACATCCTTCCGCTCCAGCACGGCAGCGCGCACGGGTGCGGGCGGCGGTCCCTGCAACTGCGCTCCGGCCTTTTCCTCGCCGCAACCGGCAAGAGAGAACGTGGCAACAAGGGTTGCGCCCAGCAATATCCCTTTAAGAACTCTATTCATTCCAAGCATGTATGCAAACCTCTCAGAGCCTTGCGGCAAAATATGTTTGAAACAATCATTAGCATGCTAATTATTGTCCGAGACATATGCTACAGCACCCTGCCCCTGTCAACACCGCACCGCAAAAAAACACGGACAAAAGGGGCAGATGCCCGCCTTGTGTCCGCCCTGTGCCAAACCTTGATCAAGACTTGTGCGCACACCCACAATACACCGAAATACCAGCTAATATTATATTACATAGTGCCAACACAAAGAGAAGCCGCCTTTCTTTGTCCGCCCTCTCCCAATCAGGTATTCAGCAATCATATAAAAAGCCTCTTTCCGTATCGGTGAATGTTCAGCGCATTCGGAAAGGGCAGAGGTAGATGGTATGGGCCACGCACATCGTCCCGCACACGCCGGGACAACCGGTCTTCCCTTTTCCGGACTCGGACACGACCTTGCTCCATGCGCGGAGCGGGCTTGCGTCATGACGCTTGCTCCCGCACGGCGCAGGGCCAAACCGCACTCACCCGCCCGGACCCCGTCCGGACGGGTGGAATCGTTGCCGGCGGTTTCCGGGTATGGGCTTCTTGTGACGCTTGGTCGCGAGATTCGGGGAAGGTAGACCCGCAACAATTCTAAGGAGGCAGAATGTCAGTCTCTCGCAGACAATTCCTCAAGCTTTCGGCCGGAGCCGCCGCAGTATCCGCCTTTGGCGGGCTGGGCCTCAGCCTTAAGCCCACCGAGGCCCGGGCGCAGCTGCTCAAGCTGAACTGGGCCAAGCAGACAACGTCCGTCTGTTGTTACTGTTCCGTCGGGTGCGGCCTTCTGGTGCACACGGCCAAAGACGGACAGGGCCGCGCCATAAACGTGGAAGGCGACCCGGATCATCCCATCAACGAAGGCGCGCTCTGCGCCAAGGGCGCTTCCATCTGGCAGCTGGCAGAGAATGACAAGCGCATTGCCACCCCCCTGTACCGCGCCCCTTACAGTGATAAGTGGACCCCCGTTTCATGGGAATGGGCATACGAGCAGATCGCCAAGCGGGTGAAAAAAACCCGTGACGAGGCATTTTTCCTGAAGAACGACAAAGGCGAAGTCATCAACCGTACGGACGCCATGGCCTCCGTAGGCTCCGCCGCAATGGATAACGAGGAATGCTGGATATATCAGGCATTTCTCAGAAGCCTCGGCCTGGTGTACATAGAGCACCAGGCGCGGATCTGACACAGCGCAACTGTAGCGGCTCTGGCAGAGTCGTTCGGACGCGGCGCGATGACCAACCACTGGATCGACCTCAAGAACAGTGATTGCATTCTGATAATGGGCAGCAACGCTGCCGAAAACCATCCCATCTCCTTCAAGTGGGTGCTCAAGGCAAAGGATGCGGGCGCAACCCTCATCCATGTAGACCCCCGCTACACCCGCACATCCACCAAGTGTGATATTTACGCCCCCATCCGTTCCGGGGCGGACATCCCCTTCCTTGGCGGCATGATCAAGTACATTCTGGATAACGAACTGTTCTTCAGGGAGTACATGATCAACTACACCAACGCCTCGTTCATCGTGGGCAAGGACTACTCCTTCCGCAACGGCCTGTTCTCCGGGTTCAACCCCGCCACGTCTTCCTACGACAAGACCAAATGGAAGTACGAAACCGATGAGAACGGCGTTCCGAAGAAAGACGCCACCCTCAAGAACCCGCGCTGCGTGTACAACCTGATGAAGGAGCACTACAAGCGTTACACGCTGGACAAGGTATCCTCCATCACCGGCACCCCCAAGGAAGACCTGCTCAAGGTCTACAAGGCCTA